>JBAUBR010000517.1:0-27807 GCA_049676965.1 Occallatibacter sp.
GCCCAGCAGCGCGGCTTGGTCCAGCGCGGTGAGCCCGGCCTCGTCGAGCGATTCGGTGTTGGCGCCAAGGTCGAGCAGCCTAGTCAAAGACACGGGCTGCTTTTTCATGACCGCCAGATGCAGCGGCATGCGGCGCATCAGGGTGCCGTTCATCCGCTTTTCGAGATCGCCGGGCGTGCGGCTGACGAGGTCTCGGATCGCGTCCGTGTCTCCCATCGCTACAGCGGAAAAGATGTTGTGCCGGGCGCCGTGGGCGAGCAGGTAATTCACCGTCTCCGGGTCGGCGCGCAGATATTCCCAAGCGGTAGCCCAACCGAGAACGCCGAGCTCGTGATAGTCGCCCTCGCCGACGGTATCGGCGCCGTGCTCGACAAGCAGATGAATGATCGGAACGAGATTCTTTTCGACGGCGAAGTGCAATGGGTAGGCATTGTCTCCCTCGCAGCGGATGTTGGGGTTGGCCCCGCGCTCGAGCAGAAGCTTGACGGCGGCTTCGCTCTTGCCGAAGACGGCCTGGTGCAGAGCGGTGCGCACGCCGGGTCCGCCGTGCGCCGTCGATCCTGGGCGATCCGGTAGGGCGGGGATGGGCTTCGAGCCGGCCCATCCGCAGCTTCGAGGACGCGCTGATCTTCGTCCTCGACATCGAGCAGTGCCTGAGCCGGCTGGATTCGCTGGATCGCGAGGTGCTTTGCCGCGTGGTGCTGCAGGAATATACCCAGGCCGAAACCGCCACGATGCTGGGAATGAGCGTGAGAACGATTTCGTACCGGTTTCCGCAGGCCATGGACCGGCTGACGGAGTTGCTGCTGACCGCCGGGTTGTTGGTCCTTTCGCAGTGAACGCAATCGAACAGGCACGCAAGGGAGCGCGGGTTGCGCTCTCTTGCGCGTTTTCACCAGCCAAGTTTCAACGGGTTGCTAAAGATATCCTAGAGTTTTTGAGCTATCTGCTCCGGCGCGACGATCCATCTATATGATAGAGAGCGAAGGATAAGAGTCCAGTCCGGTGGGAAAAGAGAGACCGTTCGATGTTGCGAAGCCCAGGACGCCTAAAGGCGAAGCACGAGTCCGTGAGCGAGTAACGATGGATGCTATGGGAATCCTTGCAGGGATTCATGCCGAAGAGGAATTCAAGGAAGCACTAAGTCGACTCTATCGAATTACGCCCGGACACCCACGCTACGAAGCCGCCTTGAAGGCTTGGCGCGATGCGCAAGCTTCGAAGTAACCGTATCGCTAACGAAATCGACGAGTTCTGCGGTTTTGGCATTCTTCTCTTCTTCGCTGAATCCCATATCCGTCATCTGATCTTCTAGAATTCCCGCTATCTTTCGCAACGCCTCTTCCCGTGAGGGTTTTGGCGCAGGCCTCCTGGATCGGATCGTCCGAATAGGTGGTCGCGCAGTACTTGCCATAATTGAACTCTCCGGATTGCGCGGATCTTGGAGCCGTAATACTCCGGACTACCGCCCCATACGCTGAACTACCACCCAATACTCCTAGGACAGTATAGAAGGAAACTCTGCGCTCTGTAGAATTTTTTCTCCACAACCGAGCAGAGCGATGATCGTTCAGAATCGCCTCAAAATGAAAGATGCGCCGCGGCCATAGAATCGTTCCCTGTTTGAATTGAATTTTGCCCTCAAAAATGCATTGTCTCCAGGCACAACACGGACCAGCGGATTCAGAACAGATCCGGAATACTGTGGAACGCGATGCGCGTGGGCGCGGCTTTGTAGGCGGTGAGCATGGTGGCGGGCGCGATGGTGCTCATGCCGTATTTGTGGTTCAGATCGTCCATGATTGCCAGCAAGCGGGCGCGGCTCTGATTGGTCTCGAGCCCGTCAAAAAGATTGAGAGTATGCAGGCGATCCGGGACCAGTCCTCCGAGGTGAACGCCAATGAAATAGGGTTGGTCAAATCCCTTGTTTTTGGGAATCGAATCCCATAGGCGCCGCAGGCCGGCGATGAGTATCTGGTTGTCCTGGCATTCGCTCAGCTTCAGCTCGCCGTGCCAGCCGCGGGTGGGCACGCCGAAGTTGCTGATGGGAACGCTCTCGCTGCGCGGCGCCGAGAAACCCACCGCCAGGCCGATGCTCGCGGCCCAGAGACCGTGCGAGCGCAGCCGCATGGCGGCCTTGTGCAGCAGCTTGTGGGCCACGGCCCAGGCCTTTTCAGGCGTGCGCATCTCCGGCGCGAGCACGTGCTGATGACTGATGGACTTGAGATGGTCGGTCTCCGACATCTCGAAGTCTTCGCCGCGCAGCCAGTGCCACAGCCGCTCGCCCCAGACAGACCCCCACAGGCCGCCGGCCTGCTCGCAATCGAGCGCGAGAAGTTGCTGCATGGTGTTGATGCCCTTTTCGTTGAGACGCTTTTCAGTCTTCGCGCCCACGCCGGGCAGGTCGCGCAAGGTGAGCCGGCTGAGCGCCTCGGGCAGGATGTCGAGCGTCAGCGCGACCAGGCCGTCGGGCTTTTCCATGTCGCTGGCGATCTTGGCCAGATAGCGGTTGGTGGCCAGGCCCACCGAGCAACGCAGGGTTTCGCCGGCATGTTCGCGGATGCGCGCCTTGACGCGGCGGCCCAGATCAAGCGCCGCCAGCAGCGGCCGCTCGCGGCCCATGAGCCGGCAGGCCATCTCGTCGATGGAAAGAACCGCGGTGACGGGCAGGCAGCTCTCGACGGCCTCCACGATGCGGTGGTGGTAGTCGACGTAGAGCTCGTGGCGCGCCTCGACAAGCTCGATGCCGGGGCACATGCGTTTGGCGTCGCCGACTATCGTACCCGTCCTGACGCCGAAGGCCTTGGCCTCGTAGCTGGCGGCGATGCAAACGGTAGTGTCGGCCGGCATGGGCACCACGGCAACCGGCCGGCCGCGCAGTTCGGGGCGATCCTGCTGCTCGACCGAGGCAAAGTAGGAGTTCAGATCGACAAACAGCCAGTTCAGATGCGGGGCTCGCTCCGCATGGATGGGCGCCGCGAGGTCCGGCTCGCGTGCGCGCGGCTTGGGATCCGCGAGGTTGCGCGGAGAGTCCGGTTCTGAATTGGGATAGGCCGGCATCTTAAGTGTTATTTTCGCCTTATCTTCTCTGCACAACAAGGGGATAGCCGGAAAAAATCGGCCGATGTGCACTTAGCGCACTGAGATTTCCGGTTACTGACGACGTTTTTGGGGCGATAGCAACTCAAATCGCCGCGCGCGTGTCTAAATTTATATTGATGGTTTAAGGTACAAGCAGATGCAGTCGCTGAGAATGCACGACTTCGTTCACTGGTTTGCGGCTCATGAAACGGTGATGGCCATCGTGATCACAGCCGCTGTGGCCCTGCTCCTGGTGTGCTGCCTGGAGTGCTCCAACTGCGGCTGCCGGGAAAAGGACGATATTTTCACGCACCGCGAAGTCTAGTGATTTGGGTCGGAAGTCTTGCCGTGGGAGCCCTGCGGCGCTGTCGGCGTTCCCTGGTGAAAACGCAACCTCCATTTCCCATCCTGTTCCACCCAAACTGAGCTTCGAAGGGTGAGGGTGCGCGTGTCGGTCTGCGCATTCGTGCGCATGGTTCGGTAAGTTATGAGGGCCACCGCGGGCGCGAGGACGCGGCATTGGAACGCCTCCATCGCGGGGGGCTGGAAATCTTCCGTCGCCAGCGACTCCACGATCTGATCGCGCGACCACACGCGGCCGGATGCACCGAATTCAACGAAATCGTCGGCCAGCAGGGCCAGAAGTCGATGGTGATCGCGGCGAACGGCGGGATCGAGCAGCGATTTTTCGTTGCTGAACAGGAGTTCCGCGATTTCACGGCTGTTGGTGTTCATCCAAGACCTCGAACGGATTCAGAGATGGATTGCCAGCCGATGTGGTCTCCCATCCATTCGTCCGCCGCGGCGGACGAATGGATGGGGCACGGAGCTTTGTGCCCGGAGCAGTGTGGGCTCCATCACGCGCGCGGCTCTGCGCAAAGAACAGGCTTGCCACGCTCGTTGAGGCTGAGGTAGCCGAACGGGGAGTGGTGGTCATGAGTGAAAAACACCAGCCATTGTTCAGGTATTGCCTGCGCGTAAAAACGTTTGCGCTGCTCGATTACCGTCAGCGGATCGAGATCGTAACCCATGCCCCAGATCAGGTCAAGGTGCGCGCTGGTAGGAATCAGGTCGGAGATATAACAGCCGCGCCGGCCGCCCGAGTCAATCAGGATCGCCAGCATCTGCGCGGTGTGGCCGGGATAAACATCGACCGAAATGCCGGGCAGAATCTCTCCGGGCCCATCGAGCAGAGTTAGCTGGCCGTTCGCAATCAACGGCTCGTAGTTAGCCGGCATATAACTCATGCGATCGCGCTCCAACTGCAGGCGGCCGTGTTCCACTTCGCCCCGATGAGCGTAATAGCGCGCATTGGGAAATGTGGGTGTAAGCGATCCATCCGCGCCGATGGTGGTATTCCAGCCGCAATGGTCGAAGTGGAGGTGGGAGTTAATCACGACCTCGACTTCGTCTAGCCGGACGCCGGCGGCCGCGAAAGACTGAGGCAAGAGCTGCTTAGTGCCGTAAATGGCGCGCATCTTGTCGTCGAACTTGTTGCCTGCTCCGGTCTCGACAACGACGGTGTGCTTGCCGTCGCGGATGAGAAGCGTGTTGGTTCCGAGTAAGACGCGATTCTTTTCGTCGGCAGGCGCGCGCTCATGCCACAGCGTCTTGGGCACCACGCCGAACGTGGCGCCGCCGTCGAGCAGAAAGTAGCCGTCGGTGAGAGCTGTGATCTCGAAATCGCCAAGAACGACGCGGCCGCGGACCAGCTCGTGCGAATCCGGGCGTTCCGCGGGATGAGCGGGCTGCGGATTCACGGCGCGGCTCCCGTGGCTACAGGCGGCATAAGGTATTGCTCGAATTGAGCCAGGATCCGCTTGAAAAGATGGGTGCGGACGTCCTCGCCTGATATCGAGTGCGTTTTGCGCGGATAGATCTGCAGGTCGTAGGGAATGTCCGCCTCGATCAAACTTTGTATAAATTGCACTGAGTTTTCGATGTGTACGTTGTCGTCCCCGGTGCCGTGGACGAGCAGCAGATGGCCCTTGAGCGCGGCGGCGGAGTTGACGACTGAAAAATCCTTGTAACCTTGGGGAAACTCCGATGGCTGGCTCATATATCGTTCGGTATAAATCGAGTCATAGTTGCGCCAGTCGGTGACTGGAGCTACGGAGACGCCGGCGCGAAAGCGGTCGGAGTGAGTCATCGCGTAGAGCGTAAAGGTTCCGCCCCAGCTCCATCCCCACCATCCCAGGCGATCCATATCCAGTTGCGGATACTTAGCCAACACATCGTCAACGACGGTAAGTTGATCTTCAAATTGAATAGGTCCGAAGTTATGCCAGGCAAACTGGGCAAAGGTGCGGCCGCGCATGCCCGTCCCGCGATTATCGGCATGCAACACGGCGAATCCATGCTGCGCGAGTAACTCGTCGAAGAGCAAGCCGTCCGCCCAGCGATTCGCCACCGTCTGCGGGCCGGGGCCGCCGTAGGGATTGACGATGAGCGGCACGCTCTCCGGATTCGATACCCCCTCCGGCAGCAGCAGAGTTGCATAAAGTGTGGTCCCGTCGTGGGTTTTTACTTCGAGCTGCTCGGGAGGGTGCAGTTGGTAAGACTCGAGCGCACGGGTTCGCCAGAATATGCTGCATTTGCCGTCGATCTTGCACAAGGAGGCGGCCGGCGGCTCCATGCGGGTGGAGTGCAGGTCGGCAAAGGAGCCACCGGCGGGCGAGAGATTCGGGTCATGATGACCGGCGCCACCGGTCAACTGCCTGCGCTGGCCGTCGAAACCCACCTGCCAGAACTGGAGATCCTGCACGCTGTTTTCATTCGAGGTGTAGTAGACCAGCTTATGCGGCACATTCACCTGAACGACCGCGTCGACCTCGAAGTCGCCATAAGTGAGCTGCTTCTCGAGTTTTGCCGAGGTTATGTCGGTATGGGACTGGTCATAAGTGTAGAGATAGATGTGGTTATGTCCGTCGCTCCAATTTGTCAGGACAATATAACCGTGCTCAACCGTAACATCGTAGTTATCGTCGAGAAACTTATCGTCGGTGAGCTGAAGAACGGGATGGACACGCCCTGAGTTAAAGTCCGCGAAGTAGATATCGCGGTGCTTATGGTCGCGGGTGAGGGTTTCGATCCAGAGCGTTTTGCGATCGACCCAGCCGAAACGGGGAATGTAATCCTGTCCGGGCTGCGTGGGCAGCCTGACAAACACGGTCTTGCCGCCCTGCGCCTGCACCACGCCCACGCGAACATTGGGATTGTTATCGCCGGGCTGCGGATAGCGCTGCATCTCGACGCGGGCGTGGACGGGAAGCCAGTCCTCGATGGGATACTGCGGCACGTCGGTTTCGCTCATCTGCAGAAAGGCGATGTTTTTCGAATCGGGCGACCAGAAGTAGTTGCTGCGCGTCTCCAACTCTTCTTCGTAGACCCAGTCGACCTCGCCGTTGAGCGTGGACGAGTTGGGTGCGGGAGCCACCATATCCAAGGACGCGCCGCTTTCGCGCAACCGCACCACCGCAAGGCCATGGTCGCGGATGAATGAGATGGATTCGCCGTTGGGAGAGAATTTGGGATCGTCGCCCGAGGCCATCCCGGTAAACGCGATCTGCACGCCGGTGCCGTTGCGCAGGTCGTAGGCCCACAGGCGGCCGTTGGAGTCGAAGAGCAGGTGCGTGGAGTCGGGCGCCCACTGGTACGCGGCCATTGCGTAGCGCTCGCGGTGGTCGCGGTCGGTCTCGGAGTCGTTGGAGCCGGTGATGGAAGCCAGCTTGGCGCGGCTTACCATGACGTGCGGCTTGCCGGTGTCGGGATCGAGATCGATCAGCTCGCCGCCATCGAGATAACTGAAATGCTTGCCATCGGGCGACCAGGACATGCCCTCGGGGGGATGGCCCACCAGCGATCCGCCGGCGAAGATGGCATCCACCGTGAGAGGCTTGGCCGGCGGCTGCGCGGCCAGCGGAGAGGCAATCAGGGAAGCAACGAAGGCGAGGGGAAGCGCAAAACCGGCTGCTCGCGTCAAAACGATCTCCTCCGGCAGCCAGATCGGTGCGTTGCGCCTGGTTGCAATTCGGGAACTGCGGAGCATTCATCGAAAAGTGTAAATCAACGGGTTTGCAGGGATTCGGCAGACGGCGGGCGATTGGTATGCTGGGGAGACGTTGAATGGCGCGATGCGCCAAATTCGGCCTTCGTGCTGCTGCGTCCTTCTGGTGGCTGAGGCATCTGAGGCTTCAGTCGGTTTGTCAACGGAAATTGAGCGCGAGCGGATGGGAGACTTCCCGGTGCAGCATGGGGAGCAGGTGCAAATGCGGCAGGAGAAGACTCCCGGCGGGCCGGCCAACGCCGCGGGAGCGGAATACGGGGCCCAGTTGGCCGCTGCAGGCTCTTCGAAGCCTGTAACGGCGGAAACGCAGGCGGTCGGGCTCTCCGAGGCGAGCAAGCGGCTGCTGCCGTGGCTGGTGGGCGTGGCCCTGTTCATGGAATCGTTGGACACAACGATCCTGAACACCGCGGTTCCCGCGGTTTCCGCGGCTCTCCACGTCGGCCCGCTTAGCATGAAGTCGGTGCTGGCCAGCTACACGCTGAGCCTCGCTGTCTTCATTCCCATCAGCGGCTGGATGGCGGACAAGTTCGGCACACGCAAGCTGTTCGCATCGGCAATCGGAATCTTCACGTTCGGGTCGCTGCTGTGCGGCATGTGCAGCAATATTCATCTGCTGGTGGCGTGCCGGGTGTTGCAGGGGTGCGGCGGGGCCATGATGGTGCCGGTGGGCCGGCTCACGCTGGTGCGCACCTTCGCCAAATCGGAGCTGCTGCGCGCCATGAGCTTCATCTCCATTCCGGCGCTGGTGGCTCCCATGCTGGGTCCCATCGCCGGCGGGCTCATCGTAGGCTATCTGCACTGGCGCTACATCTTCTTTCTCAACGTTCCCATCGGGCTCATCGGCCTGGTTCTCGTCTACATGCATCTTCCCAACTTTTTCGAGGAGAATGTTCAACCGCTCGACTTTGTGGGCCTGATTCTGTTTGGAGCGGGAATCGCATTGCTGTCGTACGTGCTGGAGATCTTTGGCGAGCACGCTCTCAGCAGCCGCGAGATCACGGGATTGCTTGCGCTCTCGATCTTCCTGCTCATCGGTTATGTGATCCACGCCAGGCATACCGCGTTCCCGCTATTGGACCTCGGGCTGTTTCGCATTCGCACCTTTCGCGCGGCGGTTACGGGCGGCTTTGTTACGCGGCTCGGAATGGGCGGCATACCATTTCTGCTTCCGCTGCTCTACCAGCTTGGCCTGGGTTACACGGCCATCCAGTCGGGGCTGCTGATCATGCCGCAGGCCATCGGCACCGGAGTCATGAAGATCGTACTCACGCGCCTGCTCGATGCCATCGGTTATCGCGGCGTGCTGATTTCGAACACCATCATCATCGGCCTGCTGATCGTGTCCTTCGCCACCATCGGGCAGCACAGTTCCCTGTGGTACATTGTGGCGCTGGCGTTTTTCTACGGGCTGTTTTCTTCGCTGCAGTACACGAGCATGAACACGCTGGCCTACGCCGACACCACCGAGACCGAAACCAGCAATGCCAGTTCGATCGCCAGCACCGTGCAGCAGATGGCGATCAGCTTCGGCGTGGCCATCGCCGGGCTGGTGACGGCGTTCTTCATTCCCAGCACTCCCGTTTCCCGGCCGGAGGACGCCATTCACGGCCTGCACCGCGCCTTCATTCTTCTCGGCGGGCTCACCGTGCTGTCGACTTCGGTGTTCGGCATTTTGCGCAAGGGAGACGGCGACGACATGAGCCGACGCAAGGTGGACCATTCCGGAGGGTGAGGCAGAAGCAAGATTCGGCGGACGCGGCAAAGCTGAGAGGGGACCGCATCAACGACGAAAAGGGCAGCCTCCGCGTGGAAACTGCCCTTTCTAATGGGCAAAGTTTAGATAGTGTTGGCCTCCTGCCTACAGCGGTTCCACAATTGCTGTATCCCGAATCCACTACCCTCAAGTGGCTTTTTCCTCAGGAAAAAGCCACCTTTCACGACGCCAAACAGGACACGTGAATTGTGGAACCGCTCTAGCAGGCTCCTGGGAACTTAGAGCAGGCTGTGGCCAGCAAATTCTTAATATTGCCTGAAGTGAAAGGAGAAGCACCGTCTTCTTTGGGACTCAGAGAAGTGGGTCCCCAACTCGTCACCCCAACGATCACGTTCCCGGCCGGGAAAGAACCATGCGTTTCGCCGGTGAGCGCCGATGCCAATCCGAAATTCTCAACCCAAGGACCGCCGCTGGACCCCCCGTTCTCGTTCGAGCCAATGATGTGATTGTTGGAATTCGACGAACTCGTGAAACCTTGCGAATCCGTTCGTTCCATGTAGTTGGCCGAGTCCAGGCCGCCGGGAAACCCGACCTGCGTGATCTGCGCCAGGCCCGCCGAGGTAAAGCCTCCGCCGTAATAGTACCCGAACCAACCCACCGTACTCCCTAGGTGCTTGCCCTTCTGCGTGTTCAACACCAGCACGGCAACGTCATCTTCGCAAACAACGCCGGACTGTGCGCAAGAGTCGGTTCCGTTGTAGTACGCGGTAGGAACGTAGGCCTCTGCCACCGTCCACGTGCCGTAAGGTGCGGCACCTTTCCAGTATCCAGGCACAAATTGCCAGCCGCTTTGGAATTTCTTCTTTCCGAATTGGGCCACGCAATGGCCGGCGGTCACCACTATGCCGGGCTTAATCATTGACCCCGAGCACCAGCTGTAGCCCGTGGAGGTGATATTAAAAAACAGCTTGCCCACCGCCCGATACGGATAGACGGTGTTCGTATCCAACCCGGAAAGATCGGCCCTCACGGTGGTGAACGGCAGGTCGCTCGTTCCCCAGTCTTCCGGTGTCACTTGATCCGGTGTCACCTCATCGCTCCGGACGCCTTCCGGCTCGCCCAGAAACATAGGCGCGAAATCCGTCGTAGACCCGGTACCTCGGCTTCCCGGCTCGCCTCCGCTTCCGCCAAGATCGACAGGAGCTGTTTCCATCGATTCAAGCAGTGCGTGAACCGCATCTTCTGACATCGTTGCCTGAGGCAGCGGCATCGGCGTCGCATGTACAAAATCGGGCGGGGTGTGGGGAGAGTTCACCTCTACCCAAGTGACACCGCCCGCGCTTCTGACGACGTCCTGCGCTTGGAGGGTTCCGCCAATCGCCAATGAGAGAGCTGCAAAACTGGACAACACCGTGGCACAGATAGACTGTTTGAACATGTTTCCTTTTCCTTTCGTGGTGCAGTTTTTGGCGCACTGCGCCTTAAAACCAAGCGAATCGTTTGCCTTTATCGAAAACGTCTTTTTCCTTCCTTTCAAATCTCCTCTTCGGATTGCGGGGCAGTCATCGAAAACGCGGATATAGCTGCGCCATCGCCGAAGATCTTCGCGTGCCGGCGCAATTGCCGGAGACGCGCAGGCCACGCCATTCGCGATGGGGATTTAAAACGCGCTTGACTGCCGGAACCCGTAGGTTAGTGGGTGACTTGCGCAATTTGTTTCACAAAAGAATGAAATACTTCGCCGTGGCGGGTCTGCCGGTAGATTCTCAGTTTGAAGGCACAAGGAGTGAAGCGTGAGCAAGCCAGATCGTAGCTGCGTTATGCGTCTTGCCGAGGGTCAAGCGCGTATCCCCGGCCCCGCGGGCGAGCGCGCCGTTATGGTCCTGCGGCGTGGCCCTCTAGATGTAGCCCTTTCCCTACCTCAGCGCCCGAGCCAACAACAGACGCCACACGCACAGGACGAGCTTTACTTCATCATTCGCGGGAGAGGATTCCTCCTTCACGACAGCAAGCGGGATCAGTTCGAGTCAGGCGACATCCTCTTCGTGGCCGCGGGGACCGAGCATCAATTTGAGGACACTTCCGACGATTTGGCCCTGTGGCGCGTATTTTATGGACCTCATGGCGGCGAAGTCCCGGCATAGAGCGGTGCGCCAGCCGAGAAGGCCAAAGTGAGACACTACCCGCCCGCCGGCGTCGCGAGTGGTGCGATGGCCGATGCAAGACTTGCGTCCACCCGGGGTTTGCGGAGAGGGCATTGCAATTCGAATCGATCGATGCCAGCAAGAACACACGGGCATAGACCCAACAGAGCAGCGAGGCCCCGAACAGGATTTTGTCCGGGGCGATCGCCTGCCGATGCAGAGTCCGTCAGCTGCAGTGGCCGTAGCTCTTGTAGTCGGTGTAGAGGTTGGTGAAGTTGTCGGAGTTGAACTCGGGACCGTTGATGCTCAACGGCTGGTTGGGCGAGGTCCACTTGAAACTGTTCACGCCGTTGATCATGTTGTAGTCGCCGGACGGAGTGATGTTGTTGTTGACGGTCGGATTCGCACCCTGGTAGGGATCGAAGCCGAGCATCCACGGTCCGCCGCTGGTGCCGCCGGTTTGCGGGTTGCCCACTTCGACGATTCCGCCGGCTCCCTCCGGGCTAAGTGCGCCGGTGGCGCCGTTGTCCTGGTAGAGATAGTTGCCTTCGAACGGCGCGGCCTGGGGATAACCGAAGATGTTCCATTGGCGCTGTACGAAGTTGCCGTCCCAGCCGCCATACCAGTAGCCCAGCCAGCCGGTGTACTGGCCAATCTGTTTGCCGGAGCTGCCGGCGCAGCCTTTGCCATCGTTGTCGTGCATGGAGAGCAGTCCGATGTCCCAATACCAGGTGGAGTTGTAGCTGCCATTGCTCGTCCAGGTGTAGGCAAAGTTGATGGACCAGCCGCCGCCCAGCGTGGCATCGGATCCGTTGTTCCAACCGGGATAGAACATCCAGTGCCCGTACCACACGTGGTTGGTGATGTCGTATACGCAGTGACGGGCAGTGACGACAGTATGCTCGTCGAGCGCAACCGAAGCGGAGCAGACGTAGTCGCCGGCCGCTTCCGACGCGCCCTTGGGGATGGTGAAGAACAGCTTGCCGACCGTGGTGTAGGGGTAGCTGTTATTGATGCCGGTGCGGAAGTTCTGGAAGGGCATCTCGTAATTGAAAGCGTCCGGCGTAGCAACGGCATCGGAATCGTTGTCGCTATCGCCCTGGCTGAGCGGGAAACGCTCTTCGTTCACTTCCGTGGAGGGAGCGAGGTGGATGGTGGGCAATCCTCCGCGGCTGAAGCGCGACGGCTCCGAGGAGACGTGGGTGCGAGCGGAGTTGACCGTCTCCCGATCGACTTCGGGCAAGGGCATGGGAAGCGCGGCGGACATCCGCTCGGGAGTCCAGTACTCCTGGGCGGATTTGGCCTCGGATTCGGTCACGATCGTGGGGCTGCCCGAGGCTCTGGGCGTGGTGGTTTTCGAGTCTTGCGCGAAGGCGGAAACGGCGCAGGCGCACGCGATAGAGAATATGATTCTCTTCATTTAACTCTCCTCTTGTCTAAGTTGGCCGGCATATTTAGGCGCGGTTTGAGGTATGGCGCCCAGTGCATCGCAATCGATGCGCGAGGCCGCAACGAGCGGTCGCGCAGAAAGCGAAAGCATTCGCGCCGGGGGGTGAAACGCGCTTGACTGCCGAAACCGAAGAGTAGTGAGCGAGGCGCCCGGCGCGTTTCAATTAAGTTGAATACTTATGCTGGCGAGCCGGTTTGGGGCACGAGTCTGGACATGAGTCCGGGCATGAATGAAAGCGATTGGCAATGCTATACTTGCGTCCACCCGGGGTTTGCGGAGAGGGCATTGCAATTCGAATCGTTCGATGCAGGTTATATCGAGAGTCTTTGCGCAGGAGACCGTGGCACACAGGAGCATTTCGTCGGCTACTTTACGGAGTTGCTTCACCTGAAGCTGCGTTCGCGCCTCCAGTCCCGCCAGGCCATCGAGGACGTGCGCCAGGAGACCTTTGCGCGCGTGCTTGCGGTGCTGCGCAAAGACGGTACGCTGCGCAATCCCGACCGGCTGGGGGCCTTTGTCAACACAGTTTGCAACAATGTGCTGCTCGAGCACTACCGCTCGTCCAGCCGCAGCCAATCGCTCGACGAACAAGGCCAGCCGGAGCCGCAGGCGACGGGGATGGATATTCTGGACGCCGTGGCGGCGAAGCAGCTCAAAGCTAAAGTCCATGAAATCCTCAAGGAACTCCCGGGCCGCGACCGCGAGCTGCTCAAAGCTGTCTTTATCGATGAGCGCGACCGCGACGAGGTGTGCCGGGAGTTCGAGGTGGATCGCGAGTACCTGCGGGTGCTGCTTTACCGGGCCAAACAGGAGTTCAAAACCGAGTATTTGAAGCGGGTCGGCATGGGCCCGGCGGCGAAAAGATCCTGAAACGGCAGCGCGGTCGGCGTCACCATTCGATAGTGCGGTATGGCAGGGGTGGGAACGATGAATCACAGCGAAGCGGTAGAGCAAATGGTGGCAGAGCGATACCTGCTGGACGAATTGACGCCAGATTTCCGCGAGGCCTTCGAGGAGCACGTGTTCGAATGCCAGGACTGCGCCCTCGATCTTCGCGTCGGAACTTTTTTTGTGGATGAAGCGAAATTGCAGCTGCCGGGATTGACGGTGGCGGCGCGGGAGCTACCGGCGGATTCCGCGGCAACAGATAGGAAGAAGTGGTACTCCTGGTTCAGCCCGGCGTTTGCCATGCCGGCGTTTGCGCTGCTGCTGATCGTCCTCGGTTACCAGAACATTGTCACCATTCCGGGCTTGCGTTCCGAGGCCAGCGAGCCTGCAGTGCTGCCCTGGACTTCTGTCCACGTGGGGACAAGGGCCGCGGCTCCCACACCGGTGGTTGCCGATCGCACCCACGGAGTCATGCTGCTGGTCGACCTTCCCCAGCAGGGAACCTATGCCTCCTACTCATTCGCGCTCTATGACGCGGAGAACAATCGCGTTTGGAAGAGCTCCGTGGTGACTCCCGCTCCCAACGAGACGGGCACCGTTTCGCTCCAGGTGCCTGGCCGCGGATTGCGGCAGGGAACGTATTCGCTGGCGGTTTCCGGCGTTCTGGCTTCCGGCCAGACTACCGAAATAGGCCGGCGCGCGCTGGATGTCAGCTTCGGCAATCCATGAATATTGTCGAAAAGCTGTATTCATCGCCCGCAAAAAAGTGCGATAGTTGCAGCATCGCGCAATTAAAAGGGAGAACGGGACAGTCATGTCGAACGGAGCGGTAAAAAGAGAGCATAAGTACCATGCTGAAGCCGAAGTCCTCAGGGGCGACCTGCGGCTGCCGCTGGTGCAGGAGATCAAGACCCAGGCCTCGGCAAAGCTGGCCGAGGAGGGCGGCTATCTATCGCAGCACGAGCACGACTACCAGCTCGAAGGCGTGATCAGGTTTGACAAGGCCTATACCCAGACCTCGGGCAATCCCGGGCTGAAACCGGGAGTTGGCTGGACCACTTTGTCGACCTCCGTTGTCGAAGGATTGAATGTGCTTGAAGTGGTGACCGCGGATCGCGTGGTGTCGCAGATTGCGCTCGATCATCCGCTCGAAGGCTATGTGCCGGCCATTCATTTTCTAGGCACGCGGTTCGAGAACCTGAGAATCGCCGGCCATCCGATCGAGGTCGATCTCGATTTGAATCACCTGGGCTCCAAGCCCGGGAACGATGCGCCTTATACCAAGGGCGTGGGCTTCATTGACCGCGTGAACCGCCAGCACGAGCTCGTCCGCAAACACCCCAACCTGCTCGAAGAGTTGATGCAGCGGTATACTGGCGTCTCACCCGATGTCGAGGAGCCGGAGGCGATCGAATGCTCGTTGGTCAACCAGGCGTCGGAGCAGGCGGGTGGCCGTTTCCCTGGCGAGAGCCATGGGCACGTGATCTACATTCCCGGCTTCGGCATAGTTTCCCTGGCCAACCTGCGCATCGAGCAGTCGGACTACAAGCCGGGTACGGGCATTCCCCGGAAGACCCTGGTCCAGCTGACCATGATCGAACTCAAGATGGGGTGCAGCGCGGATGGAAATGGCTCGGTGGGAACAACAAAAGGGAACGGAACTACAATGCCCTGATCCAACCGGCCGAGGCATGCTCCGACCGTGAGCCGGCTCCCGCGAGCGGGCTTCTTCGCCTGGGCGCCAGGGGGCGGCTTCGATCGCCCCGGCGCAATCACCTTATTTTCCGTTTGACAGTCGCTGGATTGCTCCTTCTGCCGCTCCTTCTTCCTCTCGAAGATACGCCGCCGGCAAATGCACAGATCACCTTCGACCATGCCAGGCAAATGCTGCTTCGAGGCTATCCGGCCTCGAGCCAACAGTTGGCCGCGCAGGGTTACGAGCAATTCCGGCTCTCGAATCCCAAGTGGGCCGCGCAGTTTCGCGAGTTAGAAGCCGAGGCCATGGAATGGGGAGGAAGGTACGAGGACGCGTTGCGTCTGCTGGCCGGGCCATCTCCTCTGCGCACGTCAAACGATGAAGAGATTCACAGGTTAATCGTCGAGGCCGTTGCCCTCATTCATCTGCAGCAGATAAGCGAAGCGAGCAAAAGCATTGCCGACGCCGAAAATCTCTGCTCGCAAGCAGGCAGCGGGCCATGCGGAGAAGTGGTGCGGGCGCGCGGCCTGCTGGCGATGGAGCAGGGACACTTCTCGGATGCGCGGGAGTTCTTTCTCGAGAGCTTGCGAATTGCCCGTCTGCGCTCCGACCATTCGCTTGAAACTACCGCGCTCCTTAACCTGAGTGCCACTGCCATCCAGCAAGAGCGCTATGACGACGCGGTTGACTGGTCGACGTCCGCGCAAAGGGCCGCGGCAAGTCTTGGCGACGAGAATCTTCTCGAAGCCGCGATGGGAAATCTTGGATCGGCTTACTTAGGTCTTGGGGATATCAACCGCGCCCTGGACCTGTTCATAGACGCCGAGAAGAAGGCCACTGAAATCGGCAACGTTCGCAACCAGCTCAAATGGATTTCGGCCGTGGGAAGCACTTCTCTCGAATCCGGAGATCCTGCCCGCGCCGCGCAATCTTACCGGGAAGCGCTCGGACTGGCGAGAAGAATCGATAGTAAGGAAGACATTGTCGATTCTCTCGAATATCTGGCCCACGCTTCCGTCGAGTTAGGCAAACTCGACGCGGCGGATTCCTACATAGCACAGCTTATCCCTTTCGTGCGCGCGACCATCAGCCGGCTCGACGACCTGGACGTAATGCTGGCGCAGGGAAAGATCGCCGCCGCGCGGCGGCAGGATCAACAGGCCGAAGCTATCTTCCGCGCCGTCGAGAACGATCGCGACAGCCAGACCTCCATGCGCCTGGGCGCGGAACATGAGTTAGCCCGGCTCTTCGAAGCGGAAGGCGACGACAAAGGCGCGGATAACATGTACCGCACGGCGCTGACGACTTACGAAGCGGCGCGCTCCGACCTGAAAGATGAAGCTTCGAAGCTGCCGTTCCTGACCAACGCAACACCGATCTACGACGACTACATCCACTTTCTTGTGAATCATGGAAGAGCCGGCGATGCGTTGAACGTTGCCGACCAGAGCCGCGCGCGCACACTGGCGCAGGGGTTGGAGCTTGCCGCCGCCAGGCAGTCCTTTACGCCCGTGGCGCTGCATCCGGAACAGATTGCGCGGAAAACCGGCGCTACTTTGCTCTTTTACTGGCTAGGTGCAAAGCAATCCTATCTTTGGGCGATCACTCCGCAAAAGACGGCGGTGTTCCCTCTTCCTCGGCAGGCGCAGTTAGCCCCGCTGATCGAGCGTTATCGCAAAACTCTCCTCGGTCCTGTAGACCCGGCCGAAGCCGACAACGAGGACGGGCGCGCGCTCTATGACTTACTGATATCTCCGGCTTCGGGACTTATCGGTGAAGACACCAATGTCGTGCTTTTGACCGACGGCGCGCTCAGCCAGATTAATTTTGAAACCCTTCTTGCTCCGGGTGCGGGACCGCTTGCAGCGTCGAATAAGTCGGACGGGGCTGCGCATTACTGGATCGACGACGTGACGCTGGTTTCGGCGCCGTCGCTTTCGATGCTGGCGGCAGCCAGGCCTTCCCGTAACGCGGGAGACAGGTTGCTGCTGGTTGGCGATGCTGTTTCTCCGAATCCGGATTATCCCGAACTGCCCATGGCCGGCGCGGAGATGAGTGAGATCGAACGGCACTTTGTTTCCAGCGATCGCACCGTCTTCGCGCGCCAGGCGGCCAGTCCCGCGGCTTATCTCAAGAGCGCGCCCGGCCGTTTTTCCTACATCCATTTTGTAACTCACGGCGTGGCCAGCCGCACCGATCCGCTGGATTCGGCAATTATCCTTTCCCGCACCGGCGAGGGCGAGGACTCGTTCAAGCTTCACGCGCGAGATATTATTGGCCAGCCCATCGATGCGCGCCTGGTGACCATATCGGCCTGCTACGGCAGCGGCGCGCGGTCGTATGCGGGAGAAGGATTGGTGGGCCTGTCGTGGGCATTCCTCCGCGCCGGCGCGCACAACGTAATCGCCGCGCTGTGGGAAGCCAGCGACGAATCGACGCCGCGATTGATGGACAATCTCTACCAGGGCCTGGCGGACGGCCTGGCGCCGCCGGTGGCATTGCGCCGCGCCAAACTCGCGCTGTTGCATTCGCAAAGCGATTACCGCAAGCCGTTCTTCTGGGGTTCGTTTCAGATCTACACCGGGCACTAACGCACGAGGCTCGGCGACGCATTGATTGAAACAGCGTCCGTATCCGGTTTATGCGCCGGCCAAGCTGTGCCCGCAGCAGTCATCGAACGCCTACGACTTTTTGGGTGGGACTTTTTTGCCCGCCTTTCTCGCTTCCGAAAGTCCGATGGCTATAGCCTGCTTCCGGCTGGTGACCTTTTTTCCGCTGCGGCCGCTCTTGAGTTTGCCGCTCTTCATGGCACGCATCTCGGTTTCTACGTTCTTTCCCGCCGAGGGAGAATATTTTCTGCCCGTAGCCTTTTTTGAGCCGCTTTTCTTCTCCGAGGATTTCTTTCTTGAGGACAACTTTTTTGCCGAAGATTTTTTCGCCGGTGACTTCTCTGTGGGCATATCCACGCTCCTCGTGGGTTAGATGTCCGGCTGTTTTGTCTACTTGCATTGATCGCTTGCAACCAGCCGGTCAGGGTTTTCAACGCGGGTTTTAAAACTCGCGTCTTGGCTGACACGGATCAAATGCCTGCGTACGATGATGGGCCGCGAGGAGTGCGAGAATCGGAGCAGGCGTCTTTCGCCTATGCAATAGCATCCAAATTGCCATGAAACTTGAGAACAAAGTAGCCATTGTGACCGGCGCGGCTACTGGAATCGGCCAGGCCATCGCGGTTGCGTTCGCCGAGGCCGGGGCCGCGGTGGTCGTAGATTATGTCGGCGGTCCCGATGCTCCGGCGGACACCTTGAGCCGGATCAGCGCGGCGGGCGGCCGAGCGGTGAGCTTTGCCGCGAATGTTGCCAATCAGGCCCAGGTCAGCAGCCTTGTTCAGAAGGCCGTGGAGGCGTTCGGCAGGCTCGACATCTTCGTCAACAACGCGGGCATCGAGAAGAAAATCAACTTCATCGACTTCCCGCTGAGCGAATGGCAGAAGATCATCGACGTGAATCTCACCGGCCCGTTTCTCTGCTCGCAGGCGGCAGCAAAACAGATGATTGCGCAGGGCAAAGGTGGGCGCATCATCAATATCTCGTCGGTGCACGAGGACCTGCCCATGCCCACCAATGCGCCCTATTGCGCTACCAAGGGCGGGTTGCGAATGCTGATGCGCACCATCGCCGTGGAACTGGCGCCGCACCGGATCACGGTCAACAATATAGGCCCCGGCGCGACGTTTACGCCCATCGACAAGGAAGTAGAGGAGGACCCGAAGCTGAATGAACAGATTCTTGCGGGGATTCCGCTCGGCCGCTGGGGCAGGCCGGAAGAGGTGGCGCAGTTGGCGGTTTACCTCGCCTCCGACGCCGCTGCGTACGTTACCGGGAGCACCTATTTCATCGACGGCGGAATGTTGAGGAACGCGGGCAGCCTGTGATTTGCGTCGGGACTGACGCTCCGACCTGCCAATTCCCGTGTGCCGCCTTTTGGGAAAATCATCTCGAGAAATTTATTTCGCGGGCAGCGTCACCGGGCGGCACGGTATAGCATCTACAATGTGTTTCACCTTCGGCTGAATGCCGGAGCCCTGGCGTACCGCTGGACACGAAATGGCGTTCAAGTTGGTTTCGCCGTCCCGATGAGACTTGCTTCCAGCGTGTCACACTGTTGAAAATTCAGTGAATCCGAGGTAGAGCGTCTTGTCCCTCTTCCCCACGCGGCAATCGGCCGGTTGCACTGAAGGCAGGTTCGGCGCCTCCGTTCTCCTGCGGGGAGCGGCTTGCAGCGTGTTCGCGCTGGCGCGGATAGCGCAGGCGCAATGGCCGGGCAACATGTTCGATCCGGCGGCCACGCCGGCGCATTCCATCGTCGACGTTTCGATCTTCGTTCTTATCATCACGCTGGTCATTTTTCTGGTGGTTGGCGGCCTGCTGGCTTACGCCCTGATTCGTTACCGCGAGCGGCCGCACGGCGCCCGCCAGGAGCCGCCGCAGATCTACGGCAGCAGCCAGATCGAGCTGTCGTGGACGGTGATTCCGATCCTCATCGTGTTTACGCTGTTTCTCACCACCACGCGCGTCATCCTGGGAACGCAGGCAATTCCCAAACCCAAAAATACCCTGGATATAGTGGTGATCGGCCATCAGTTCTGGTGGGAGTATCGCTACCCCAAGCTGGGCATTGTGACGGCCAACGAGTTGCACATTCCGGTCAGCGACCCGGCGCAACCGATGCCGACCTATCTCTACTTGTCGTCGGCGGACACGGACCACAGCTTTTGGGTGCCGCGGCTGGCCGGCAAGCTGGATGCGATTCCCAACCGCGTGAATGAGATGTGGGTGGATCCGCCGCAGGCCGGTCTTTATCTTGGCCAGTGCGCGCAGTATTGCGGCACACAACATGCCAAGATGCTGCTGCGGGTGTATGTGCAGTCGCCGGCGGATTTCGCCGCGTGGGCGAGCCGGCAGAAGCAGCCGGCGCGGCAGGATTTCGCAGGCGATGCGGCCGCCGTGGAGGGCGAGAAGGTCTTCATGGGCAACGCGTGCATCAACTGCCACACCATTGCCGGCACGCCGGCGACGGGGCTCTTCGGTCCCGATCTCACACACCTGGCCAGCCGCGACACCCTCGCTTCGGGCTCGATCCAAAACACGCCCGCCAATTTGAGACAGTGGGTCGACGATCCCAATTCGATGAAACCCGGCTGCCTGATGCCGGCGATGCACTTGAACGATCACGATCTGGACGCGATCACCGCGTATTTGGAACAGCTTCGTTAGCCTTTTTCGAGGAGAAAGCTTCGTGGCCACGACTGCAGCCGTGAAAGCACTGGATGAAACGCCGGCGACAAAGCTGCGCACGCCGGCGGGGATCATTCACGAGTGGATCACGACGGCCGACCACAAGAAGATCGGGCTGATGTACATCGCCTACGCACTGATCTTTCTGGTTATCGGCGGCGTGGAAGCGACGCTGATGCGCATCCAGCTTGCGGTGCCCAACAATCACTTCGTTTCGCCACAGGTGTTCAACCGGCTTTTCACCATGCACGGCACGACGATGATCTTCTTCGTCGCCATGCCGGTCCTGTTCGGATTCGGAAACTATCTTGTTCCGCTGATGATCGGCGCGCGCGATATGGCGTTCCCGCGTCTGAACGCCTTCAGCTTCTGGGTGTCGGCGTTTGCGGGGCTTCTGCTCTACTTCAGCTATGTCGGCGGCAGCGGCCTTTACGCCGCGGGCTCGGCGCCGGACGTGGGCTGGTTCGCCTACGCGCCACTCACGGCCAAGGTGTTCTCGCCCGGCCACAGCACCGACTACTGGACGCTTGCCATCCTGCTCGGCGGAGTGGGCTCGATCGGTACGGCCATCAACTTCGTCGCCACCATTCTCTCCCTACGCTGCCCGGGGATGAAGCTCACCCGCATGCCGCTGCTGGTGTGGCTTTACCTGGTGATGGCCGTCCTGGTGCTCGTCACCATCAGCCCGCTGACCGCGGCGCAGATCATGCTCACGCTCGACCGCTACCTGGGCTCGCATTTCTTCGACACGCAGGCGGGCGGCTCGGCGGTGCTGTGGATGCACTTCTTCTGGATCTTCGGCCATCCCGAGGTCTACGTCCTGATCCTGCCGTCCTTCGCCTTCGTCAATGAGATCGTGCCCGTGTTTTCGCGCAAGGCCATCTTCGGCTATCCGGCCATGGTGGCGGCATCGGTGGGCATCGCGTTCGTCAGCCTCAGCGTGTGGGCGCACCACATGTTCACGGTAGGCCTGGGAGCGGCGGGGAATACGTTCTTCGTTTTTGCGACCATGGTGATCTCGGTGCCGACGGGGATCAAGATCTTCAACTGGTTGGCGACGATCTGGGGCGGCAGGGTGATCTTCTCCACGCCGATGATCTTCTGCGTCGGCTTTCTGTTTCAGTTTATGATTGCGGGGCTGACGGGCATCATGACCGCTGTGGCTCCATTCGATTGGCAGCTCGGCAACTCCTACTTCGTGGTCGCCCATTTCCACTATGTCATCGTCGGTGGAATCCTGTTTGCGCTGTTCGCCGCATTCTATTATTGGTTCCCGAAGATCACCGGCCGCATGATGTCGGAGAAACTGGGTCTGTGGCACTTCTGGCTTTTTGTCATCGGCTTCCATCTCACCTTCGACTTCATGCACATCCCCGGCATTCTGGGCATGCCGCGCCGCATCTACACCTACCCTGCGGACCGCGGGTGGGGGACGCTGAACATGATCGTGACCATCGGCGTTCTCTTCCAGGCCGCAGGCACGCTGGTGTTCGTCTACAACCTGTTGTCGTCGCATTTTGCAGGCAAGAAGGCCGGACCCGACCCTTGGGACGCGTGGACGCTGGAATGGTCTACCTCCTCGCCGCCGCCCGAGTATAACTTCGCCATCACCCCCACGGTGCACAGCCGCAGGCCGCTGTGGGATTTGAAGCATCCGGAAGACCCGGATTCGGATTACGAACTATGAGCACCACGAGCACCATTCCGATTCAGCACGCAGGCGCGGAGACCGAGTGGAAGCTGCCCTATCGCGGCTCCGTGGGCATGGCCTGCCTCATCGTCGCCGAGTCGGCCATCTTCATCATCTTCATCGTCGCCTACATCTTTTACATCGGCAAAAGCCTCAGCGGGCCAACGCCCGCACAGGTACTGGAGACGCCCATCTTCGGCACGGTTTGCCTGCTCTCGAGCAGCATCACGATTCACCTGGCGGTGGGCGCGCTGCGCAAAACCAAAATGCGCGAGTTCACTTTGTGGATGGCGGGCACGGTGCTGCTGGGAACGATCTTCCTCGCGACCACGGCGCGGGAGTGGTATCACCTGATCTACGACGAGGGGCTGACGCTGCAGACCAATCTCTTCGGAACGACTTATTACTCGCTGGTCGGCTTGCATGCTTCGCACGTCATCGTGGGCCTCACCATGCTTTCGCTGGTGCTGGGCTTTTCGATCTTCGGCAAAGTCGAGGAGCACCACTCGGAAAAAGTGGAAGTGCTGTCGCTTTACTGGCACTTTGTGGATGCGGTGTGGGTGGTGGTGTTTACGGTGGTCTACATTGTGGGCAGATAGTCCGCGGACTAAATCGCCTGGGAAAGGAGCAACGAGGTGCGCGACGACGAGCTGAACGGCGTGCCGGAAAGCTTTCCGGCTCAGAGCAGCGTCCACGAGGCCGAGGGAGTGATGCTGCCTGTGCCCACGGCGTGGCCCATCGTGCTGTCGCTGGGCGTGAGCCTGCTGGTTGCCGGCATGGTGACGCACTGGGTCATCAGCGCGATGGGCGCGATTCTGATTGTGCGCTCCGCGGTGGGATGGTTCTCGGAAGTGCTGCCGCATGAGCACCACGTCGCCGTGCCGGTGCAGGTGGAAGTGATTCCCATTACCAGCACCCGCGAGACGCGCGCCAAGTTGCCGATGGGCGAAAGGCACCGCAAGCTGCTGCCGGTGGAAACCTTCAGCATCTGGTCCGGCGTGAAGGGCGGCATCGTCGGCGGCATCGCCATGGTTGTGCCGGCAACGGCGTTCAGCCTCATCCGCTTTCACAGCCTGTGGTATGCCGCCAACCTTCTGGCCGCCGGAGGCTTCGTGACCTGGGCGGGGGCGAGCAACGAGTTTCTGTCGCAATTCCATCTCGTGGGGCTGCTGGCCGCGCTGGGCATTCATGCCCTCGCGTCGGTGCTGGTGGGGCTGCTCTACGGGGCCATGCTGCCCATGTTTCCGCGCTGGCCCATTCTTACCGCGGGCTTCATCGCGCCGTTTCTGTGGACCGGCCTGCTGCACTCGGCGCTGGCGGTCATCAGCCCCATCCTCAACCAGCGCATCGACTGGATGTGGTTCATCTTTTCGCAGATCGCGTTCGGCCTGGTATGCGGATTCGTAGTCAATCTGCAGGCGAAGGTGCGCACGCCGCAATTTCGAGCGCTGCCGTTCTACACGCGTGCCGGCGTCGAGAGCGATATGCCTCCGGTGGAAGACAAAGACCGATGAGATGCGCGACTCAAAATCGGCCGGCCCGCGGCGCCCTGAAGCTTTGGGCCTTGAAATTATGGGCCCTGAAACTATGGGTACTGTCCGCGGCGCTCGATCTGGCACTTGCCGGATGCGGCCAAATGCACGGCCGGCCGGGGTCCGGCGACGAAGTGGGGCGGCCGGAGAGCGTGCTGAGTTTCAGTGCTCTTTATAGGGCCAACTGTGTCGCCTGTCACGGCGACAGCGGCAGGGACGGCGCGGCGATTACGCTGGCTAATCCCGTGTACATCGAGATGGCCAAAGATCAGCTGCGCGACGTGATTGCGCAGGGACGATCGGGTTATCTGATGCCGGCATTCGCGAAGAGCGCCGGCGGGACGTTGACCGATCAACAAGTCAATTTGCTCGCTCAAGGCATCGTGCAGCAGTGGGGCGACCGAAAGGCGCTGGCGGGTCACACATCTCTGCCGTATGCCTCCACTCTGCATGGCGACGCCGCGCATGGATTGGAGGCCTTCGGAGTTTTCTGCGCGCGCTGCCACGGGGCAAACGGCGCAGGCGGCGCGGCCGAGGCCAAGATCGACACCGGCCGATCGGGTAGCGGCAAGCCCGGCTCGTTGGTCGATCCGTCGTTTCTTGCCCTCTTCAGCGATCAATATCTGCGCAGCGTGATCATTGCCGGCCGGCCGGACCAGGGAATGCCCGACTGGCGCACCGACGCCGCACGGCCCATGACCGACCAGCAGGTCACCGACATCGTCGCCTGGATGGCATCGAAGCGCGTCGCCACTCCCGGCCAACCGTATCCTGAGCATCGTTAGACGCGAGACGGCGGATAGACGCCGGGAAAGGAGAACGCCGCATGGAAGAGAATGAGACTCAATCCCCGAATGAGCAGGCCGGCGGAACGCATGCTGCGCCGGCGCCTCACAATCCCGGCCACTCGCGCCGCGTGTTTCTCTTCAAGATATCTCTGTTATTGAACGGTGCGGTGGGCGTGGTGTTGGCGATTCCGATCGTCGGCTACTTCCTCGGGCCCGCGTTCAGAAAAAAATCCACGGAAGAAGCCTGGATCAACCTCGGCAAGCTCAGCGACTTTCCCGAGGGCGAGACCCGGCTGGCCGACTTTCACAATCCCGTCACGGCGCCGTGGGACGGGCAGACAGGCACCATTCCCTGCTGGGTGCGCCGCCTGCAGGGCAACGACTTTCAGGTGTTTGCCATCAACTGCGCGCATCTGGGCTGCCCGGTGCGCTGGTTCGCGCAATCCGCGCTGTTCCTGTGCCCCTGCCACGGCGGCGCGTACTACCAGGATGGCTCGCGCGCGTCCGGGCCGCCGGAGCGCGGCCTCTTCGAATACGAGCACAAGATCGTCGACGGCAATCTGATGATCTATGCGGGCAAGATGCCGACGCTGGCGGCGAAGAACTGCGGCGGCCCGCGCCTCACGCAGATCCAGCCCAGCGCCGCATCGAGCGGCCCTGAAGCACCTTCAGTCGAGCGAGCAGCGCGGAGCGACTCATGGCCGGCATGAAACAGCGCATCATCGACCTTTACGACTGGTTCGAGCACCGGCTCGGGCTGGGCAAGTTCGTCACCGATGAGGCCGAGCACCCGGTGCCGTCGAACACCTCGAGCTGGTGGTATGTGTTTGGCAGCGCGGCCACTGTGGTCCTGGTTATGCAGGTGGTCACGGGGATTCTGCTGGCGATGGTCTACGCGCCCACCGCCGGTGAAGCGTGGAACAGCCTGCATTTCATCGATCACAACGTGACGCTCGGCTGGTTTTTGCGTGCCATGCACGGATGGGGATCGGACTTCATGGTCGCCATCGTGATCATTCATCTGCTGCAAGTCTTCACCTTCGGCGCCTACAAATATCCGCGCGAACTGACGTGGATTGTCGGCGTGTTTCTGCTGCTGCTCACGCTGGGCATGGCATTCACGGGGCAGGTATTGCGCTTCGATCAGGACGCCTACTGGGGCCTGGGCATCGGCGCTTCCATCGTCAGCCGTGTGCCCTGGGTCGGCGGAGCTCTGGTCGACATACTTCTCGGCGGGCCGATTCTCGCGTCGTCGACGCTCTCGCGCTTCTTCGCATTGCACGTGTTTGTCATTCCCGGAACGCTGCTCGCGCTGGTGGGCGTTCATCTTTGGATGGTGCTGCGCCTGGGCATCAACGACTGGCCGATGCCCGGCCGCGTCGTGAGCAAAAAGACCTACTCGGCCGAATACCACCAGCTCATCGAAAAGACCGGCATTCCCTTTGTGCCCGATGCCGCCTGGAAAGACGCGCTGTTTGCCGCGGCCATCCTGCTGGCGGTGATGGCCTGCGCACTGTGGTTCGGGCCGTTCGGCCCCTCCGGCGCGCCCGACCCCACCATCATCGATACCTCGCCCAAGCCGGATGTCGCGTTTCTATGGATCTACGCGGTGCTGGCGTACCTGCCGCCGGAGCTCGAGACTCCGGTGATACTGATCGCGCCGGTTGTGATCATCGGCGCCATGCTGCTGCTGCCGCTGGTGTTTAGCGAAGGTGAAAAGCACTGGACGCGCAGGCCGATGGCCTTGCTGATGGTCGCTGTTACCGCGGTCGCGCTGGGCGTCTTCACACGGCTGGGCACGTACACGCCATGGAGCCCGATAATGGACGCGTGGACCACCGATGCGGTTCCCGTCAACGATCTCAAAGAGCGCACGCCGTTGGAGCGCGCCGGTGCGATCGTTTTCCAGAACAAACAGTGCCGCAACTGCCACTCGATCGGCGGCGAGGGAGGGATGCGTGGCCCGGCGCTCGACACCATCGCTTCGCAGATGACCCAGGATCAGATGATCCGGCAGGTGCTGCAGGGAGGCGGCAACATGCCGGCCTACGGCAATGCGCTCTCTCCCGCCGAGACCACGGCGCTGGTGCACTTCCTCATCACATTGCGCTCCGGCAATCTGCCTTCCGCGATCGATGCCTCGCGCAGCATGGCCAACTCCGGCAAGACGCCCACGCAGGCCGAGCCGCGCATCGTGCCGTCACCGCCGGCGCGTTAGCTCGTAGGCTAAGCTGTCTCCATGGCGCCTGCGTACCGCAGAATCTTCGAAGAGTGGTCGCCGCCGGTCTTCCTTACGACGATGGTGATCCTGTCTGCCGTCGTATACATCTGCGGGTGGGTCGCCATTCGCCGCACCCGGCCGGCGCAGTTTTCGCCGGGGCGCCTGGCGGCATTCCTCAGCGGTCTTGCAGTCATCTGGCTGGCGATCGGTTCGCCGATGGATGGATTCGCCGACGCGCTGCTCAGCGCGCACATGGTGGAGCACCTGCTGCTCATGTCGTTCGCGCCGCCGCTGCTGCTGCTCGGCTTTCCTCAAGTTCCGTTATTGCGCGGTCTTCCGCGTCCCATCACTGTTCGCGTGCTCGGACCGCTTCTCCGGTCTCACGCGCTGCGCGAGCTGGGACGCTTTCTCACCACGCCGGTCGTAGCGTGGCTGGCCATGAACCTGAGCTTTCTTCTCTGGCATCTGCCGCGCGCCTACGACTTCGCGCTCGAACATGAGCGCTGGCACGACTTCGAACACATCTGCTTTCTCGGCACGTCGATCTTATTCTGGTGGCCGATTATTCGCCCGTGGCCGGTAAATGCGCGTTCGCTGGGCTGGCACCTGTTGCCGTACCTGGTAGGCGCGGACATCGTCAACACCGCGCTTTCGGCGATGCTCGCGTTCTGCGGCCAGCCCGTGTACGCGTACTACGTCACGCAGCCCAACACATTCAACGTGTCGCCGCTGTCGGACCAGATTGCCGGCGCAGTCATCATGTGGGTTGTCGGGTCGCTGGTCTTCCTGGTGCCGGCGGTGATCGTCACCTTCTGGATCCTCGAGCGCGATGCCAGGTTGCGCATGGCGTGAAGGCACAGGGGCCGCGCCGCTGCTTGATCGCCGGGCCGCTAAGATTGAGGAAGACGAATGCATGCCGCTGCTCGATCCCATCCCGTCTCCGGTGGAACACGCCGACCTGGCCGCTCTGGAGTGGGAGCCGCTGCTCGCGCTCGTTGCGGGCTTTGCCGCTTCGCCAGTCGGCCGCGGCGCGTTGCTCGATTTCAAACCATCGACGGGCGAAGGCTGGATCACTCGCCAGCATCAACTTACCGGCGAAGTGCGGCTGCTACTCGAAGAGCAGGTCTCCGTTCCGCTTGGCGGACTGTTCGACCCCACGCCGCATGCAGCCAAGGCGCAGATTGCCGGCGCCGCGCTCGAAGCGAACGAGTTGCAAGCCATCGCGCGCCTGGCGCACGAC
>JBAUBR010000518.1:0-9342 GCA_049676965.1 Occallatibacter sp.
CATGGACGCTGCACCATCCGGCCATCACCGCGGCCATCGTCGGCGGGCGCAGCGCCAAACAGGTCGAGGGGATCATTCCGGCATTGGAGTTCCGGCTCAGCGATTCCGATTACCGGCGGATTGTCGATTTCATCGCCGAAAATCCTGCCTGATCCCGCCAAACCAGCTGGAGACAAGAGCGCAGATCGTCCGCGAAAGCTGCCGTGCCCCATCCTTGCGACGGTCGCCGCGGCGACTCGCAAGGGTGGGACACCACACACGCCAACAAACCTGTTGATTCCAGGAAGAACTATTCGTACGCCAGCGCGTCGATCGGGTCCTTGCGCGCGGCGATCCACGCCGGGTAGAGCGCGCCGCACAGCGAACCCACAAAGGCGATCGCCGCGGCTTGAGACAGCCATTGCCCGGTGATCTCGAAGTGCTGGGTGGGAAAGAGGTGCAGCAGCGCCAGCCGTACGCCGTAAGTGCCCGCGATTCCGACAATTATGCCGGCCACGGCCATCACTGCGGTTTCCCGCAACACCACCGTCACGATGGACGGCTTCGATGCGCCCAGCGATTTGAGGATGCCAATTTCGCGCGTGCGCTCCAGCACCGCGGTGTACATGGACTGGAAGATGACCAGGAAGCCAATGATGACGGCGATGCCCGTCACTACGCGCAGCGACAGGTTGAATCCGGGCAGTTTGTCCGGCGTCATGGTCTCGAGCCATTCGTCGATCGTCTGCACCGGGAAATCCTGAAGGCCCGGAGTGGAATGAATCTCCGCAATGACCGTTTGCTTCTCATCCGGCGTGTCGCACTTGATGTAAAAAGCCGAAGCCTTGCCTTCGGCGCCGGTCATTTTGCCCATGGTGTCGATCGGTATCAGCTTGCGCCCGCCCTTGCCGCGCTCCACAATGCCGGAGATCCGGAAGGGATGGTCCATGATCGTAATGGTGTCGCCCACGTGATACTTGCTGTCGGCCAGAAGATCGTCGATGATCGCGTCGTAAGGCCCCTGGAATTTCCCCCCGGAGAGAAAGACAAAGGGCTTGAGCGCGTCGAAACTGGGGTAATCGATGCCGTAGACGACCTCGATCGTCCCGGTGGTGACCAGGTGCTGGATGACCGGCGACACTACGGCTACGTGCGGCAGGCGCCGCAGGGCTTCGGCGTCCCTTGCCGGCATGGGTGCGCCGCCTACGCCGTTCATATAGCTGCTGTTGGAGGGCCAGAGGATAATGTCCGCGCCGATGCCGTTGGTGCGCTGCTTCTGGTCGTTGAGCATACCCATGAAGATGCCCACGATCGACAGGATCATCACCACTTCAATGGCCACCGCTAGCACGCTGATGATCGAGCGTAGCGGCCGGTGCAGGATATTGGCAATAACAAGCTTGTTCATGGGCGATTGCTGCGCGGACCGTCGGCCGGGCCGCAAATGCTAACCTTCAGCCTAACAGGCCGGCTAAGAGCTCTCGGGAATGGAGGGTTCTCAGGCGAATTGGATGCAGGCATTGCGACCATGAGCCTGCCCTGTGAGTCTTATCACTGAAGGCGCCCGCGAGCCGGGCAACAATGTGGGAATATGAGTGCAATGCGCCCGTCCCGGAACGGGAACCGGTTACCTTCGGATGGCGCAGGGCGATGAAACAAAAGGAACTGGCCGATAATTATTTTGACTGAAACTCTCTCCGGAGTTAAGGTGGTTGTTGAAATCCTTCCCCCGGTTGAGTTTCTTTTTTGGGACGACGATGGGCAGCTTTGGAGAAGACCTGCGCATGGAGCGGTTAACCCGCGGCGTTGCGCTCGAGCACATTACGGCGGTAACCAAGATCAGCCAGCACCACCTGCTTGCGCTGGAGCAAGACCGTTTTCGCAGCCTGCCCGGGGGCATTCTGAACAAGGGAATCGTGCGCGGCTACGCCGCCGCCATCGGCCTTGACCAGCACGACTGGACGGAGCGGTTCATGAAGGCCTGCGCCGCCTCAGGCCAGGCAACGGAAGACGACGGCTGGATGGCCTTCGCCTCCAACGTGGGCCGGGCGCGCATGGAGCGCCACGACGCCCAGGAACTGCGCCTGCGCTGGATCGGCGCGGCGGTGCTGCTGGCGGTCGTTTCTGTCGGCGGATTCTTCACCGTGCGCTATTTTGGCGTGCGCGTCGGCTGGTGGCCCACCTTGCTGCCGGCACAGAAAGCCTCCTCGACGGCCCATGCGCTTTTTCTCCACTTTCACGCGTGGATCAAAGCCGCCTGAGCGCCCGCTATAGCATTTTCCGAAAATACCTTACACCGCCGCCAGTGCCTGATCCAGATCGGCAATCAGATCTTCTTTGTCTTCAATCCCTACCGAGAGCCGTACCAGGCCTTGAGTTATTCCGATCGCTTCGCGCGCCTCGTCAGTGAGAGAAGCGTGGGTGCTGGTGGCCGATTGAGACGCCAGCGATTCGACGCCGCCGAGCGATTCCGCATTCAAAAAGATTTTGACGGCGCCGAGGAATTTGCCCGCGGCCTCGCGCGAACCGAGGTCGAGGCTCATCATAGAGCCGAATCCCTTCTGCTGCTTAAGGGCGAGTGCGTGCTGCGGGTGAGTCTTCAATCCGGGATAGGCAAGCCGCCGCACTTTCGGCTGGGTGACAAGAAACTCGGCTACGGCGCGCCCGTTCTCCTCGTGCTGCTTCATGCGCAGGGGCAGCGTGCGGATGCCGCGCAGTACCAGGTAGCACTCAAACGGCGACAGAATGCCGCCGGCGGCCTTTTGGACCAATAGAAATCGCTCCTTGTGCTCGGGCCGCGTGCCGATCAGCGCGCCGCCCAGGCCGTCGGAGTGGCCATTGAGGAACTTGGTCGTCGAATGCATCACGATGTCCGCGCCCAGCGCGATGGGGCTCTGCAGCACCGGCGACATAAAGGTGTTGTCGACGCTCACTTCGATGCCCTTTGCGTGGGCTATCTCGCTCACGGCGGCAATGTCGGTGAGCGACATAAGCGGATTGGTGGGCGTCTCGACGTGGATCAGCCTGGTATTGGGCCGTAGGGCTGCGGCAACCGCATCGAGATTGCCCATATCGACGTACTGAATGTCGATGCCGTAGTGGCGCACGATCTCATTGAACAGGCGCGCCGTGCCCCCGTAGACGTTGTGCGAGCAGATGAGGTGATCGCCCGCGTGCAGCGTAGCCACCAGGCCATAGATGGCCGCCATGCCGCTTGAAAATGCATGCCCGCTTTGGCCGCCTTCGAGCGCGGCCAGCGCCGTTTCGAGCCGGTCGCGCGTGGGATTGCCGGCGCGCGAGTAGTCCCATCCCTTGTCGGTGCCGATGCCGGTGAGCTCGAAGGTGGATGACAGATAGATGGGCACATTCACAGCCCCAGTCAGCGGGTCCGGATGCTGCCCGGCATGCACGGCGAGTGTGGCGTACTTGTATTGGGGCATGGTCAGATGCTGGCTAGCTCCTCGCCCTTAGCTTATCGCGGGATGGCCAGGCAGTCCCAATTACGCTACGTACTGGCAGTTACGCACTCCCTATGGAGTGTCATCCTGAGCGACCGGAGCGCAGCGCAGGGAGTCGAAGGACCTGCATTTTGCTTTTCACATCCCCCCACAGTGTCATCCTGAGCGAGTCGCCGCGGCGACGAGTCGAAGGACCCGCATTTCGCTCTGCTCATCCCCTCAACTGTGTCATCCTGAGCGACCGAAGCGCAGCGCAGGGAGTCGAAGGACCTGCATTTAGCTCGGTGTCCAGGTCAATTCTTCTTGCGTAAACCACTTCTCGCTGAGATCGATCCATGTTGGGTTAGATTTTTTGATGAGAGCTATCTTCTTGGCGCGCGCCCACCCTTTAAGCTGCTTCTCGCGTGCTATTGCGTTGGATATTTCGACGAAACGCTCAAACCAAACTAAGCGATTGCAGTTATATGTTGCTGAAAATCCTTCGTGCAATTTTCTCTTATGCTCAAACACGCGTTTCCGCAAGTTGCCTGTCACGCCGATATAGAGAGTGAGGCTGCGGCTGGCCACGATGTAGGTGAAATAGTAGCCTTCGTGCATAGCCAAAATCTAAATGAAATCGGCGATCTGCGGCAATAGCGAGCTAAATGCAGGTCCTTCGACTCGTCGCCACGGCGACTCGCTCAGGATGACACAGTTGGGAGGGACGGATGACACAGTGGAAGGAGATAGGAAGTTAAGCGCCACCCTCAAATATCTTCTTCGAAAGATACCGCTCCGCGGAATCGGGAACAACCACTGCAATGCGCTTGCCTATGCCTAACTCGCGGGCTAACTCGACGGCGGCGTAAACGGCTGCGCCGGAGCTCGATCCGGCTAACAAACCCTCTTCCGCAGCCAGCCTTTTCACCATGGTAAACGCTTCGCGATCACCGACTTTCGCGACGCGATCGCAGACGTCGCGGTGAAATGTTTCGGGAATGAAGCTGACGCCGATGCCCTCGACTTTATGCTTTCCCGGTTCCCCGCCCTGCAGAATCGAGCCCTCGGTTTCGACGGCGACATTGATCACCGAGGGATTGTGTTCCTTGAGAAACGCTCCCACGCCGGAGAAAGTCCCGCCGGTGCCCACCCCGGCAACGAAGCCGTCCACACGGCCCCGCATCTGCTCCCAGATTTCAACCGCCGTGGTGTCGTGGTGGAACCGCGGGTTGGCCTGGTTGTGGAACTGCAGCGCGACGAACGACCCGGGAATCTCGGCGCCGGCTTCGCGCGCCCGTTGAATCGCCCCGCGCATGCCTTCGTCCTCCGGCGTACGGATCACCTCCGCGCCAAAGCCGCGCATGAGGATGCACTTCTCTTCGGCGAATCCTTCCGGAACGAACAGCTTGACCGCGTAGCCGCGATTGACGCCGATCAGCGCCAGTCCAACGCCGGTGTTGCCGGCTGTGGCTTCGATGATCGTCGAGCCGGGATGGAGCATCCCACGCGCTTCGGCATCGAGAATCATGCCCAGCGCGGCGCGGTCCTTCACACTGCCGCCGGGGTTGAGGAATTCGAGTTTGGCGAAGACCGCCGCAGCCGGTTCCGGTGCAAGCCGTCTGAGCTGCAGCATGGGAGTGTGGCCGACCAGCTCCGCGATGTCTCGCGCAACGCGTAGCGCGGAGGTGGTTGGGCTCACAACCGGCATAAGGACTCAGTGTAGCTTACATCGACCGCATTATTGGGGTCCGGCCCCCGCGCTGGCGACGGTCCTTGACCGCTTAGGCTGGCGGACGACGGGAAAATATCCGGTGCGCGTACGCACGGTGAGCTTGCCCATGCCCTTGGCTTCGGCCGTCACCTGAATGCGCCGGAAGCCCGGCTCGCTGCTCGGCTTGGTGGAGTGGTAGCCCAGCATGTACTGGTTGCGGATATCGCGGGCCACCTCGGCGGCGATTTCGTCGATCTGGTCGATGGATTTGGGGAAAAAGGCCATGCCGCCGGTCTCGGCTGATAGCATCTCCAGCGCCCGCCGCGCATGGCGCACCTCGGCGCGGCTCATCTCGTCGCCGAAGAGCAGGCCGATCGAATAGATCTCCGGCCCGGAAAGTTGCTGCACGCGGCGAATGGTCTGCTCCAGCGTCAGCGTCGAAGCGTTGTCTTCACCGTCCGTGATGATCACCAGCACCTGCTTGGGCCGTTTGGCGTCGGCGACCAGCTTGTCGGCCGAAGCGACCACCGCGTCATAGAGCGCGGTGCCCCCGCGCGACTCGATGTGCGACAACCCGTCGCGCAGCTTGTTGATGTCGGAGGTGAACTCCTGGTCGATGAAGGCCTCGTCGGAAAAATTCACCACGAAGGCCTCGTCCTGGGGGTTTGAAGCCTCCACCAGGTCGAGCGCGCTCTTGTTCACCGATGGCCGCTTGCGCGACATGGAGCCGGAGTTGTCGACCACCAGGGCAATGGAGACGGGCACGTCGGAATGCTGAAAGCTGATCAGCGTCTGCTTCACTCCGTCTTCGAACACGTCGAAGTTCTCTTCCTTCAGGTCCTGCACCAGGCGAGTGCCTTCGAGCACCGTGGCATTGAGCGCCACTTCTTCCACGTCGGTGCGCAGCACGTAGCCTTCTTTGCCCTCCTTTTTCAGCGGCGACTGAGTTGGCTCGCCGGCGTCGGGTGAGCGCACGGGGTCGCGGTCCACGGTGAGCGGAGGAGCCTGGGGAGGAGCCGGTATGGTGGGCGTTTGTTGCGCAGGAAGCGAAAGAGCTGCGGCAGTCAAAGGGGCCACGAGAACGGCAAGTACAAGGTTATTGCAAAGGCGCATAGTAGCCGGTGCGAGCATGAACAGTCAGCGGCGGTAACCCCTGTGGGGGATTCAGCTTTATCTTTACTTTACGCCACTTGCCATCCCGGGACAGATCCTTGGGCTTGTAGCCGATCACATACTGGTTGCGCAGCTCGGTGGAGATTTTCTCGGCAATATCGCCCATCTCGGAGAGATCGTCCACGCGAAACAGCCGCCCGCCGGTTTCCTCGCTCAGATCGTTGAGCAACTGCGGCCCGGAACGCTCCTCGGGCGTGGGAGCGTAAGGATCGAAGATGCCGATCGAATAGAGCTCGACATCGGACTCGCGCACCTGGGCGCGCAGTTCGCCCTCCGTGTAGCGGGAGCGGTTGTCGCCGCCGTCGGAGACGATGAGCAGCGCTTTGCGCTCGTGCCGCGCCTCCTTCATTTTGGCCAGGCCGTAGTAGATGGCGTCGAGCAGCGCGGTGCGGTGCCCGCTGCGCACCGTGGCCAGGCGCGCCTCGATGTCTTCGACCGAACTGGTGAAGTCCTCGATCAACTCGGGACGGTCATTGAAGCCGATGACGAAGAACTCATCCTGCGGGTTGGCCGTCTTGATGAACTGCAGGATCGACTCCCGGGCGCGGATGAGCTTGGACGTCATGGAGCCGGAGAGATCGAAAATGATGCCGATCGAGACCGGCGCGTCCTCGCAGGCAAAGCTGGCGATCTGCTCCTGGGCGCTGTTCTCGTAGATCTGGAAGTCCTCTTTCTCGAGCCCGGTGACCAGCCGGTTCATGGGATCGGTCACGGTCACCGGCACCAGCACCATGTCGACGTTCATCCGGATCAGTTCGCCGGGACGGATCTTGAGCGATGCGGCGCCGGTGAGGGGGGCAGCTTCCGCCCCGGCGGGCGCGCCGGCGGGCGGCGTTGCAGCAGTCGCCGGGGGCGGCGTGACGTGAATCTTGTTGAGGGGATCTTCCTGGTCCTGCGCGGCTGCGCGCCAGAGGGAAAATGCCAGCGCGAAGCATAAAACCGCCAGCACGCGGCCCCATCTCCGCAATTGGATGCGTCCGTTCGGAGCGCCTTGCAGGATGGAGTAGGTCTTCATGGCGGAAAACCGAGGATTAATGATGGCGATGTTAGCACGGTTCGCAGACACTTGGCTCGTGCGCCCGTGTCATTGTTTTGTCACCGTGAAACCGTTGGTACCGCTGGTCTCCAGCTCACGGGACGCTTCGACCGCTGCGATACAATCGACCGAGAGTGCCAAAAGGGGCTCATCTTCGGCGATTGCCGGGCCCGACTTCCTTCATTCTCTGTTTTCCCTGGGGAGCAAGACCTTCCGAATGGCTCGCATCTATCCGTTTCGCGCCTGGCACTACAATCCGACCGTTGTGCGGCTGGACGATGTAGTGACCCAACCCTACGACAAGATTTCGCCGGCCATGCAGCAGGCCTACTATCAACGCAGCCCTTACAACCTGGTCCGCATCATCCTCGGCCTTCCTGAACTCTTTGATGCCGAGCGAGGAGAAAATGTCTACGCTCGCGCGGCCCGCGACTTTCGCGCCTGGCGCGAGCAGGGCGTGCTGGTGCAGGAGAAAGACCCCTGCGTCTTCGCCTACTCGCAGCGCTTCCGCGTGCCCGGTTCGAACGCCGTGAAGGAGCGGCGCGGCTTCATCGCCCTGGGCAAGCTGCACGACTACTCCGAACAGGTGGTTTTCCGTCACGAGCAGACGCTCTCCAAACCCAAGAGCGACAGGCTCAATTTGCTGAAAGCCACGCGCGCGCACTTCGGGCAGGTCTTCATGCTTTATTCCGACCCCGCGGGCAGCGTGGAGAAGATTCTCTACGAAGGCGGTGGCCCGGCCGACGCCGAGGTAACGGACGAATACGGTGTGCTGCACCGGCTGTGGAAGATCGGCGATCCGGCCGCCATCCGGCTTCTGGGTGCAGCCATGGACGATAAGAAGCTCATCATCGCCGACGGCCATCACCGCTACGAAACGGCGCTGAATTATGCGAAGGAGCACACGGCTGGCTCCGAGGCGCGCTCCGAGCACAGCGTGAGCCAGTTGCCGCAGCCATCGTCTCCGGAAAGCGCAGTGATGATGACCTTCGTCAACATGGACTCCGATGGCCTGGTGATTCTGCCCACCCATCGCGTGGTGCACAGCCTGGGGAACTTCGACGAAGCGAGCTTCACCCGCGCCGCCGGCGAGTATTTCGACGTGACGGTGTTGGGCGAGGGAGATGCGGCTGCGTGGCTGGATCTGCTTCGCGGCGAGCAAGGCACAGCTTTTGTAGTAATCATGCGTTCGAGTGCGCTGCTGCTGCGGCCGCGGACGGAGGCAATGGCCGCCGCGTTGGCTTCTCTGCCCGAGCGCCAGCGACAGCTTGACCTGATCCAGTTGCACGCCGTGGTGCTCGAGCGCCTGCTCGGCCTCGACGCCGAAAAAGTCCGCGAACAGAGCAATATCCGCTACCTGCGCGATGCCGGAGAGGCCGTCGAACAGGTGCGCCGCGGCGAAGCTGACATCGCATTTCTCACCAATCCCGTCACCATGGAGCAACTGCGTGAGGTGGCCTTCGCCGGCGAAGTCATGCCGCAGAAGTCGACCGATTTTTACCCCAAGCTGTTGAGCGGGCTTGCAATCTATGCGCTGGACTAGAAGTTCCGGCTCACCGCGCGCTGCCCTTCTTGCAGTGGCACTGTCAGCCGGGCCGGCGGGTTTGCCCGCCTCGGCGCAGTCCGCGCCTGCGCCCCAGCCAGCCCGATATTTGGTGGTGCTGGATGCCGCGCATGGCGGCGACGACACCGGAGCGAAGCTCGACGGCGGGCAACTCGAAAAGAACTTCACCCTTGCATTCAGCGTGCGGCTGCGGTCGCTGCTGGCGGCGCGCGGCATTCAGGTCGTCACCACGCGCGAGCAGGACGCAACCGTGGATGCCAACCGCCGCGCCGAGATCGCCAACCACGCCCGGGCGCAAGCTTGCCTGCTTCTGCACGCCAGCGAAAGCGGGCTGGGCGTTCACCTGTATGTCTCAGCGGTCGCGCCGGCCCAGCCTGCCCGCTTTGTCGCCTGGAAGACGGCGCAGGCGGAGTGGGTAACGCGCAGCCTGGCGCTGGCCGGT
>JBAUBR010000519.1:0-70099 GCA_049676965.1 Occallatibacter sp.
ATTCCTCATCCGTAACGTCGCTGGGATAGCCCCTTCGATTCGGCTTCATGCCTCGAGCATGAACAGCTTCGAACAGAAATCCCTATCCCAATGCAAACAATGGAACAAAGTTAATAACAGGCTCTAGTGATTTTGAAGAGGTGAGGGGCGGCGGAGCGCCGACTGCCTGAACTCGGAGGGCGACCATCCGTAGGCTTCGCGAAATGCCGCGCTGAAATGGCTATGGCTGGAAAAGCCCAGGTCGAGGCTCAAGGCGGTCAAATCGTCATATTGCGCGAGCAGATCCAGGGCGCGCGCCAGCCGCAGACGCAGCTGATAGCGATAGAGCGGCATGCCTTCGACCTGTTGAAACACTTGCGTGAGATATACCGGAGATCCGCACACTTCCGCGGCGATCTCGGCCAGCGTCCAGCGTCGCGCCATGTCGCTCGCGAGCACGAGCTTGACCCTGTCAACCAGACGCTGCCTTCCTGCGCTCGCTCCGGCCGCGTGGGTGGTGCGCGGCCCCAAAGCTCGCTGTACCAGGGTCAACGCCAAACTCTCTGCTTCGAGCGGCTCCGCCACGTTCCGGCGCAAGCTGTGGCCCAGCAAAGCTACGAGGGCCTGCGTACGCGCATCGATACGCAATCGCTGGGGGTGAAATACCGCTTTCGTACGGGACTGCAGAAGCGTCGCGGGCGCAAGTTCGAGAAGCAGCTCCTCACAGATGGCCAGCGAAAGGCTGGCGTCGCCGCCGCGAATGGGATGGCTCACGCGATAGCCCTTGCCGGCATTGAAGAACAGCACCTGGTTCGCTTCAGCTACGGCCTGATCACACCCGAGATGACGGACAAAAGCACCGCGATAAGCAAATACGAGCTCCGTTGCCGTCGCGTATTCCTCCTCACTTTGACCACCACGGCGTCCCGGGCAGTGCACGTCGCGGATCGAGACAGTCGGAGATTTCAGCAGCGATTCGGCTGAGAATTCGAGCCCGTCCCGATGTTTGTGCGTTTGCCTCACACAGAGAACCCGCCTGGTGTCGGAAGAATATCACCGAGGACTGCTTGCGGCTACCTCGTTGGCAATAGTGGCCGCGTCGTTATTGCTGACGTGGATTTCGATGGTACTGCAATCGTCAGTAAGGAGGTGCACTAACACATGAGATGACATCGTTGGTGGCCGACGCGTGCGTTCACCCCAATTCCGGTCGAGAATTACTTTATCGATCCGACAGTCACGAATTCGGCGGGACTAATCCTGCCGCAATTCAGAGACATACGTCGGCTGATCCTTGTGCCATCAATGCGCCCGCGCTCATACTATAAGAACCATACGGCAGGTCGGTGGCCTTCCCGCAATGCAGACTGCTCATTTATCGTCACCTGAAATTCGCACAGTGTCGCGCTACGGGCTCGCCTTCGCCCTTGTCGCAATGGCATTGTGCCTGTCACTTTTTCTTCGGGTTCCGTTCGGGAATCCATTCTGGTTCTTTTTCCCGGTCGCGGTCACTGCCAGCACGTGGTTCGGCGGCAGGGGCCCGGGATGGGTTGCAGTTGGTCTGAGCACTCTTGCCGTCCTCTACTACTTCATTCCGCCGATCCGCTCGTTTGCAATCAAGCCCCAGGATGTCCCGTTCTTTCTTACTTTCGTTGCATGCGAAGCTGTTGCAAACTACCTGTTCTCATGGCGAAAGGAGGTCGAGGAATCCCTCAGACGCTCTCACGATGAGCTCGAAATGAGGGTCGTGGAGCGCACCGCCGAGCTCAAGAATGCAAACGATGCGCTTCTCAACCAGATGGCCGAACAGCGGCGCACCGAAGAGGCGCTGCAAAGAACTCGAACCGAGCTTGCTCGCGTGGTACGAATCACCACCATCGGCGAACTCACCGCCTCAATTGCTCACGAGGTTAATCAGCCGCTCGCCGCTGTAGTGGCGAACGCCGACGCCTGCGTCGCCTGGCTCGGCCTTCAGAATCCGGATCTTGTTGAGGCGCGGGCCGCGGCCGAGCGCACGATCCGGGGCGCGACACGCGCTTCCGAGGTCATCACGCGAATCCGCTCGCTGATCAACAAAGCGGCGCCGGAGAGAGCCGATGTTCGACTGAACGCGGTGGTCGAAGAAACGGTTGCTCTGGCCGATCGTCAGGCGTCGCGAAATCGGATTTCGATTGCGCTTGAATTGGCACCCGATCTCCCCACGGTGCATGGCGATAAGATTCAGTTGCAGCAGGTCATCCTCAATCTGCTAATGAACGGAATCGAATCCATGTCGGGTGTCACCGGGCGGCCGCGGCTGCTGACGGTCCGATCGCGCGTTCAGACCGATAGACAGGTTTGTGTTTCTGTCGAAGACACCGGGGTTGGAATCGGCGAAGAGATCATGCCTCGATTATTCGAGCCGTTCTTTACCACTCGATCGCAGGGCATCGGTATGGGACTGGCCATCAGCCGTTCGATCATTGAAGCGCATGGCGGCAGGTTGTGGGCTGAATCGATAGTGAATCAAGGTTCCGTTTTCCAGTTCACTTTGCCGGCTGCGGGAGGTCCCGCCGCATGAGAGAGCCAGATCCTGTCGTATTTGTCATCGATGACGATGCGTTGATTCGCGATGGCATTCAAAGCCTCATCCGGTCCATTGGCCTACACGCGCAGACATTCGCTTCGGCGCCTGAATTCATGCAGGCCAAGCGCCCGGACGCGCCGGCCTGCCTGATCCTCGATGTGCGAATGCCCGGCCTCAGCGGTCTCGATCTGCAGCGCCAATTGAGCGACGCAGAGATCCAAATCCCCATCATCTTCATCACCGGCCACGGCGACATTCCAATGACAGTGCGTGCGATGAAGGATGGCGCGATGGAGTTCCTGACCAAACCTGTGCGTGGCCAGGATTTGGTGGATGCGGTTCAGAAAGCAATTGCGCGTGACCGTGAGCTGCGAAAGGACCGCGCGGACTTGGCGGAGACGCGCAGGCGCTTCGACTCGCTGACGCCCCGCGAGACGGAGGTGCTGAATCTGGTTGTCGCCGGCCTCCTGAACAAGCAGATTGCGGATGAACTGGGCACAAGCGAGCTGACTATCAAGACTCACCGTGCGCACGTGATGGAGAAGACCAGGGCCGATTCGCTGGCACACCTGGTGCGAATGGCTGAAAGACTCAAGAACTCGCATCGCAAGTAAGTACCGGTCTCCTCCTAAAGCAGGATAGACTCCGATTCCCGGCGTTGGTAGCTTCGTAATTGGAAGGACGTATTAACAGTCGCCGGATCGGATGAACGCAATTGACCTACCCTCCTACAAAGATCGGAATCATCGCGATTGTCGACGATGACGAACCCCTTCGCGAAGCCCTGGGCAGCGTGTTGAAAGCTGCCGGCTTTTCGATCGCCGCGTTCGCTTCCGCGGAAGACTTCCTCGCATCGGCCAATCGAGCGGAGATCGTGTGTCTGATCCTCGACGTGCGTCTGCCCGGGATGAGCGGCCTCGAGTTGCAAAAGCGGATGTTCGAAACCGACGATGCGGTCCCGATCATCTTCGTGACTGCCCATGGTGACGCGCCGCTTCGCGATATAGCCATGAAGTCCGGCGCAGCGGGCTTCCTGAACAAGCCCGTCCGCAGCGAGGCATTGCTCAAGGAGATCTACGCCGCGCTCGAGAGGACAAGATCAGAAAGCCGTCCGTGACAAAGCTGGTTTGGAGGTCAAACGTGCTCACTACTCAGATGCCCAGTGCTATGAACGATACCTTCGCAGCGATTCCCCGCGGCGAAGCCCGATATGAACGCTCCAACGCAGCCGACGAAATTGTGGGAGAGAGTGCGGCATTGAAGTCGGTGCTGCAGCAAGTCGGCCGCGTGGCGCCAACCGATACGACTGTTCTGATCCTCGGCGAAACAGGGACAGGCAAGGAGATGGTCGCGCGCAGCATCTACGAGCGCTCGAACCGCTCAAAGCGCCCGTTCATTCGCGTAAACTGCGCGGCGATTCCGCCGTCCCTGATTGCGTCGGAGCTGTTCGGGCACGAGAAAGGCGCATTCACTGGCGCGCTGCAGCGCCGCCTCGGCCGTTTCGAAGCGGCCAATGGCGGGACGATCTTTCTCGATGAGATCGGCGAGCTTCCCATGGAGACCCAGATCACTCTTCTGCGCGTTCTCCAAGAACGGGAGATTGAGCGCATCGGCACCAGCCAGTCGATTCCGATCGATGTTCGTATCATCGCTGCGACGAACCGCGATCTGCGCGCCGCAGTCGCAGCCGGCACGTTTCGCCAGGACATGTTTTACCGGCTGAATGTATTTCCCATTCATATGCCCGCGCTGCGGGAACGAATCGAAGATATTCCGCTCCTGGTGGAGCACATGGTTGAGCGGTTCGCCAGCAAAGCCGGCAAGCGATTCCGAACTACGAGGGAGAATACCTGCAAGTTACTTCAAGCCTACGACTGGCCGGGTAACATACGCGAGTTACAAAATGTGATCGAAAGGGCCGTCATTCTGAGCGAAGGGGATACGTTCTCAGTCGAGGAGGCGTGGGTGCAGCGCCAACCTTCGCGGCCTGCCACGCGGGTAACTGCCCTCTCGGCTACCCTCGCCGATCGTGAAAGAGAAGTGATCGAAGCCGCACTTGCGGAATCCAAAGGCCGCATATCGGGCCCGTACGGCGCGGCTGCAAAGCTTGGTGTCCCGCGGCAGACGCTTGACTCCAAGATAGCCAGTCTGCAGATCAGCAAGAGCCGGTTCAAGTCTCAACCGGCTCTGGGAGATCCGGTGTTTTCACGAACGAACTGATAAATGCCGAGCCGAGCGATCCCTCGATTGGAGAATGTTCCGATCCAAACCGAGGGCAAGCCGTCTGGCTCGCTCGAATCGGCCATCTGATCCCGATTTGGCAAGCACGCTTGCCGGGCGATCCGGCAAACGTACAATAATCGATCACTTAGATTGAGATAACTTTCACATATAGCCCGTTTATCTCTGGCCTGCCCTCTCATCTCCAAATCTCCTCCTGCGTTTCTGGACCATCTTTGGTCAATCAGCTTCGTATCGCGACCCTGGTTGCGAGTCGTCGCTCTGCAGCGACTTAGGCGACGCCTCGCTAACTAGCAGGGCGCCGACCGCAGAGGGCTTTCCCCCGCAGCTCACAGAGTTATACAGAGCGTAGGGATACTCAGCCTGTGAGGAATAACGTTCGCGTTTCTGATGGGTCGGCATTTCTGAAACTACAGCATCTTATCACGCTGTAAGTTCCACAAAATGCAGGGAGACGGTTTGGTCTCTCGATTGCACTTATCCATGGCGTAACAACCCAGCAGAGCGGCGGTAGTCACGGGCCGCAACGCAAATGGAGAAGAGCAACATGAAGAAGATCGAAGTTGCAACCGCCTCAACGCGCGGCACGCAAATGCCCAGAGCCGCAAATCGCCTGGTCTTCGCACTCGTGCTGGGGTCGTCGCTTGCGTCGCCGTCATGGCTCCGGTCCGAGGCTTCATTTCCCGCGAGCACGCGGCATTTCAGCTCGGACCAGGACAGATCTCGCGGCAATGGGCGGCAGGCAGCAGCTTCGCAATCGCCGAACGATGTGAAGGATGGGCGCGGCGGGAAACGCCCGCCGGCTCAATCTCGCCCTCCAAAGGACGGCAAAGAGCAGCCTCAGGGAAAACCGGAGCGGCCGGATCCACGCCCGCTTCCAGGCGCGCCTCAGAATGGCGCTTCACTACCGAAGCCAGGGCAACCGGCCAACGGGGCGGCCCGACCGCCGCGGCCGGTTCGCCCGCCGAATCCAAATGCCCCGCGTCCGCCTGTGCGCCATCAACATCCGCAATACGGTCATGGCTATCCGCACTATGCGTGGGGCGTGGGCAATGGATGGCGTCTTCATCGGTATTTCTACGAAGACATGCGCCGCGAGCGTTGGACGCATCGCCATCCCATCCTAGTCGGTGGCTATCTTTCACCCTGGTTGGTGGCAAATATTCGACCTATCCCGTGGGAGCTGATGACTTACCTCCCACCGGTGCCTCCGGGATTTGAGGCCGGATACTTCAACGGGTATTGCCTGGTCTATGACCAGGACACTTTCAGGGTGATCGGCGTGATCGATCTCTACCAGTACTAAGTGCGAGCGAAGGCAGTGAGAAGGAAATGGTAAAGCAGCGGTCCGAGTGTGTGGAGCAGCGATCAAAAGGTGAGTTATGAGGAAATGTGACATTAACGACAATGCCAACTCCGCAAGTACGGATTGCGAGGACAGCCGGACGAAGCGGACGCTGAACCTCCTGAAAGGGATTCAAAGAATCCTGCTTACCTCCGGCCTTGCGCTGCTCGCGGTCTATGGCGTGGTTCGCCTCGAGGGCTGCCTTGGTTCGCGAGCCGCACTGAAAAGCTTCGAGGCTCTCGAATCGGCCGCACCTGCGGCGATGGAGAGTCCCAAAAAAGAGAACACTTCACTCGAAACCGATTTCAGCGATTGGGCGGAAAATCGGGTTCGTGCATACAGGGAGAGCCATTCCAACCAGTTTGGCGCTCCTTTGGGAGTACTTCAAATTCCAAAGATCCGCCTTGCAGTGCCCCTGCTCGATGGGACGGACGATTTGACGCTCAACCACGCGGTGGGACGTATTCCCGGCACAGCACGGCCCGGGGAAGAAGGGAACCTCGGCATAGCCGGGCATCGGGACGGTTTTTTTCGAGGGCTCAAAGACTTGAAAGTCGGAGATGCAATCGAGCTGAAGACTGTTGAGGGAACGGATACCTATGCCGTCGATCAGATCCAGATTGTCAAACCGGACAATGTCGGAGTTCTGAAGCCGCGGCCCGTTTCTTCTCTAACTCTGGTTACCTGCTATCCGTTCTACTTCGTCGGTAGCGCACCGAAAAGATTTGTCGTCACAGCGAATCTCACGCAACGTCAACCGGCCGGGTCGACGACATCTGAGACGCGGCCTTCATCTCAAACCAGCAGTACAACCAAGGAGGAACAATGAACAACATTGCTCGTAACTCACGCCTATTCACGCTGCATGCACTCAGTGCAGTCGCCTTCACCCTGGCGGTCGCCGGCGCTCAGGCGCAGGACACCACCACATCCAGCATCCGTCACGGCGAGCCTTCGTATGAAACCAAGGTACGGAATGCGCAGGTCGTCTATGTTGAAGGAAATGACCTTGTCCTCAAGCTTGAGGATGGCAAGGTCGAGCACATGATCGTGCCTTCGAGTGAGAAGTTCAACATCGATGGCCGTGAAGTTACAGTGAGCGATCTGGAAGTTGGCACAAAGCTCACCCAGACGATCACCACAACTACTACGCCCCGCTACGTGAACACCGTGCGGACGCTGAAAGGCAAGGTATGGCATGTCAACGCTCCGGGTTCCGTGATTCTCACTCTCCCAGACGGCACGAACCAGCTTTATAGGGTGCCTTCGTACGCCCAGTTCACCATCAACGGCCAGAAGAAGACAGTCTTCGACCTCAGGAAGGGAATGAAGCTTGAGGCGACGATCGTGACCGACGAGCCGCAGTCGGTGGTCGAGTTCAGCAAGTCGAATGTCGGGCAGGCACCCGCGCCAACCACACCTCCGCTGCTCGGCGTGTTGCTGATCCAGAGGACTGCGCCGGCACTTCAGGAAGTGGCTTCGAATGTCACCGCGGAGCACGCCGATGCGCTGCCAAACACCGCAAGCAACCTTCCCCTGGTTGGACTGCTAGGCATGCTCGGCATCGGTTCGGCGCTGGGACTGGGAACGGTACGCAAGCTTGCCAAAGTCAAGGCCTGAGAGCCCTGAGATGACCTGTCCGGACTGCGTGCCGGACAGGCGCCTCGAGACTTTCTCGACTAACACAACAGGAAGTCATCAACACGGGTGACCAACTCGGCGCGAGTGAGCCACTCAATTGAAAAGGAGAAGAAATGAAATCGCAAACGATGAACAAACTGTTTGGCTCGCTGGCCGCCGCAATGATGCTCGTGACCGGAACGAGCGCGGGCGCGGCGGAAGTGGCGGAGAATGGAACCGTCCCGGTCACAATGACGGTTACGGCGAACGTTGCCGGAAACAAGCGGATGCCTGAAATCAGCCGGGACGAGGTTGTTGTCAAGCAGGGCAAGAGCCGGCTCGAAGTTACAGATTGGGTGGCGGCCCGTGGCGATCGTGCCGGGCTCGAGCTGTTCATTCTGATCGACGATGCGGCGGACTATCGGATCAGCCTGCAGTACGATGAACTGCGCGCATTCATCAATGCCCAGCCGGCCAGCACATTGGTTGGCGTTGGGTATATGAGGAATTCGACAGTCCAGATTGCTCAGAACCTGACCTCGAACCACGATATTGCCGCCCAGGCGTTGCGCTTGCCGCTGGGCTATCCAGGTGCACACGGCAGTCCTTATCTCTCGGTCGTCGACCTGATGAAGAACTGGCCGGTCGATCAGAATCGCCGCGAGATCCTGATGCTCACCAGTGGAATCGGACGCGACGGCCACATCGGCTGGCGCCGCGGATACAGAACCGACGTCGACGTTGAAACCGCAAGCGCAGTCGCGCAGAGGACGGGAACGAACATCTTCTCGATTTATGCTCCCGGAGCGTCGCGGTTTCACCGCGGCTATTGGGCAGGAGTAAATGGGCAGATGAATATGACGCGGCTCTCTGACTCGACCGGAGGCGCAGCATTTTATCTGGGTCTCCACAGCCCGGTCAGTATCCGGCCTTACCTTGACCAGCTGCAGACGATGTTGGACAACCAGTATCTTCTCAGCTTCTCGGCAAAGCCGGGAAAGAGGCCGGGACTGCGGTCCATCAATCTCAGCACCGAAGTGGCCGGTGTCGATCTTGCCGCTCACGACGCCGTGTGGATTGCAGGGGGGAGGTAAGTCGGAGAGCGGTCCCTGCGCTCTCTGGGGACTGGGGCGGTGGGCGGTCGATGTCGCGCAATCTTAAGTCATCTTCACGTGAGTCGATCACCCATCCGCCTTGGAACCTAGCCGACGTGTTTGAAGCAGATGCACGATGGATCGACGACAACCCTGCGCACTGTCGACTTGCCACTAACCGAGCCGGATAAATCCATCAATAGGTCGAATCCGAAACAGGACGGCCGCGATACCCACGACACGACATCCGAAGAAAGTTCTCTTCAAGCCTGGAACGTTTGCATCCCTAAGTAGCGCATTCATTCCGAGGAGGAGCAGTATGCATTTTCATGAGGCCGATTCCGATGTACAACACGGCGATCCACCGAATGCCGAGAACAGTGCGCGCCAGCAGGAAAGCCTGACTCGTCTTCAGTACATGATTGCTTTCTTGATTGAAAAGAACGAACAAATGCGCCAGCAGCTATCGGCCAAGAGTCGGGAAGACCGGTCATAGTTGCCGGATGAGAATCACCGAAAGACCGGATCAAGAAAAGGAGCGAGCATGCAGACTGCCGACATTCATCACTGGGAATTGATACTCCTTTTTCTTATGACCCTGATTGCGTCCGTGACAGCGCTGGCGCGGCGCTTCCAGATTCCTTACCCCATCCTACTGGTGATGGGAGGCCTGGTGGTCTCGCTCATCCCAAACGTGCCGGAAGTTACCCTGAACCCGGACATTGTTTTCCTGGTCCTGTTGCCGCCACTTCTGTTTATTGCTGCCTACCATACTTCGTGGCGGGATTTCCGTTTAAACATCGTCAGCATTCTGTTGCTGGCCTTCGGGCTGGTGGGATTCACAGTTGCTGCGCTCGGCTTTGTCAGCGGGTGGCTTCTCCCGGGATTCGATCATCGCACGGGTTTTGTCCTGGGCGCACTGGTGGCAAGCACGGATGCGATCGCGGCATCTGCGATCGCACGGCGCGTGGGTCTGCCGCAGCGCATCATCGAGGTGCTGGAAGGCGAGAGCCTGGTGAATGACGCTTCCTCGCTGGTGGCCCTGGAGTTTGCTGTTGCCATGATGGTGAGCAACCAGGCGCCTACGATCGGTGCGGGAGCGCTGCGCCTGTTCTATCTGGTTGCCGTCGGCGTGCTGATTGGTTTGCTCGCGGGCCGGGTGATCCGGTGGGGCCAGGCGAAACTGACCGATGCTCCGATTGAGGTCACGCTGACGCTCGTCGCCCCTTACCTTGCTTATATTGCTGCCGAGTCGCTCCATGCCTCCGGAGTGCTGGCCACGGTCGTATGCGGACTGTATCTCGGCCAAAAACGGTCACGCTCGCTCTCAACTCGCGCGCGGCTGGAGTCGACCGCAGTGTGGAACACGCTCGACTTCATGCTCAATGGTCTGGTCTTCATTCTCATCGGGTTCCAATTGCCACACATCCTTGCCGGCATCCGTAACCTGAGTCTGCCGGCACTCCTGGCGTACGGAGCGCTTCTTGCCGTGGTGCTGATCGCCCTGCGCTTGACTTGGGTCTTTGCGGAGTCCTGGATCGCGCGCGTGATACGCCCGCTCGTCAAGAATCCCGCGCCTTTGGTTCCGGCAAAAGAGACTTTCATCGTCGGATGGACCGGCATGCGAGGCGTGATCGCCCTGGCCGCGGCATTTTCGCTTCCCGAAGCGCTCAATGACAATTCGGCGTTCCCGCAGCGCGATGTTCTGATTTTCCTCACTTTCTGCGTCATCATGGTCACGCTCGTCGCGCAGGGGCTGACGTTGCCGTTCATGATTCGCAAACTAGGCTTTGCCGCCACTGAAGGAACGGACGGAGAGGAACGCGAGGTTCGCCGGCAAATGCTTTCGGCAGCCATCCATCGGATTCGCGTTCTGCGCAGCCCCGAGGATCCGAGCGACGAAGAAGCGCTCGACGATTTGCTTCATCATTACCAGCAGCGTCTTGAAGAGGTGAATTCGGCCAACGGCGCCGAGGTCCCGATCGGGACGGACTATGAGCAATATCGAATTCTTTCCAGCCAGCTCCGCGCGGTGGAAAGATCGACGATCCTGCGGCTGCGAGACCAGAACAAGATCAATGACGGAGTGTTGCGCACATTGGAGCGAGAGTTGGATTTGCAGGATGCCGGTTATCTGTCAACCCATCCCTAGGCCTGGGACAGTATGATTTCGTACCTTTGGGATTCGTGGTCTCCCACCCTTTCGCCAGGAAAAAGGCGAAAGGATGGGGCACGGAGCTGGTACAAGATTACGCTGTCAGAGACCTAGCTTCCAAATGAAGCCACAGAATCTGACTTTGGAGTACCGACAAAGCAGGAAATCGCTTCTTCTTCATCGCCAATCCTCTGGGGCGAACCCATCGGTTGATACAAACTGAAATTGGAAAGCCGTAACTTATGGAAATCAGAGTAAAGGAGCGAGTGAGACGGCCATTATGCATCAAATGGCGTTGACTGGGCCCGCGTACCCGCTTTGCTGAATGCCGAATCACGCGGCATCTACGGGGGGTTGGCTTCCGCGGGAGGCCAAGCGCGGCTTCGTGCTGCTGCCGAGAAGATGGGTCGTGGAGCGAAGCTTCGCATCGGCTGCCCGCTTCCGCCGCCTGGCGCGCGGCTACGAAAGACTCGCGTCAGCCCTCGGAGCTTTCCACTTCCTCGCATTTGACCTAGCCGCAATAGAACACTTCGGCAGGTGAACAACGTGATGGTAGCAATCAATCGGAGGTCGATAAATTACATATTTCTTGTACCCGAGACCTTAGAAAAATCCCTTACGCTTTATCGGATTCTGGAGATCCTCTTCCACTTGCGACCGGAAAGAAGCCTAGCGGAACTATCTAGCATTCAGGCTCCAAAAAAGGTTGCCCCCTTTTCCCGGATCGCGTCATCCAAGCGAGAGCAGGGCTGCGTGTACATCCGATCCCGCTAGCGAATGAGGTGCCTTTCGGTGCTACCGGAAACATGTAATAGTGATTGCCCAAAATGCCCCATACGACAGAGCCGAGTTGCTCTATGTTCTCCAGGATTGCCGTCGCCTTGAATGACCTACCTGAATCGCAGCGTGCTTTGCGCACGGCGATTGAACTGGCTCGCTTATGCAACGCGGAACCGGCGACGGTGTCCATCCCGGGGGATCCCCCGGCTTACACCCGTTTACAATCGTTGTTGATCCGGGAGCTTCTGCCGCGATGATGGAGGAGCGACGTGACCATCACAAGGAAATGCACAAGAAGGCGATGAACTTGGCGCGGGAACTGGGTGTTCATGCGCAAGGCTCGATCGTAGATAGTAACGAGGTGCGTGCAGTTCTCCTCTTTCTGAAAGAGCAGAACGCCGATCTGCTTGTCGTTGGGCTGCATCAACACGACTTCTACCTGTCCCGTCTTTGGATCTCCGTCTATGATCTTGCTCAGGGCGCTACTTGCAGCGTACTCGGAGTGCATTGAGTGAGGACTCGAATGAGCAAGGCTAAGCCGAATGAATCTAAGCGAGGCCGGGAGGCGCTGAGGCATGAGTAAAAAATCGTTGATCATTCCGCTGATCGTCTTGCTCGCTGCCGCGGGTCTTCTCTTTGGTATCGCCGGACACTGGACGGGTTGGCAAGGGAGCCGCCCCGAACAGGAGACGGACGATGCCTACCTGAAGGCTGACATGACGCCTTTGAGTACCCGGATCTCCGGAACCGTCCGAAGGGTCAATGTCGGTGATTATCAGAGCGTGAAGGCTGGCCAGACGCTCATCGAACTTGACGACGACGACTACCGAGCGACATTGGATCAAGCCCGGGCCGCTTTGGCTGCATCGGAAGCCGCACTCGAGGACAATCAGGCAGCCAAGAGAATACAGGATGCTCAGATTGACATCGCAAAGGCCGAAATCGTCCAAGCACAGGCAACAATCGATACCGCTAAGGCCGGTATTGCCGCGGTTTCCCCTGATCTCGACAGAGCTCTAACCGAGTTGCACCGCCAGCAAGCCTTGTTCGACGCGAAGGCCGCAACTCACCAGCAGTTGGAAGCGGCCACAGCTCAGGAAGGACAGCTCGGCGGCCAGCTTGATGCGCGCAAAGCGGACCTCGCGCGCGCCGTGGGAGCCCTCGCCACAAGTCAGAGTCAACTTGAGGCTGCCAAACGCCAGCGAGAGGCGCTCGACACAAAGGACGATGTTTACAAAGCTGACATCGAGGCAAAGAAAGCCGCGATCGTCGTCGCACAGGTCAACCTGGCCTATACCTGCATTGCCGCTCCGACAGATGGAACCGTTGGAGAGCGTCTTGTACTCGCCGGTCAGTTAGTCGCTCCCGGTACGCAGACGATCGATCTCGTACAAAGCGACGTTTGGGTGCAAGCCAATTTTAAAGAGACCCAACTGACCAACATGCGAGTTGGCGACTCGGCGGACGTTCGGGTCGATACGTTTCCGAATCGAGTGTTTCACGGCAAAGTCGATCAGCTGTCTCCCGCCAGCGGTTCGCAATTTGCGCTTCTACCGCCCGACAACGCAACGGGCAACTTCACCAAGGTCGTTCAGAGAGTGCCAGTCAAGATTGTGCTTTTCCCAGGGCAGCCCTATATCGATCGGCTGCGAGCCGGGCTCTCGGCAGTTGTCATTGTTCATACAGGGAAGGCTGGGGGCCGATCGGACGGTGATCAATGACAAGTCCTGACGTCAATGCGCCGGAGGCTCACCCGGCTCTGACAACGCACCCGCTGCTCGGGGTTGCCGGAGTGCTGCTGGGCGCAATGATCGCAACGTGCACCGGCAGGTTGATGAGCGTGGGCTTGGCAGACATCCGTGGCGCGTTGCATCTCGGAGTCGACGAAGCGTCGTGGATCAATACTTCGTTCAACGCATCGATGATGTTTATCGGGGCGTTTTCTGTATATCTCGGAGGACTTCTCGGCCCTCGCCGCGTACTTCTGGCTTGTGCGTGGATCTTTACGGCGGCGAGTTTTCTGATTCCTTTTTGCCATTCGCTCGGCGCAGTGATCGCATTGCTTATCCTTGCCGGCCTTAGCGCAGGCACGTTCTATCCGCTGACCCTATCCTTCGTGCTAAGAAGCCTTCCGCCGCGCTTCGTTTTACTGGGGATCGCAATGTATGCAACGGACATCGTCTTCACGACGGATATGGCGCAGGCATGGGAGTCTTTCTTTATAGAGCATCTCTCGTGGCGTTGGATCTTCTGGAACGGGACTGTTCTGACTCCCCTGATGATCGCCCTGATCCACTTCGGCATTCCCCGGCAGCCGCTTCCAAAACCGCAACCTGGGCATCCCGCTCCGAATTGGAGGGGCTTCCTGTACGCGAGCCTCGGAGCCGCGCTCCTGTATGTTGCGCTCGATCAGGGACAACGTCTGGATTGGTATCACTCCTCGCTCATCATTGGGCTGACGGCCGCAGGCCTGCTGCTTGTACTCGCAGCGTTGGTTCGGCACTTCCTGTTACCGAATCCTCTCGTTCATTACCAGTTCCTCATCCGCAGAAACACATTACTGCTGGGGCTCGTTCTGATCAGCTTTCGTTTCGTGATGCTGGCTACTGTGGTAGGTATCCCGAACTTTCTGGGTTCTGTTCGCGGGTTCCTTCCCTTGCAAGAGGCGCCAGTGCTGATCTGGGTCGCACTTCCCCAATTTGTGCTCGGCGTGGCTGCCATGTCGTTGATGCGCACCATCGATCCCCGTCTGATCCTCACAGCAGGCTTCGGGCTGGTGGGGGTTGCATGTTTGCTCGATGCGCGAGTCACCTCAGTGTGGGCCGGCCCCAACTTCGATATGGCCCAGGCTGCGATGGCCATCGGGTTGGCTCTGGCCTTTAACTCCATGGTCGGCGCCATTGTGCTGGAGGTTCTAGACACTGGGGCCTTGACACGACCCGCAGACGTGTTGACATTTGCCGGCTTCTTCCAGGTCATGCGCCTATTCGGGGGCGAGATGGGGGGAGTCTTTATGGGACACTTCATCGCAATTCGAGAAGAGTTTCACTCGAATATGCTTGGCTTGAACGTTCAACTTGGAAGTGGCATCACGGATTACAGGCTCCTGGGGCTTGGACACGCGTTTGCACCGCATTCGACGGGCCTTACCGCGATTGGCCGTGCCGCGGAAGTTTTGGGATTGCAAGTTCGACAGCAAGCCTTCACCCTTGCCATCTCCGACAGCTTTTTTCTCGTGGCTGTATGCTGCGTTGCATGTCTCGTCGTGGTTGGTTTCATGTCCACGGTGCCGACGCAGTATCGACAAGTCGTTGCTGCTCCCGCGGAGGCCAAATGAGACGCACACTCCATAAAGCGAGACAGGTCACGATGTCAGCCTCCTTCGCACAGTGGAGGCTTCGTTCAGCGGCCTGGTTGTCCTTGCCTCTATTACTGTTGTGCTTGGCGTTCTGCACTCCGGTGGTGGCACAACAATCACCTCCGGCTCCGATGCGACTAACCCTCGATCAGGCGATCGATCTTGCACTGAAGCAGAATCATTCTGTTCGTCTGCGCTCGCTTTCAGTCGATCAGATGCAGAGTAAGAAAGACGAAGCGCGGTCCAACTATCTGCCTCAAATCAAGACGAGTGGCAGCGTACTCCACGTGACCGAACTCGAAGGCATATCAATACCGGCAGGGGCATTCGGGAGCTTTCCATCAACCGGGCCGGTACCATCGAAGCCGCTCGTCATCGATCAAGGCTCTGATACTGGGTATATAGGGGGAGTGGGTTTGGAGCAGCCTCTCACTCAGCTGTTCCGCATCCACCAGGCGAATGTCGCGGCAAGGGAGGATGTTCTCGTCGCGAAAACACAGCTTGATCAAACGCAGGATGCGATTGCGCTCGAAATCCGGCAGCTCTATTACAACATCTTGATCAATGAACAGAAGCTCAAAGCATCTCAGGATCAGTTAGCCGCCGCTCAGGTCAAGGATGAGGAGAGTCGTAGCGATGTGGCGCACGGCAATGCCCTTGAAGTATCGGCGCTCCAGAGTAAAGCCAGCATCCTGCAAGCGCAGCAGGAGAGCTTAACCTTGCGGCTTCAAGGAAATGACTTGCGGCGCCAGCTCGCGGACGCTCTTGGGCTCCCGGTGAATACCCCGATTGATCTCGACCCCGGAACAGCTGCGGCTACGCTCGACATTCCATCGCGATCTGACGCAGTCCGGATCGCGCTCGACCAGAACCAGGATCTCAAAGCAGCCCGGCAGACTCTCGCAAAGGCACAAGCCGGGTTGGCGGCAGCCAAGGACGCCTACATCCCCGATATCACCGCGCTCTCCCGCTACAACTACCAAAGTGGCGTGCCACTTCTCGTCCATAATTTCGGGACGTTTGGCTTCTCACTTAACTACGACCTCTTCGACGGTGGGCGCCGCGAAGCCAAAGTTCAGGAGGCGCGGAGCGAGGTGCGTTCTGCCGAAGTGGCCGTGGACAAGCTGCAGTCAGATATCGAGGTGCAGGTACAAAGCATTTACGACAGAATCGATGAACTCAAGCAGATGGTTGACGTTGCAGGACAGGCTGTAACGGTCCGAACGGAGGCGGCCAGGCTGGAGGATCGCCAGTTTGAGCAGACCGAGGCGCTTAGTTCCGCCCGAAGCCAGGCTCATGCGGACCTGGCAAGTGCAACCGCATCCTTGTTGGAGGCGAATTGTGGCCTCTCGTTGGCGGAGGCTGACTTGAAAAGAGCTATCGGCCAGATACCCCGATAGACGGGATTTCACCCGCAGCATTGTTCGTGTACGAAGGTAGGTAAGATTTTCATGGATAACACTATGACCAGCGTCTTGGCGGCGCTCAGCGGCTCTGTCATAGGCGCCACAACTCCCGTCCTCAGCAATTTCGTACTTCAACGAAGCGTGGCGCAACGAGAGCTAACGAATCGCGAGATTGCTCAACGCGAGGAACTCTATTCGGAGTTCATACGCCAGGGAACCGTTTGTTACGCAAAAGCACTTTCACAAAGTCTGGAAAGCCTCGACGAGATTGTGGCGATGTACGCGCTGGTGAATCGCATCAGGCTGTTCGCATCGCACAGCGTGCTCGAAGCCGCCGAGGCGTTTGTGAAAAAGCTGGTCGCGAAATACGGTGAGAAAAACATGACCATCGAACAAATCAAATCGGTGGCCCTCGAGCAACACGTGGACCCTCTGAGCAATTTCGCCCTTAAGTGCCGATCGGAACTACGCGAGGTCTACGCGCGAGGAAGTTGGAGAAACAAATAGCAGGAACATGTAATTTCGCCTCGCTCATGCAGTTGCTACTATCACGTTGTCAGACGCGACTTATTGCGCGATTAGCCGACCGTTCCCTAGTGTTTCTCGCTCCCGCCATCCACTTAACGGCTCGATTTTTGACGAATGGTCGACTCATCGATGATAAGGCAGGACTGGAGAGTGCGCGTGCGATGGCTCAGTAGATTCTTCGAGTTTGTCGGAAAGACAGGGATATTCAGTCTGCGGGTCCTCGTCGATTCGCTGAGGCCTCCGTTCGAGTTTGCTCAGCTTTCTCGTCAACTCGCCGAAGTGGGAAACAGATCGCTCGCCCTCATCGTCGTTTCGGGCTTTGCCCTGGGAGCCGTCATGACTCTCCACACAAGAAGCACCCTGGTGACGTTCGGCGCCACCGCGATGATACCGGCGGTCCAGGCAGTATCGTTCTTCGTCGAAATCGGCCCCTTGGTAGCGGGATTGCTGCTCGCGGGTCGAGTTGGCTCCGGAATCGGCGCCGTCCTTGCGAATATGAGGGCCTCCGAGCAGATCGACGCTATCGAATCTTTGTCGATCGACTCATTCAAGTTCCTGGTGGTGCCGCGGGTCCTGGCCTGCGTGATTGCGCTTCCCTTCCTGACACTCTTCATGGACTTCGCCGGGCTCCTCGGGGGGTTTCTGTCAGAAGAGCTTTCCTCTCACATTGCGCCGGCTCTCTACCTCAACCGCGCCTTCGATTATCTCCAGTGGTCGAACTTTATCGCGCCCACGCTCAAGACCGCTGTCTTCGGCTTCATCATCGGATCCGTTTCCTCCTATTTTGGCTATACGACCGATAAAGGGGCACAGGGCGTCGGCGAGGCTGCCACAAACAGTGTTGTTGTTTCGTCACTGCTGATCATTGTTGCGGACGTATTGCTGATAAAGTGCATCTTCTTCCTTTTTCCGGACACGGCCATATGAGTGAGACCCATAGCATCGCGGTGGAATTCAAGCGGGTGATAAAATCGTTCGGCGCAAAACGCGTGCTGAATGATGTGTCTTTCCAGATCGGCCGGGGTCAAGCACTCTGTCTGCTTGGTCGAAGTGGTACAGGCAAAAGTGTCACCCTTAAACTGATTATGGCTCTCATGCGTCCTGACTCCGGAGAAGTTTGGGTTGATGCGGACAATGTCGTCGGCATGGGGGAGCAACGTCTGTCTCTCGTGCGCAAAAAGCTTGGGTACCTCTTCCAGGATGCAGCTCTGTTCGATTCCCTCACGCTCTACGAGAATCTGTCCCTGCCTCTCAGCCGGCTGACAAAGAAATCCAAGGATGAGATCGAGGACGTAATCCACCGAGTTCTCACCGATGTCGGCCTGGGAGCAGATCGTGCTAAGTATCCGTCAGCGCTCTCAGGGGGAATGAGGAAAGGGGCCGGTCTAGCCAGAGCGTTGGTGCTCGAACCGAAGATCCTTCTGGCTGACGAACCGAGCAGCGGGCTGGACCGCATCACAGCCGCTGAGATCGATGAACTCCTCATGCGTCGCAAGGCCGAGCACGACACTGCTCTGATCATCGTGACACATGATGTGCATGGGGCGCGCAAGGTGGCCGACCGAGTCGCCGTACTGGACAAGGGAAATCTCGTCGCATTCGGGTCAGTCGATGAAGTAAGCCAGAGCGAAAACGACGTTGCTCGCAGACTCATTAAGGAGTGAAGCTATGCCTGGACGATATCTTGTTGTAGGGATTTTCATCATCACTGGCTTGACGCTGTTCGCTCTTGGCATCTTCCTCGTAGGAAGCCGCCACGAGGCTTTTTCGCACCACCTGCTGCTGTATACCGAGTTCGCCAATCTCGATGGCGTCGCAAAGGGTTCGAAGGTACAGGTTGCAGGTATGGATGCGGGCCAGGTGGCCAAGATCGACGTGCCCAATTCACCGAATGGCCGTTTTCGCGTACAGATGAAGGTCGACGAACGGTTTCACGGCCTGGTTCGAACCGACTCCGTCGTGACGATCGATACAGAAGGCGTGGTAGGGGATACCTTTCTGACCATTCATTCCGGTTCATCGAGCGCCGCGATTGCGCAGGCTTACTCCCTTCTTCAAAGCAAGCCTCCCGTGAACATGTCCGATCTGCTTACTAGTGGTCTGGGAGTCATGAATGATGCAGACGCAACCCTGAAACAGGTCGGAGGCAAGCTCAACGCCGCCCTCGATGGTGTAAACGGTGCCGTAGGAAACGCGAACGATCTGCTCATTGGACTTAAAGAGGGGCGCGGACCAGCCGGGATGCTCCTCCGCGACGAAAAGGTGGCAGATCAGATCCGGGAGACCTTATCGAACGTACAATCGACGACGTCGAACCTGAAGCAAGCGTCAGCCGGAGTGAGCAGCATCGTGGCGGACGTTCAGCAACGTCAGCTCCCTCAGAAGCTCGACGACACAATGACGCAGATTCATTCTGCTTCCACTCAAGCCAACGCGACGATTGGCCAGGTCCACCAAAGCCTGGCACAGGCTCTGGGACCGGACACTAACGGAGTTACAGCGGGGCAGAACATCAGTCAAGCCCTGAGCAATGTCAACGTCGCAACAAGCAACATGGCCGAGGATACCGAGGCTCTTAAGCACAATCTCTTCTTCAGGGGTTTTTTCAACCACCGTGGCTACTACAATCTGTCCAGCCTATCTCCGCGGGAATATCGGCGCGACACACTCTTTGCAAGTCCTGATAACGCCCGCGCCTGGTTGCGAGCCGATTCGCTCTTCCAGGAAGGATCAAATGGCTCGGAAGAATTGAGTGAGAATGGCAAGCGTGCGATTGACGCTGCCATTGTGTCATTTGGTGACTCGATCTTCACACACCTTGTTGTTGTCGAGGGATATTCAGATGCAGCGGCGCCGGCCGATGCCCTTTCCTTCTCCTATGCCCGCGCACAGATTGTGCGGAACTACCTCGAAGCGCGGTATCCGTTCGAAGCAAAGAATGTGGGTGTGATGCCTTTGAGCGCGACTCCCCCAACGGGGCTTGAGCATGGAGGCTGGTCAGGTGTAAGCATCCTGGTCGCGGAAAAGAAGTAATCCGCCTGAGGGCAAGAGCAACAGCGTTGCGGAGGGCCAGGTAAGCTTTCTGAACTCAACTCGGTAGATTCCGATATCGACAAACCAGCTCTCAATTGATGGAGTAGGTGGATATCGGGATTGCATCTGGGGACACTCGTTTTGGACAAGATGAGAACACCCACGGCCGATTCCCAGGTGGAGGATCGATCGTTCGTTTCGTTCGTGAAGCGGGCTGGGGAGATGCAATGCGGTACATGCTGACGGGCAACCATTGGAATGCTGAAGAAGCGTATCGGATGGGATTGGTGCAGCAAGTTGCACCAACACCAGAAAAGGCGCTGGAGGCAGGAATTCAGATCGCAAACAAGATCGCCGCGTGTGGGCCGCTCGGAATTGGAACAACATTGCTTTCCGCCCATCTGGCGATCGATTCCACCGAAACCGACGCCCTGTCCCGACTGGATGTCCAGTTTGGCGCGCTCTTTCACACGCGAGACTTTCAGGAGGGACGAGAAGCTGAAGCTCAAGGGCGCGCGCCGGTGTATCAAGATAGATGACCCTTGTGTACCTCTTCATGCGGCAGATATTCGGCCGTGGCAAGACGGGGCTGAACGGTGGCTTGGTTCGCTCGAGCGGTTTCCGGACGCGATTCGCTACTGTCATCGGATGAGATATGTGCGCGGGTGGGTTCGGCCGAGGAGTGCACGCCGAGAGTGGTCGGCAGAGAGGAGAAGAACAGCATCATGAGGATATTGGTGGTTGGTGCAGGCGCCGTTGGCGGCTATTTCGGAGGCCGCCTGGTACAGGCGGGACGCGATGTAACATTTCTAGTCAGGCAGAAACGAGCCGAGCAAATCCAGGCCCAGGGGTTGCAGATCCTGAGCCCAATATATGGCGACTTCATCGTTCGCCCCCAGGCAATCACCGCAGCCGCGATTGCGTCCCCGTACGACGTTATCTTTTTGAGCGTAAAAAGTTACAGCCTCGCCGCCGCGGTCGATGATTTCGCGCCCGCAGTCGGGCCAGGCACGGTTATCGTCCCTGTGCTGAACGGCATGCATCACATGGACGTGCTGAGGCAGAGGTTTGGCGAGAAATCTGTACTGGGTGGGGATTGCTTTGTTGCCACTGAAATCGATGCGCAAGGCCGGATCATCCAGCTTGCCGATTTCCAGAGCCTCACCTACGGCGAACTGGACGGCAAGAAAACCTCTCGGATCGAAGCAGTGCATGATGCTTTTCGCGGAGCTGGATTTGACACCGCCATTTCCGGAGACATTTTGCTGGACATGTGGCAGAAGTGGGTGTGGTTGGCCAGCGTGGGAGCTGCCACTTGTTTGCTTGATGGAAACATCGGCGAAATCGTGGGGGTCTCCGGTGGCGCCGATTTAACTCTCTCGGTATTTCGTGAATGCGCCGCAATCGCGGGTGCTTGTGGCTATCCGCTCTCGGAGACATTCCTGGCGGAAAAGAGCCGTCAACTTACTGCGCCTGGTTCCACATTGACCTCGTCAATGTATCGCGACCTCAAAGGACACGCGCCTGTCGAGGTGGACAGTATTCTTGGCGATCTTATAGAGCGCGGGCAGAAACACGGCGTCTCCGCGCCACTCCTCCAGGCGGCATTTGTCAGGATGACCATTTATCAGCTGGGGCGCGCCGCCGTAAAGGCTGCCGGCAGCTGAGTGCCGAAGCTCTTCCCAGTGCGGTTCGCTTGGCGGTATTCCGCCGTGACAAGACGGGGCTGAACCCCACCCTCGCTATGGCGGCTTTTTCTCTCAAAGCCGCCGGCCGAAGGTCCCGGTGCGATCTATCGCCGGAAGGCAATCAGGTGGCGTATGCAACCGCGGCGCCGGGAGGAACAACACAGTTGTGGTTGGCGCCTGTGGACCGAAGCGTACCGGCGAGCAAAGTGGGCAATTCGGGCGGAAGGTGGCCGCGTTTTGGGGCGCGGGGAGATATCCTGTTCGAAGAGATGGAGGAAAACAACAACTACCTGGAGCAGATGAATCCGGACGGCTCAAGCCGTTCAAAGGAGGTTTCGTATCCCATCGCCGAGTTCCAGGGGGTTTTGCCGCGGCGCCGGTGGGTGATGGTATCGGTTCCCAGGACAAGAATCGCATCTAAACGCGGACGAAAGTTCTGGCGGGCCCTACGTTTACGAGCAGGATTGAGGTGTACCGATTGATTCTAAATCGATGGTTCGCAGCTGCATTCATAGTTGCGGCCTGGTTCTTTGCGGCTCCTTTGTCGAGGTCACAAACTGCGGATCCCGAGCTCCCGGTTGATCTATTCATAAGCCCGCAGCAAACCGGCTCCACCCCTGCTTCCAGTCCACCGGCGGCCGGCCAGGCTGCGCCCCAGCCCTCATCCACTCAAAGCTCGAGCACACCCCAGCAGACAGCCGATGAACAACTGAAGCAGCAGGAGAAGCAGCGGGTCCTGGGCGTGATGGCGGCCTTCAACACTACCCAAAACCGCGAAGCCGCTCCGCTGAGCACCCGCCAGAAATACCAACTGTTTTTCAAGAGCGCGACCGATCCGTGGGCATACCTTCTCTCGGCCGCCGGCGCCGGCATTGACCAGGCCGACGACAGCTTCCCCGAGTATGGACAGGGAGCGGAAGGGTATGGCAAGCGATTTGGCGCCGCCTACGCGGACTATTTCACCGGCAACTTCTTCGGCAACGCGGTATTGACGAGCCTGTTTCGCGAAGACCCGCGTTATTTTCAGAAAGGCACGGGCAGCCCTATCAAGCGCATTCTTTGGGCGGCCAGCGGCACCGTATGGTGCAAACGGGATAGCGGGAAATGGGGACCCAATTATGCAAATGTGATCGGAAATTTCATTGGTTCCAGCATTTCCAACGTCTACTACCCCGAATCGGACCGTACGGTAAGAGGCACCCTTGAACGCGGGATCACCGTCTCCGCGCAAGGAATTATCGGCTCCGAGGTGATTGAATTCTGGCCTGACCTCGTGCGGCGCCACAATCGGAAAAAAGCGGAAAAGCTGGCTCGGCAAGCGGCCCAGAAAGATGGGAAAGGCAACTCGTCTCCCGCCTCTCCATCACCGCCTCCGGCCACGCCTCATAAGGCTCAAGACCAACCGTAACTGGCCAACTGTGCCTTTTCGCGCAGAACTTCCGCTAGCCGGCATCTCCTGCGGTGCTGGCGGAGCGACCGCCGCCGGGAAAACTGCACAATCGGGCGTTGGCATCGAGTGCCATAAGCAGTCGGTTGTCTTACAAAAGCCATAGCGGGTGGGCCGGTAGCGAGTCGTGCGTCTCATCGGGGCGACCTCAGGGGTCGAAGCGTAGACTGCGGGGAAATGGGCCGTGAAACCCGGCCGTGAAACCCGGCTTGACAGCCCGGTTACAAGTTGCGGATACTTGCCACAGCGTGCGACAGGGCACCACCGGCCCGCGGCAAGGGAACAATCCCACCTGCGTCGTTCCACATAGCGTGCTTTGCACCTTCTTTCAGCCTGTATCAGCGGGTCACAGGCGCTCTTGAAAGGAGGTCGTATGACCACATCCAAACTTCCTGCCCGTCCCTCGCTGGAGTCCCTGCGCAAACAAGCCAAGAAACTGGCCCGTGGCATCGCTGCCGGCGATCCAGGCGCCATCGACCGGGCACGCGCCCATCTGCCCAAAGCCAAACTGCCCTTGTCGCAGCGCGATGCCCAACTGGTGCTGGCGCGCGAATATGGGTTTCCAGGTTGGCAGGACCTTGTTGAAGAAACAATGCAACGCAGCGGCAGGGGACTGGAGTGGGCCTTATCCCAAGCTCGCCGCTCGATCCATGACAATGACACCGAAGGTCTACGGCAGCTCTTGGCTGAATACCCGGCGTTATTGTCGTGGAGGACGGATGAAAACGACGGTGGGCTGATGGGGATGGCTACCGCATCCTACAGCGACAGCTTCGACCCGTCCCGAGAGCAGCAGTACACGCGCGCGGCATGTGCAGAGCTCCTGATGGATGCCGGCGCGGTCGTCGCACCCTCGGTATGCGACAACCTGATCCGTGACCGGGCAAGGGGGTTGCTCGATCTCTTCCACCGCAGAGGACTTCTTCCGCCGTCGCTCAAGTTCTTTGCCGCGCGCGGCGACGTCAATGGCGTTCGCGCATCCCTTGAGACCAACAGCTTCGATCTTGCCGCGGTGAAGGAAGCGTTCATTTGTGCCTGCCGGTTCCAGCACCGAACCGTGGCGGCACTGCTGTTGGGGCAGGCCATCACGCTCGACGCCGAGCTGGGAAGGCGGATCGATGGCGGGCCGGGACGGGCTGCTTTTGTCCAATACATCGTCGCGGACTCCGAGATCACAGCCTTTACCCACGCCGACCCGGCCGGGCCCTGGCAAGCATTTGTCATGCGACAGGTCGTGCGCGCGGCGAACGACGGCGACCTGACATCGTTTGTCGGCGGATTGCGGGGCGAAGCATGGATGTTGGGAGACGCATGCGTGAAATTTCAGGCCGGATTGATCGAACGGGCAGTGCTGCGCGATCGCGCCGCTTTCATTTCCGCTCTTCTCGATCTCGATCCCGCTCTGCTGCGCAGTCCTGTGCCGCCGCCATCGCAAGCCATTGAATTCGCGTTCGTGTATGCGAAGCCCCATCTGCTTCCGATGCTGCTGCGCATCTGGCGCCTCCCCGACGATCTGCCACATGCAGCCGGAAACGGGGACCTCGCACGCGTGAAACGCTGGTTCGACGAGGCGGGCAAGCCCGCACTGGGCGACCCGGCGAATCATTTTCCCGCTAACAGTGCCTTCGCCCGGAGGGACCTGCACTGGGGCGAGCCCACTGTGCAGCAGGTTCTCGACACCGCGCTCGCCTGGGCGGTCATCAACAACCACTTCGAGGTCGCCGACTTTCTTCTCGGTCACGGGGCTGATATCAACACCAGCTGGAGCTCCCATGAGCCCGCCAGCATCCTGCATGAGCTGGCGCATTTTCACAAAAACTACGAAGCCATGCAATTCCTCATCGACCGCGGCATCGACATGACGATCCTCGATTATCGCTGGCGCGCTACCGCCCGAGGCTGGGCTTATTACGCTGCGAAGGACGAGAAGATGGCGCAGTGGCTGGACGAGGCGCAACAACGGCGGGAACAGGCATCGCGCTGAGAGCGACCAGGCAAGTCGGCTTCAGAACCTCATTTTCGTCTTTCAGTTGGGCGTTACGAACAGCGAGTGGACGAATCCGCTTCAACTCCCCCTTTGAACTTGGATTTTGGTTTTTCCGATTGCTCAAGCGGCGAAGATAGCCGGAGTAACTATGCAGTCTTGAGCACCACTACAGTTGCAATCGGATCCGGGGCCTGCTCCGGCAGATCAACGTCCAGGCCGCTGGCCGTCTTCGTTACTTTCAACGGCTTCTGCGCCTGATCAGCCAATAAATACGCACCTGTTACATCGCGTGGCATCTTGTCGAAATGGAATGTGGTTCCCGGCCACTCGAACAAATGGATGTAAACCCTGCTGGCCGTTGTTGTAGACCGCCACTTCCAGCTCGGCAGGAACTTGGGTTTGCCGTTCTTGTCCGTCTCAGTTGCCGAGAACGAGCCCGCCTCGGCGCCGAACAGCGTTGGCTGCGTGGCATAAATCGACTCACCGTTCACCGCGAGCCACTTGCCCATCTCCTGCAACCGCTCCACCTCCGCAGGCGGCACTTCGCCCGTGGACATCGGCCCGATATTCAGCAGGTAGTTCCCTCCCTTGCTGGCAATGTCGATCAGGTTGCGCAGCAGCGTCTCTGTGCTCTTGAAGTTTGTATCGTCCTGCTTGTAACCCCAGGTGTCGTTCATCGTCATGCACGATTCCCAGTCGCGGCCCGGGTATCCCTGCGCGGGGATGTATTGCTCCGGCGTCTCGGTGTCGCCGCTGTAGCCGCCGCCGAGGCGGTTATTCCAGATCAGCTTGGGATGTTCATTCAATACCTTGACGATTTCGCCCGCCAGCTCCGGTGTCATGTCCTTGGTTGGCGTGTCGAACCACACAATCGCCGGGAACTCGCCGTAGTTTGAAAGTATCTCGCGAATTTGCGGAATGGCCTTGTTCTGCAAGTATTCTGCGAAGCTGCCGTCTTGCGCCGGGTCCCAATGATATGTCGGCGGCTTGTGATCGTCGCGCTTGTACGCGGCTCCGCCGGGCGCGGTCCAATCCTGATCCTGCGAATAGTAGAAGCCGAGTTTGATGCCGTTCGCTCGGCATTCCGCCGCCAGCTCCTTCATTGGATCGCGCTTGAATGGTGTGGCCTGCACGATGTTGAACGGATTGGCCTTCGAATCGAACATGGCAAATCCATCATGGTGCTTCGAGGTAATGACGATGTACTTCATCCCCGCCGATTTCGCCAGGCCGACAATCTGCGCCGCGCTGAATTGCGTGGGATTGAACTTCGACGCCAGCGCTTTGTACTGCGCCACCGGAATCGATGCCGAGTTCATGATCCACTCGCCGATTCCCGGAATCTCTTTGCCATCCCAGCGTCCGGCCGGAATCGAGTACAGGCCCCAGTGGATGAACATGCCGAAGCGCGCTTCGCGGAACCACTGCATGCGCTCGTTCTTTTGCGCGGGCGTCTCCGTGTCCTGGATGGAAGGCACGGGGTGCGCGGCGGTAGTTTGAATGTGTTCGCCCTGGACCTGCGCCCACACACGAATCGTCTCGCTCATCGCAGCCCCGGATGCAGCCAGGACGCAGCCTTTGGAAAATGCACGCCTCGATACTTTCATGGATTCTCTCCTTTTTCTTCCGCCGCCAATCGCGAAGCGGCGGGTGTTCGCTGCAATCGGATCCCCGGAAAGCGCACGGCAATCACTTTATCAGCGATAGCCAACCGGCACATCTCGAAAACACCCGCGGCGTTCGTGTTGCGGCCATTGGATTCGTCCTGCCTCCACTTTTCTTACTCCTGCAGTTGCTGCCAGAGTGGGGCGATACATAGAATGCGCTTGAATCGATCTCGTTGTGGAAAGAGGCTCATTGCAAAACGGCATCCTAAAGCCGATGGCAGGATTTTGGCAAATGAAGGTCATCCGGAGGTTGATCGCGCTCGCGGCCGTTGCGGCCGGCGCCGTCGCCTTGGTCGCGCAGAAGCCCGTGTCCATTCCGGAGGCGACCGAATGGACATGGGAGGTGCGGCCGCCGCATCCCGATCTCCAATTGCCCAACGTTTTGCTGCTCGGCGACTCGATCACACGCAACTATTTTCCCGAGGTCGCGAAAGATCTGGCCGGAGTTGCGAACGTCTACCTGATGGCTTCTTCGACTTCGGTCGGCGATCCGCGGCTGCCACGCCAGATTGCGGAGTTTGCGGCCATGGAGAAGGTGCGGTTCCGAGTGGTGCACTTCAATAATGGAATGCATGGGTGGTCGTATAGCGAGGCCGAGTACAAGGCGGCTTTCCCGAGGCTCCTGCGTGCCGTTCATTCTCTCGCGGAAAAGGACGGAACTCTGATCTGGGCCAGCAGCACACGGGCCCGGGAGGATAAAACCGGCGTCGTCACCAACGCCCGCGTCGATGAACGGAACGCGATTGCTTTCAAACTGGTGAAGGCTGCCGGCATTGAGATCGATGACCAGCACGCGCTGATGGAACAGCATCGCGACCTTTATCAAGACTCCGTGCACTTCAATCCGGAAGGAGCGAAGATCCAGGGAGATCAAGCGGCCGCGATGATCCGCGCAGCTCTCCGCGTTAGGCCGCCGCAGTAAGTGCTAACGGCAAGTTGTACAGGGAAATCGGAGCCCTGAATCTTGCTTCCATTTCGGCGCGTTGCGGTCGGTAAAATCTACGCCGCAAACGGCAAAAACCACACGCGTTGTCGAGCCTCGCAATCACCCTTCCCCATCTCCTGCTGAAACCGTGTTCGCCTAAACCTCCTACTCCTCGCAGCCTGCGCAATTCCCGACGCACAATCCAGGTTTGGCATCCTTCTTGCACATTCGTCTGCGAAATCCTGTCCACACTATGTTTCACAGTTCTTGATGGTCTGGAAGCTGTTCTCTCCTGTCCCGAACGAAAAGGAGGAGGACCAATGCGCGCCAAGTGGTGATTGAATTGACAAATCTCGGGCATCTTGCACTTTACGCTTCATCTTTGTTTCCGTTCACCTTTCCTATTATTCATGTCCTCGCGTCTGCTCGGCGCCCAACCAGCCGCAATCTTCAGAACGGCGATCGCGGTGAACGCTATTTCTTCCGCTCCGATCGTTCCTGCACGCTCATCGGCAGTCGCCCGCCATTGTCGAAAGAGGCCGATTGCAGCTGCATCTCGCGAGCACGTCCAATTTGGTCATTCGGTGCAGTCTGTCTTTTGCTGGCCCTGAGCTCTGCGGCCGCGCGGGCGGAATCGACCAATACACCCGTGCTCACGACTCCAGTTCCGGGAAGTGTCCTCTCCGGCTCATCAGTCACCTTCACATGGACCACCGACGCCTGGGCATCCACATACGAATTGTTTTTCGGGACTGTTTTCAAAACCGACAATCTGGGCGCCTATACGGTGAGCCCAAGCAAGAACAACACTGTATCTGTCACTGTTACGGGTCTGCCTACCAATGGGGCGCCGATCTACGTGATCCTCTCGTGGACGAGCAGCGACGTAAAGCACTATAAGAACTACACCTATACCGCAGCCACAGAGTCCTCGACACCGACGCTGAGCATCAACGCGTCATCCATTTCTTTCGGTCAGGTGACATTGAATGATCGCTCCACTCAGTCGCTGACTCTCATGTCCACGGGCACCGCAAGTGTGACCGTAAATTCGGCGACAGTCTCCGGCACCGGGTTCAGCGTTACCGGGATCTCGTTCCCTAAGACGTTGAGTGCGGGCCAGTCTGTAACGCTGGATGTGGAATTCGATCCCACCACGGCCGGCTCCGTAACGGGCAAGCTCGTCATCGCCAGCAACTCTTCTTCCGGCAGCTCTGCAACAGTAGCTCTAAGCGGAACCGGCGCGGCGGCCTCGGGTTATCAGGTGAATCTGAGCTGGGTTGCGCCGGGATCATCGGGAGTCCAGATCGCCGGCTATCACATCTATCGCGCTATCAGCGGCAGCTCGGCCTATCAGCAACTCAACCCCTCGGTCGATACGAGCACGTCCTATGCTGACTCGACCGTGAATAGCGGCACCACCTACGACTACTATGTCGAGTCGGTCGCAACCTCAGGAGTCTCCAGCGCGCCGTCCGCTGTGCTTTCGATCGCAATCCCCTGAGAGGAGCAAGGTCCTGCGAGGACGCGCAAATTGGTGATGTTCGACTTCGTTCAATTGGCTAGTCTGCACATGACGCTCGGACATTGATGAGATCGCTTCTACGGATGTACCGGCTTCTCCGGCCCAGCCGAATTGCCCGCCGCGGCCGGCTCATCGACCTGAATCTGCCTGTCGCCCTTGACATTCGTCAGCGTCTGCACAATTCCGCTCGGCCAGCGAATCTCGATGCTGCTGGCCGCCGCGCTGCTTCCCATGCCAAAGTGGACGCGGGGATCGCTTGCGGATAAATACCCGCTGGACGTTGTCACGGTGACCCACTGCGACCCCTGGCTCGTAGTCAGCTTCACGACGGCTCCAATGCCGTCGCGATTGCTTTTATGGCCGGTCAAGTGCAGCGTGATCCAATGATTGCCGGTTTCGGTTTCGTTGTGCAGGATGTAAGCCGGGCCGCCGTTGGTGGTAACCACAGCATCGATTTTGCCGTCGTTGTCCAGGTCGCCGGTGGCCATGCCGCGACCCACCCATGCCTGCTTGAAGATTTCGCCGGAGATCGAGGAAACATCCACAAATTTGCCGCCGGTATTTCGCAACAGCATCATGGGTTCGCGATAGTGAAGCTGGGGAGATGTTATTTCGATGTTGTCCAGGTCATGGCCCTGCGCGATCAGGAGATCCTTCCAGCCATCGTTGTCATAGTCCATGAATCGCAGGCTCCATCCTGAATGCAGCAGTGTGATGGTTCCGATGCCGTTGACATTGGATGCATAGTCGAAGGTGCCATCGCGGTTGTTGTGGTAGGCGGCGTACCTCTGGTTGGCGAGATCGGTCACGACGATGTCCGGCCATCCATCGTTATCGTAGTCGGCAAAGTCTACGCCCATGCCGGCAAAGGTTTGCCCATCGCTATTTACGGCAACTGCCGATTCCAAACCTTGCTCTTCGAAGGTTCCATCCGATTTCTGATGAAAAAGAAACTCCGGCATGGAGTCATTGGCAACATAGAGATCGATGCGCCCGTCGCGATCGTAGTCCGCGATGGCGATGCCCAGGGCCTTGGCCGGTTTGTCGAGCCCCAGCTTATGTGAGACCTCGGTGAAATGACCGTTGCCATCGTTGTGGTAGACGAGCATTGAGATGGGCGGGAAAACGTCGGGATGACAGTACTGTCGATACCCTTCGCGATGCTCGCCGCACCACACGTCGTCCCAGTCCCATGTGACGTAGCGCAACACAACCAGGTCGAGCAGCCCATCGTTATCCAGGTCGACCCAGGCGGCGGAAGTGGACCAGCCGCTGCCGGCGACACCTGCCTTCTCTGTAACATCGGTGAAAGTGCAGTCGCCGTTGTTGTGATAGAGGCGATTTCCCCCGTATCCGGTGACGAAGACGTCTTCAAAGCCGTCGTTGTCATAGTCGGCTACGGCGACGCCCATGTCATAGCCGGCGCCTTTCAGGCCGGATTTCTCCGTGATGTCTTCAAACGTGCCATCCGGCTTTTGCCGGTACATCCGGTTCCAATACTCCGGACCCGTCTTCTGCGGAATCGATCCTTTGGGCTCGGGATCGGAAAAGGGCGCGCCATTGACCAGATAGAGATCGAGCCTTCCATCGTTGTCGCAATCGAAAAGCGCCACGCCCGACCCCATGGTTTCAATCAGGTATTTGCGCGAGGTGTGCGGGGCCTGGTGGAGAAAATGGACGCCGGCTTTTTCCGTGATGTCGACGAACCGGCCCGGAACCAGCGCGGGAGCCGTCGCTGCCGCGCCGGTATGGTTGGATTGAGCCAGCACGCTGCGAATCATAGCGATTCCGCACAGGAGCATTGCGGGCGCCAGAAGGGCAGCCAATGCAGAACGGGTTCCGCGAGTTCGGAGAATCTGCCGGCTCATTCCTTCTGCGACTCCCAGGGATCGCAACTGCTTGCCTGCCCCAATTCTTACAGACGATGCAAGCAAATCAGGCGACCGCTGCCGCTAGGCGAGACTCACTGGTTCCCCATAGCCAGCAGCGTTGTGGCTCCTGTCAAAGATGCAAGACCCAGCACCAGCAAGAGTCTGGCCGCGCGCGGGGCACCTTTCCATTCGCCGATCATCACACCGGATAGTGTCGCTGTCATGATCATGAAAATCTGAAAGAGCCCCCAGCCGATCGAAGTTCCAAGAGACCCCAGATAGGTCGCGCTCATGCCGTACAGCGCCATGGCTCCCATCCACAGCACACCCATAAGAATCGACCAGAAAATGTCCGGAGTTTGTGCCTGATACGATTTCCAGCTCTTTTTCTTTCTCAACAGGTGAAGACTGTAGGCAATGTTGGGCAGGAAACCGCCTGCCAGTCCGATTGGCCACACTGCATAAGCGGAACGCAACGCGGTATTTCCCACATGCGCCGCCTGCTGCGCAATGTCCTGGCCAAAGGCGAACGAGTAGTTGAGCATCGGCGCCAGCACGCCGCACAGGATTGCGAGCAGCACGGCGGCCAAATATCCGTGTACCGGCCCGGACTGAAGAACCGGGCGCTCGTTCCGTTCCCTGATCTGGCCGCCCCATGTCGACAGGCCAATGCCGATCGCCATGACCCCAACTCCGCCGAGAATCTCAATGAGCGCGGTGTTGCCGAGCTGCGAGCGGTGCTGCGTGAAGAGCGGCACCAGCGTTCCCAGCATCGCGCCGAGTCCGATGATGATCGCGTAGGCCAGGCCGAGGCCCAGTCGCGCAACTGAGATTCCGAACAGCACCTGCGCGATTCCCCATCCGGCGCCGAAGAGAAAGGGCACGGCAAGTTGAGAGAGGGAGAGGCCGCGGTAGGCGTCGAAGAGATGGTCGACAAGACCCAGCGCCAATATCCAGGGGAGGATGACGAGTGAAACCACACTGAAAACCAGCCAGGTATTCTCCCAATTCCAGTTGCGATTAAATTTCATCGGCAACATGCAGTTGCCGGCCATCAGTCCGGCAAGCAGCGTGAGCGCAATTCCGAGGGGCAACGATGTCGTCATCTGGCAGCACCGCCGCCGGCGAAAATCAAGTCTGTCGAGGCTCCGGGCTGCTGCGGGGTCTTGTAGAATCCGCCGCTCACTTGCGCGGGAAAGACGAAATGCTCCTCGAGATGCGGAATGTGTTCCAGAAACACGACCTCTTGGCCGATCGCGATGTGATTGAAGAGCACCAGATGCTGGTGCAATTGACCCATGTCGCCAACGTGAGGTACGACCGGCAGTCCAAACTTTCTCGCCATCAGGCTGACGGTCAGAAATTCGCTCACTCCCGCGAGCCGCGTGCAATCGGTCTGCACGAAATGCACGCCGCCGTAATGGAAAAAGTTCTTGAAGAGGATGCGGTTGGGAATGTGCTCACCTGCCGCTATTTTCACGGGGGCGATCTCCCGCGCGATCGCGGCGTGCGCGCGGACATCGTCCGGGTGCGTCGGCTCTTCGATCCAAAGAGGCTTGAAGCGTACAAGCTCTCGGCACATGCGGATCGCATCCGGCAGCTTCCAATGCTGGTTTGCATCGAACATCAGCGTTCCCGCGTCGCCGGCCACTTCGCGCAGCATCGCGGCTCGCCGCAGGTCGCGCGATTCATCGGCAGAACCGACCTTGAGCTTGAATGCGCGAAAGCCATGATCGATTGCCCGCTGCGTGAGCTCACGCACCTTCCGGTCGTCGTAAGCCATCCATCCAATCGAAGTGTCATAGCCGGGATAACCGCTCTTGAGGATCGATTCCCGCAGGCTGCGAGTCGCTGAATTGGCCCTTAGAATGGCGAGCGCTTCCTCTTCGTTCAGCACATCCTCGACATAGCTGAGGTCCAGAGTTGCGACCACTTCTTCCGGCGTCAGGTCAAGCAGCAGCTTCCACAACGGGACGCCGCGCGACTTGGCCCACAGGTCAAAGCACGCATTGGTGATGGAAGCCAGTGCCAAGTGAACAACGCCCTTGTGCGGCCCGAGCCAGCGCAGGGACGGATCGTCCGCAAGCCGACGCGAGAACGCGCCAAAGTTCGACATCAGTTCTTCGATCTCCATACCGGCGAGGGGCCTTGCCAGCACTTCGATCGCGTCGCATACCAGGCGGTTTCCATCCCCAAGCGTGAGCGTAATCCCGGTTCCCGATATCTCCTTGTCAGTGGCTAACCGGGTCGTGGCCATGCAGTACTCGGAGATGGTATGAACCGCGTCTGTGCCCGCCCCGGCCGGCAACGCGAAACGCGCATCGACGGTGGAGACGGATTGGATAGTGCAACTCGACATCGTTTCGCCTTCAGCTATCTTCGGTAACCCAGCTCTGCTCCGCCGCTCACCGGCAGGATGCAGCCGGTGATGAAGCGTGCCTTGGAAGAAAGCAGGAAAACCGCCGCGTCCGCGATCACATCCCCGCGGGGGCACGGCCCGAGCAGGTGAATATCATCCAGATACTGTCGGATGCCTGCCGGGTCCGGCTGTTCGGCGCACCACTTCTCCAGCATCGGAGTCCACACACCGGCGGGACACACCGCATTCACGCGGATCCCGTATTCCGCGTAATCGGCGGCCATGGCCTTGGTGAGCGAGATCATTGCGCCCTTGCTGGCCACATAGGCGGCGTGGCTCTGCTGCCCAATGAGCCCGACCATGCTGGCCGTATTGAGGATCGCGCCCTTGTTTGCCTTGAGCGCCTCGAAGGCGAAGCGAGTGGTCCAATAAACCGACTTCAAATTGACGCGCATCAGGTCGTCCCACTCCGCCTCAGAGGTTTCGTGGAGAGGCTTCGAAGGGCTGGCGATGCCGGCGTTGTTGTGCACAGCATCGATGCGCCCAAACTGCTTAAGAACAGCGTCGATGGCGGCGTGCACGGCATCGCCATCGGACACGTCGGCGCGGAGAGCGATGGAGTCGCGACCGGCCTCCGAAGCCGTGCGCCGCGCCGCATCCGGATCGCGGTTCAGAATTGCGACCGTGGCTCCTTCGCGCGCATAGGCGAGGGCGCACTCCCGGCCGATGCCATCGGCGCCGCCGGTCAACACGATGATTTTCCCTGCAAGATCAGCCGGCATCGGAGATTCCCTTCTCCCGGTTGTCACACGCGCTCTTGGCGGATCGTAGTTCGAGCGCGAATCGGCCGTCAAGGAGAGATCCGAGTGCTTGCGCGACGCTGCGACTCTCGCGTAGCCTCCACTCGGGCAAATATTCCTGTGAGAGGCGAGCGATGAAGCGATTCGGAATGATGATCGGACTGAAGCCGGGAAGCGCGGATGCATACCGGCGATACCACAAAGCGGTGTGGCCGGAGGTTCTGGAAAAGATTCGCGATTGCAATATCGCCAACTACTCCATCTATTTCAAAGACGACCTTCTCTTCAGCTACTTCGAATATCACGGCAGCGACCTGAAGAGTGATTTGGCCAGGATGGCGGCGCATCCCAAGACCCAGGAGTGGTGGGCGGTAATGCAACCGATGCAGGATCCCGTGGCAACGCGCAAGGAGGGTGAATGGTGGGCGGAGATGGAAGAAGTCTTCCATCTGGACTGAGCCGAGGCGCCTTGGCTTGAGAAGCTAAGCTCCATTTAAGCACTCATCTTCGATGTTGCTCGTCGAAATAGGCCGAGCATCGAAGCCCTGAAATGCGCAATTCCAGCCTCATTTTCTTGACGGCTGGCCAGCAGAGCACTATATTTCACGCGATATGAGCACTAGCATTTCAAATCGCCGCGACTTTCTCAAGCTCGCCCTTTCCGGCTCCTGCTACCCCGCATTCGCGCGCCTAGGATGGAGCGAGGCAATGGCTTGCGACCGCACCACCTGGTACCGCAACGCGAAATTCGGCATGTTCATCCATTGGGGACCGTATTCGCAGGCCAGCGTGGAAGCTTCTTGGCCCATCATGAGGCCGCAGCCCGGCGGAATCACCGAGGCCGAATACCGGGCTCTGCCCAAGACGTTCAACCCGGCGAAATTCGACCCGGACGCGTTTGTCGATCTGGCGCGAATGGCGGGGCAGAAATACATGGTGTTCACAACCAAGCACCATGATGGATTCTGCATGTTCGATTCGTCCTACACGGACTACAAGATCACCAACACTCCCTACGGCAAGGACATTGTGGCGCAACTGGTCAAGGCCTGCGGCGAAGACGGCATGCCGCTCGGCTTCTACTATTCGCCGCCGGACATGCACCATCCCGGCTTTCGCGATGCCACCAAACCGGCCAGTGAAAACTGGCATGGCGAGCCCCAGCGGCCGGAGTGGGAGAGTTATCTCCAATACATGCAGTTGCAGTTGGCGGAGTTGCTGACACGCTATGGGCCGGTTGCGATCATCTGGTTCGACGGCCTGAACGACCAGAGAAAATACAACGGCGCACGCGTGATCGAAATGATTCACGAGCTGCAACCGGCTACGCTCGTGAACGACCGGCTGGGCGTGCCTGCCGACTATGAAACGCCGGAGCAGTTCATTCCGACTGCCATTCCGACCAAAGACGTTGTGCTGACGGGCGTCGACCCTCGAGTTTCCTCGCGATTGAAGAATTCAATTCCACGGCCGGAAGACTTTCGGCTTTGGGAGACCTGCATGACCATCAACAACACCTGGGCCTATAACAAGAACGATCGCGAATTCAAATCCGAGCAGACGCTGATACGAAGCCTGGTTGAAGTGGCCAGCCGCGGCGGCAATTTCCTGCTGAATGTCGGGCCTCAGCCGGACGGCCAGATACAACCCGAGTTTCAGCAGCGGCTGCGAGCCATTGGAGAGTGGCTCACTCTGAACGGAGACTCCATCTACGGCACCACCTACGGTCCGGTCCAGGGAGTTACCGGCCTGCGCACCACCGCCAATGACAAGTCGATCTTTGTGCACGTCTTCGACTGGCCCTCTTCTTCGCTGGAGCTAACCGGCCTCGAGGCCAGGGTCATGTCGGCCCGCCTGCTTGCCAATGGAAAGCCGTTAACCTTTCGCCAGGCAGAAGGGAAGTTGCAGATCGATCTCCCGCCGCAGGCGCCCGATCCCAATGTCAGCGTGATTGCTGTCCAGATTTATTAGGAAACTCGCGATCGAGGCGAGTCGACTCCGTAGAAGCGCGCACAGTTCCCGCCAAGAATTCCGGATTTCGCTATAGGCGGGAACTGCTCGATGTAGTCAATCACGATTTGCATGGTGGACACATAGTCCGCTGAGAGCGTACACACCGGCCAGTCGGAGCCTATCATGAGGCGGTCAGGGGTGAATGCTTCGACGACCGTGTCGAGGTAACGGGAAAAATCAGTCGGCTTCCACCGATTCCATTTGGCCTCCGTCACCATGCCGGAGAGCTTGCAGAAGACGTTTTGAGAACGCGCAAGCTCGTGCAGATCTTCCCGCCACGGGGAGATGGCGCCTTCCGCGATTCCGGGCTTGGCAATATGGTCCAGGACAAACGGCTGTTCGGGGAATTTTTGCACCAGTTGCGTCGCGGCGCGAAGATGTTTCGGGAAAATTAGCAGGTCGTAGGTGAGATCGTACTGCTTCAATATCGAGATGCCGTTCATAAACCCGGCGCGCAGCATGAACTCATCGTCCGATTCGTCTTGAACGATATGGCGCACGCCCACAAACTTCGCATCGGCGGCGAACCTCTCCAATTGCTCCGCAAAATCCGCCGACAACAGATCCACCCAGCCGACCACACCCTTGATGAATGTGTATTGCCCGGCGAGTTCCAGCAGCCACTGCGTTTCCTTGAGAGTCTGGCTCGCCTGCACTGCAATGCATCCGTCGAAACCGAGAGCCTCGAGCAGCGGTTGAAGATCTTCGGGAAGAAAATCGCGCTTCAGTTGCGCCATCTCATCCGACATCCAGGGATGCTCCGCGGGGCTGTAACGCCAGAAGTGTTGATGAGAATCGATTCGCATCACTTTGCGCGGCGTCCTTGGATGGTTGAGTTGCGGACAAGTTATTGCGACTTGTTAGCCGGATCGAGCAAGTGGAGCGCTTTTGCAACGTCCTGATCGCGGGGCGACAGCTTTTGTGCCTGGAGCAGCTCGATTCGGCCGTTCTTGAGATCGCCTGAATGGCAATAGATCAAGCCCAGATCCTTGTGGAGTTGTGGAAGCGCACTGCACGTCCCACAGGTCTCGATAGCTTCTTTGAGTTGCGCGACGGCTTGCGGCCAGTCGTGCGCACCGGCTGACGTCAGCGCGAAGTTACCGAGCATTTGCGCGCGATCCATGATGTGCTGTTCGGCGCGCATCTGCTCAAACCGGTCTCGCAGTCGCTCGGCTTCATCGGGATCGGATTTCGCCAGGAGACGCGCCAGGCTGTAGTACACCTCGCCGTATTGGGGGCGGATCTCGATGGCTTTGCGCCATCGCGCGATGGCTCCCGCCGTATCGCCTTTGCTCAGGAGCTCCTGCCCCAGCATGTAGTCGGCTTCGGCGTTGTCCGGCTTTGCGGCGAGCGCCTTTTCAAACAGGCGGATCGCTTCGTCGGTGTCTCCCGCCTCCCTGGAGATCAGGCCGAGCAGATACCAGGAATCTGCCGAGCCGGGATCGAGATGCGTGGCCGCTTCCAGTTCCGGCCTGGCTTCGCTGTTGCGCCGCAGGTCGAGCAGGACGCGGCCTTTGTTGTAATGCGCTATCGCGCTGTTGGGATCGAGGCGAACCGCCTCGGAAAATTCCGCAAGTGCGTCGTCGAGGTTGACCTGGTCGGCAAGCGCGATTCCCAGGTTCAGATGTGCGCCGGGCGATTTTGGGTCCAGCTCTGTCACCTTACGAAAGTAGCCCATTGCTTCACTGGCGCGGTTCATGCGCACCAGAACCATGGCATATGCGCTGAGTGCGCCGGCGTTTTTTGGATCGAGTTGCACGGCCGCGCCGAGCGCCTGGGCGGCATCGGAGTATCGCGATTCGCTGGCCAGCGTGAGGCCGAGATTCGCAAATGCCTGGCCGTATTTCGGATTGTTTTCCGTGGCCTGGCGAAACAAAAGCTCCGCTTCACTGTTCTTGCCAAGCTGCCCGTAGAGAACGCCCAGGTTGTTCTCGGCCTCGGCATATTCCGGGTCGAGCTCGATCGCCGTTTTGAACTGTTTCTCCGCATCCCCGCCCTGATTGGCTTTGAGTTCCAGGAGCCCAAGCTGATTGTGCGGCGGAGCCAGTTTTGCATCCAGCTCAATTGCCTTTTCGAGCGCCTCCTTCTCGCCGCCATAGTCGGCCGTCTGGTCCAGGGCGAGCGCGAGGTTATAGTAGGTGCGCGCGTTTCGCGGGTCTTCGACGATCGCGTCCCGGTAGAGCGCGACCGCTTTTTGCGGATCGCCCGACTGCAAATCCTGATTGGCCTGGTTGGCCTTTACGAGCGCGGAAACCTGCTTTGCGTCTTCCTGCTTCTCCTGCTGGAACACGTTCAATTCCTGGCTTGCCTCATCTTTCATTCCCAGCGCGCGGAGCACGGATGCCAGCTCATAGCGCACCTTGCTCGAATCGGGTTGCAGCTTCAGCGCTGCCTCGAGTTGCGGCTTCGCCTCAGCCGGCCGGTCGAGATGGGCCAGCACGAAGCCCAGGCTGTATCGCGCATCGAAGTGCCTGGGGTCGATGGCTACGGCCTGACGCAGAACCTTTTCGGCATCTGCGTAATTTCCCAGGCCCTTTTCCACCACACCGGTGAAGTAGAGCGCGTCGAAGTCGTGAGGCCGGCGGCGCAGGTAATCGCGAATGATCGGTGCGGCGCTATCGAACTGCCCAAGAACCACCAGGGTCTTTACATACGTGAGGCGGGTAACGTCGTCAGAGGGATCGAGGCGCAGCGCCTCCTGAAATGCCTGCGCCGCCTCGCCGTATCGCTCTTCCTGCGTGTAGACGACTCCCAGGTTGAACTGCGCCTGGGCGTAATCGGGATGTTCTTTGACAATGGCGGAAACCGTCTTCAGCGCTTCGTCCGTATTGCCGTTCTTCGAGTAGGCCACGGCCAGATTCAGTTGCAGCACCTCATCGTTGGTCGCGTTCTTGAGCTCCGCGATCGCGGCCGAATATCTTTTTTCGGCGATGAGCGCCTTCGTCAACCCATCGAGCGCCTTTACCGACTGCGGATCCACTTGCAGGACGGCCCGGAAGGCATCGATCGCTTCATCCAGCCGGCTCAGTGCGCTAAGCGAAGCTCCCAGAGGTAGAAGGATCTGCGGCGAGCCCGGCTTGAGTCCCGATGCGGTTTTCAGTTCATCGGCCGCGCGCTTGGGGTTGCCGGTGCTGAGCAGCGCGATTCCAAGATCGTAGTGGCTCTGCCACGAATTGGGATCGAGGCGAATTGCGGATTCGAATGCCGATATGGCGCAGGTGAACTTATGCTGTGAAGCAAACCAGGAGCCCAGCGCTTCGTATGCGCCGGGCGAAGGGTGAGCCGCAAGCGTCTGCTCAAGCGTGGCTGGTCCGGTGCAGGCGGTCGCTTGTTGCGCTGTCATCGCCGGCGGGGTTGTGCAGACAAATGCGAGAGCGAGGAGCCGAGAGTACGCAACCGATCTTCGCCCGATGGTTCGCAAAATCATCGCCGGCCCCTGGGTAGATTGCTCCTGCGCACTCAGGATAGACCAGGAGAGCCAAGAGAAGGAGTGAGCGCGTGCGCGAGGATACGCTGAGTTGCCGGTATCATCGGATTCCGCGCATCACTAGATGCTGCGAAGAAGAACGCATTGCGGATGCTAAAATTGGCCGGAAATGGGGAAACGCCGTATCGCCGCTGCACAAGGCCGCACTTTTTACGTTTTTTTCTCCATCGCTTTTTCCTTCAATCTTGCCGTAGCCGGCTCCTGCGCTGCGCAAATCGGCGTGGCCACCGGCAACGGCGTGGCGACGCCTGCCAAGCCATTGCCTCCCGGAGTGAAACCGCCAATCGTGCGGTTTGAGGACGTTGCGGCCCAGGCCGGGCTCACCAGCGTGAACGTCTCCGGCGCCGCGGCGAATAAACAATACATCATCGAGACCACCGGCAACGGCGTTGCCATCTTCGACTACGACAACGATGGGCTGCCCGACATTCTTTTTGTCAACGGCGACACCTTTCAAAAGAATGGAGCGCCGCCCACCCCCGTGCTCTACCACAACCTCGGCGGCTTGAAGTTTGAAGACGTTACCAAAAAAGCCGGATTGACCCACGCCGGGTGGGGCCAGGGAGTTTGCGCCGGAGACATCGATAACGACGGATATGTGGATCTCTTCGTTACCGGATGGGGGCAAAACGTTCTCTATCACAACCAGGGAAACGGAACGTTTCGCGACGAGACTGAAGCGCGCGGACTGACTTCCGCAACAAATCGCTGGAGCACGGGATGCGCATTTCTGGACTTCAACCGGGACGGCGCGCTGGACCTTGTTGTTGTGCATTACATTCGCTTCGATCCCGCCACAACGCCGCATCCGGGAGAAAGATCGCAGTGCGAGTGGAAGGGTTTGCCGGTCATCTGCGGCCCGCGCGGCTTGCTCGGCGAGACGGTCTCTCTTTATCAGAACGACGGGCACGGGCACTTTACCGATGTCTCGGACCGCATGCACATCACAACGCCCAAGGACTACTACTGCTTTTCGCCACTCGTCGACGATTTCGACAACGATGGATGGCCCGATATCTATATCGCCTGCGACTCGACGGCCAGCCTCTACTTCCACAACCTGAAGGGACAACGTTTCGAGGAGATCGGCGTGCAGGCCGGCGTGGCCTACAACGACGAGGGGCGCGAGCAGGCCGGCATGGGCGTGGCCGCGGCCGACTTCAGCCATGACGGGCGATTCGATATCTTCAAGACCAACTTCGCCGATGACACGCACACCCTCTACCGCAACCAGGGAGAGAACAACTTCACTGACGCGACCATCGAAAGCGGCCTGGCGGTCAATACGAGGTACCTGGGATGGGGAACGGCCGCGATGGACATCGATAACGACGGATGGAAGGACTTGATTCTCGCCAATGGGCACGTGTATCCCGAGGTCGACACGGGGCACAGCGGGGAGCACTTCAAGCAGTCGCGGCTGCTCTACTGGAATCGGGGCGACGGGCAGTTCTACGATCTGTCTTCGCAGGCCGGGAGCGGCATCACGTCGGCGCACGCATCGCGCGGCCTGGCCGTGGGAGACCTGGACAACGATGGCAACGAGGAAATCGTGATCGTAAACATGGGAGAGGCCCCATCCCTCCTCAAGAACGTCGCTCCGTCCCTGGGAAATTCCATTCTGATCCGGTTGCTGACTGCGAACCGCGATGCGATCGGGGCGCGAGTCACCGTGACCGCGAACGGGCAAAAACAGATGGATGAAGTGCGCAGCGGCGGATCGTACATTTCGCAGAACGACTTCCGCCTGCACTTCGGGCTGGGCAAAGCTGCATCCGCCAATCTGTCGATCCGTTGGCTCGACGGCAAAACGGAAAACCTCTCCGCAGTCGCGGCGGGGCAGATCGTAACCATCGAAGAAGGCAAAGGCATCGTCAAGAAACAGCCGTACACCGCGAGCAAGCGTTAGATCATGGCTGCGATTGATTCCCTTCCGCGCGCGCCAGCATCCGCCGCATGAAATCGTCCTGCGGGAAGATTTCCAGATACTGCTCGAGCGCCTGGCGAGCCTTTGCATATTGCCTGGTATCGATCAAACGCACCACCAGCATTTTCCGGGTTACGGGATTGTACGGGTCCAGATCGATTGCCTTCTCAAGCAGACTCAGAGCCTCGTCTGTTTGCCCAAGGCGGGCCAGGGCGTCGGCTAGATCGGCATACGTCGTCGCTGCGGGCGGGCCGTTCTCGAGTGCGCGGCGCAGGTGGCCGGCGGCACTCTGAAAATCGCCATTCTTCAAATCCCTGCGGCCCAAAGCCGCCTGAACTAGAGGATCGTCGGGTTGAGTCTTCTCGAGGCGGCCGAGCACTTTGAGATAGGGCGCAACATATTCCGGCTTGTTCTCCGCCAGCTCCCCATAAGCCGCCAGCAGGGTGAGCAACGGAGGCGAGACAGCTTGCCGGCCGGGAGCGGGATTGAGATGGATCAGGTCGGGCAGCGACGCGGTCGTCTGCCGGAAGGCGATATCCGGATAGGGTTCATCGGGGGTCGCCACAATGCGATGGTTGGTGGCGCTCGAGTGCGAGATGACCTCGATGTCGCGCTTGGGCATGTGGCAGCCCGCGCAATCGTTGGCCGACGTCTTCTGCATACGCGTCTCCAGCGGCAGCTTGCAGCTTTGGTTGGAATGGCAGGTGAGGCATTTGCCGCGAAAGTACGCCGGCGCTTCTTCGCGCGACGGCTCCACGTGTGGATCGTGGCAGGTTATGCAACTTAGCCGGCCCTGGCTGGCGCGGTAGCACTTGCTCAGCGTCATGGAATAGTAGTGCTCGACATGATCCGCCGTAGGAGGAGACTCGCGCGTGGGCGGAATGAGCAGGATCGAAAGCGTGTCGTCGAGCGGGCGACCGGGGCGGATGTCCTGGTAGGTCTTGCCAGGCTTGAGGACGCGCGCATCCCCAGTCTGGTGGCAGGCCATGCAAATGTTGTTTGCCAGGTAAGGAGTGAGACGGGCGGGATTGACGATCGCGGGATCGAAGCGCGCGGGATTTTTTCCGGATGGAACACTCGTACCGCTCATGGCCCGCAGATGCGCTGCGCCGGGGCCATGGCAATTTTCGCAACCGATGGACAGCTCGGAAAACGGTGTGCTTTGAAAGCGTCCATTGGTTCCGGGCACCGGGTTCGGCCGGCCGCTGTGACAGAAGATGCAGCCCGGAGTGATGGGCCGGTTGAAGCCCAGGTCGGCAAACTCATATCCGGGCGAAGGCGCCCACTTCATGGGGCGCGTGTAGAACGATAGCGGCGCCTGAAAGAGATAGTCGTCCTGTTCGAGGATCGCGCCGTATCCATTGATTCCCGCGCCAATGATCCATTCGATCCGGTGGGCGGTTCGAAAACTCTCCTTCCCATCGCCGCCGATTCCGGATTCGCTTTGATAAAGGCTTCCTTCCTGGGAGTAGATCGCGAAGCGCCGGTTGAGTCGTTCATTCGAATACGACGCGGAAGAGGATGTCTTCTCAAGAAAATCCGGGGTTACCTGAGACATCGAATGCCCCATGCTGGTTTGCGTGAAGCGCCGATAGATTTCGCTATGGCATTTCGAGCACGCCTGGGAACCGACATATTCGCCGTTGGGCTCGGCAGGACGATGCGGTGCGGCGCCGCTCTTTGCCTGTCCGGCACTTGCGCTCAACAGCAAAATTGCAACGGCGAGCCCGAGTGCCGCCCTCGGCAATCCGAGACCGGCAACTCGCGGAGATGACGTCGCATTCCGGCTCATGCCGCTACCCATGTTTCGATTTTCAGCGAGATCCCTTGGAGCCGGCTCTATTTTCTTTTGGTGGAGGACCGAACTACCAATGTGGGTTCAAGGATGATGGTGCGAGCTCGAGGAATTTGTTTTGAATCGATCAGGCTGAGCACCAGCTCGGCGGCGCGCTGGCCAATCATCTGGCTGTGCTGATCGATGCTCGAAAGCGGAACACGAAGATAGGGATTATACGGCTCATTCCCGCAGCCGATAAGAGCAATGTCTTCCGGAATCCTGAGTCCGGCTTCGAGGATGGTGTTCATGGCTCCCATCGCCAGTGGATCGTTGAAGCAGAACACGCCATCGGGCCGCGGGTCTCGCTTCAGCAGGCGGTGCATGGCCTCCATCCCCTGATGCGTGGTCTCTGTATCCACGTAGTTCCTCCGCACCACATAGTCATCCGAATAGGGAATTCCACGATGTCGCAGCGCCTGCCGGTAGCCCTCGAATCTGCCCAAGCCGGTGCTGTTGTCCTGTCCCCGGATGTGCGCCACACGGCGGCATCCCATATCGATGAGGTGCTCGGTGGCCAGCCAGCCCGCCTTTTCGTCGTTGATCCCCACGAAGTTGGCGGCCAGTCCCTTGATTTCACGATCGATGAGGACGTATGGCTGATCCCGGCTCTCCATGCGCTCGAATTGCTCGATACTCGACCCCGAGGAGGCCACGACCAGCGCATCCAGCCGGCGCCCCAGCATGCGCGATATCTCCTCTTTCTCGATCTCCGGATCTTCCTCAGAAGAAGAAACAATCAGAGAATATCCCCGGTCGCGAATCACCTTGGAGAGAGATTTGGCGATCTCGGCGAAGAATGGATGAAGCAGGCTGGGAGCGATCAGGCCGATCAGATAGCTGTGGCCGGTGACCAGGCTGCGGGCAAGCGAGTTGGGCTGGTAATCCAGCTCTTTGACGCGCTCCAGCACACGCTGGCGGGTCTCTTCGCCAATGTCGGGGTGGTTGCGAAGGACCTTGGACACGGTGGCCTGCGAGAGGCCGAGATCCGTCGCTATGTCTTTCATTCTAATTGGCATATTCAAAGAATACGATCGGTTTCCCTGGGCAGTTTCCCCAACTTTGCCGCCTTGCTGGACGCGGAACACACGCACACCGCGCGAGCCCCTCGTCTTGGTCAGGATCGCTGGCAGGAGGCAGGAAAACTCCAACTCTTCCGCTAACTATAGCGAATTAGTTGGTCCGGCTGCAAACACGATCCGCAGGGGACAGTTGGCGAAAAATGGACGACCGGCAAGGAAAGATCAGCCGAACGGTTCATATAAAACTCAATCGAAGGATTGAATTTTCTTGACAACTGCTCTCGGCTTTGGCTAAAAAGAAGGCGCTTGGCGAAAGTATACGCAAAAGTCACGGTATTCGTATACTTGCTCCCCAACCCACAAGCCAGGCAGCGAATGACACGTCGAGAAAAACAGAATTGGTAAGACGAACGACACTTGGAAGTTGGAGGTCATCCATGCAAGCTCGATCGCTTGGCTTCATCCGCCATCACTGGAGTTCGGTCACCGGCGCTGCCGCAGGAATCCTGGGTTTTGTTCTCTTGCTTCTTGCGAGCCCCGCAATTGCCCAGCTCTCAACCGCATCGGTAAATGGCGTGGTCCGCGACCCCCAGGGGGCGGTGATTCCCGGCGCTGCCATCGTGCTGCGCAATGTCGAGACCTCTGTTGAGCGCACGTCGGTGTCCAATGGCTCCGGCGAATATGTCTTCCTCGACATCACGCCTGGACACTATACGCTCCAGGCCAGCGCCAAAGGATTCAAGCCGGAGAAGATTGACGAGTTCGTCCTCGCCGTCGGTCAGATCGCCACGCTTGACTTTGCCCTCGCTGTTGGTAGCGAGGAACAGGTGGTCACCGTGGCGGCGACGGCCGCACAGTTGGAGGTATCCAGCGCCAGCCTGGGCACTGTGATCGAGACCAAACAGGTCAACGACCTCCCGCTGGATGGCCGCAACTTCACATCGCTGCTTTCGCTCACTCCGGGCGTGGTTCCCATTATGACCGGGCAGAGTGCGGGAATGCAAAGCAGCGGCGGCTTTGGCGCCGCGGTTGCCATCGGCTCGGACTACTCCTTTCCATCTATCAATGGGCAGACCAACCGCAGCGATTTCTTTCTGATGGACGGTTTGTACGACTACGGCGCGGTCGAAAGCACCTACGCCATTGCGCCCATCATCGACGCCATCCAGGAGTTCAAGGTGGTCTCGCACACCGACGATGCGGAATTCGGTTCCGTGCTGGGCGGCGTGGTGAATGCGGTCACCAAGAGCGGCACCAACGAACTTCACGGTTCGGCATGGGAATACGTCCGCAACACCGTTTTCGACGCGCGAAATTACTTTCTTCCGACGACCTCGCCGAATCCCGCTTTTCACCAGAACCAGTTTGGCGCCGCCGGCGGAGGGCCGGTTGTGATTCCCAAACTCTACAACGGCAAGAACAAATCGTTCTTCTTCGGCGCTTATCAGGGTTATCGATATTCACTGCCGGAGAACAGCTTCCTCTACGTCCCAACCGCGGCCGAACTGGGCGGTAACGAAGCAGACAATCACCAACTGCAAGCCTACAATCCCTTTACGACAGCCTGCGTTGCCGTTGGCTCCAACCCTTGCGGCACCTTCACGCGCACCGCATTTCAGGGCAATCAGATTCCGTCGAACCTTATCGACCCGAGAATGGTCGCCTGGGCGAAGTTTGTCTTTCCCGCGGCTGGCCCTTGTTTGAGCATGAGCAATGGCATCTGCACCGCCAACGCGCTCGATACGACCCCTTTGACGCAGCAGCAGAACGAGTTCAACGTCCGCGGCGACCAGAACTTCGGGTCGAAAGATTCCGGGTGGTTCCGCTACAGCTTCATCAACAGCACCGTGGACTCATCGGGGGGATTGCCCAATCTGCTGACTCACCACATCATCGACGCGCGCAACTACGGTGGAAGCTACGTACATGTCTTCGGTCCCACACGAATTGTGCAGGCGCAATTTTCGCGGACCACGGTCCTCGACGACTCAACCACGCGCTTCACCGCCTCCACGGCAAGTATCATCAGCACCATTGGGTTTTCGCCCGCCTTTGCCAGCGGCTTTGCCGGCTTGAATGGCGGATCGTTGCTCCCCGGTCCGGGCATCTCCGGATTCGCGAACGGGGGCGAGAGCATCGACGACACCCCGGAGGCCACCGACAGCAACGAGTACCGCGGCACGTACACCCAAATCCTGGGAAGCCACGAAGTCAAATTTGGCGCAGGATGGGACAGTACCAACTTTGCCAGTCCGCTTTCGCAGATTGGGATGGGTTTTGGTCCTACTCAAACAGACGATCCCGAGTTGTCCATCTCGTCGGGTGACGCGTTCACGTCTTTTCTGCTCAACGACCCCAACAGCGGCGCCAGCCGTCGAAACGTGAATGAGCAAGAAAGGCCAGGCGGCCTGCTCAGCGCGTTCCTCAAGGATTCCTGGAAGACCACTAGCCGCCTCACCTTGAATTTCGGGATGCGCTACGATTACCCCTTCCTGCCGGCGTATGGAACCAGCGCCACGATCGGCCAGGAGGGAGGTCCCGAAACCGGCGATATCGATTTCTCAAACGGCACTTACGAGGTGCAGATGCTGCCGCCGTTGTGCAGCGTTCGCGGCCATGCGCCTTGCATCCCCGGTACCGGCTTGCCGGCACATGTGACGGTAAGCCCCAACGGGAAGATCAATCACAACGTGCACACCAATTGGGGACCGCGGTTCGGCTTCGCGTTTAAGGTCGATGAAAAGACCGTAGTACACGGAGCCTTCGGCTTCGTGTACGACGACTGGGCCGCAGTGACCCAACTGGCTCAGAACATCGAGGGCTCCTGGCCCGATATCGGCCAGCAGATTGCGTCTTCGCTTACCAACCTCCCCACCGCGACTTCGCTCACGCCCACCGTGACCAGCCAGAATCCCTTCGGCGCCAGCGGTTCGGGGCTTTTCCCTCCCGCCACTCCTTTCACCAGCAACCAGTGGTTCTATGATCCGCACTTGAAGAATCCCTACTCCGAGCAGTGGAATTTTGGCGCCCAGCGGGAGTTCGGGAGTTCCCTGGCATTGAGGGCGGACTATGTCGGCTCTTCGTCGCATCGCACCAATGTGGGCGGCCTGTACAACGTGGCTCTCACTCCGGGCTCTCCCACCGACATTCAAGCCAGGGAACCCTATCCCTACAGCATTCCCACTTTTTATGACCGCAGCATCGGCACGGGAAGCTACAACGCCCTCCAATTGCAACTGGACAAGCGCTATGCCGGCGGCTTCGCTTACCAGGTGGCCTACACCTGGTCGAAGTCTCTGACGGAAGACGACGGATGGTTCGGAATTGAGGGCCAGGATGTGCAGGATCCATATCACCCCAAAGCTTCCCGTGGGTTCGCCGGAACCAACATTCCGAACGTGCTCTCCGCCAATGCGCTGTATGCCGTTCCGGTCGGCCAGGGGAAGCGATTCTCCACCGGCAACCGTGTTGGCGACTACATCCTGGGCAATTGGCAACTGAACAACATATTCACCTGGCGCGACGGCCAGGACATAACCGCAAACGACAGCAACGATGTGGCCAACACCGGAAACGGGAACAGCTACGAACGGGCCAAGGTGGTGGGCGACCCCAATCTTTCGAATAGAACAACATCCGAGTGGTTCAATATTGCCGCATTTGCAGTTCCCGCGCCCTCCACGTTCGGGGACGCATACCGCAATGCCCTGCGGGCTCAGAGATGGGTCAACCTCGATACCTCCGTCATTCGCTCGTTCCCCATCTGGCGCGAGAAAACATTCGAGTTCCGTGCCGAAGGCTTTAACCTCCTCAACCATCCGGTCTTTGCAACTCCAACAACCGACGTCAGCAGCACGACCTTTGGGGCGGTTCAACCCCAAAATGGCCCGTACAGTAACGGTCAGGCAAATATAAGCCGACGATTGCAGCTAAGCGGCAAGATCGTCTTCTGAGAGGGACATCCGCGGCAGCGACTGACTTCCGGAGATGAAAAAGCTGCGGTGTGCCTTGACCGTTTTTGGGCGATCGTGTGTCCTCTCGTGCGATGTTCAGGGTCGCCCACCTTTAGGTCCCGTCGAGGTGGCGATTACAGCTTCTGATACTGAATTTCCTGAAACGGTATGGCCAAAATGCCATCCTGATCCGAAGAGAGCCTGATTCTTTAAACCGCAGACAGTTTGGAAGAGAATTCTGCCGGGTTAGCGGACGCCGGGAGATGGCGGTATCTTGGATCTTTTGAAGTGTAGCGTAGATTTTCTCATGAACAACGCGGGCGTCAACCTGGATAGTGGGGCTCGCAAAAGCACCACTACCTCAATCTGCGCGGGGCCGGATCGTAACCATGATGCAGGCCGCCAGGCCTTGGTATGGATTTGCCGCGTGGAGTGTACAAGCCGGTGAAGAGCGCCGCGTTGCCGGGCGTGGAATCGACTCTTGAGTAAACGTTATCCTACTTGTCAGACGCCGATTCCTGCGATAGTATGGCCTCCCATGTGTAAACGATCTATCGCACTCGCTTTGCTGATCGCTGCCTTGCCTCACCTGGGTCTGATCGCGCAATCTCCTTCGCTTGCCATTCAGGTCGATCATCCCACCGCCAAGGTCAGTCCCATGCTTTACGGCCTCATGACCGAGGAGATCAATTTCTCCTACGATGGGGGGCTCTATGGGGAGCTGGTCCGGGACCGCGCCATCGGCCCGGGAAGGAGGGCGCTCTTTCACTGGACCATGGTTGCGCGCGGCAACTCGGTCGTCGACGTCTCGGTCGACGACAAGACCGGGCCCAGCGACGCGCTGCCACGCAGCCTCAAAGTGAGCGTGAGCGCGGCGACAGCCGCGGCGCCGGCAGGCGTACAGAACGACGGCTATTGGGGAATTCCGGTGCGGCCGCAGACTTCCTACAGCGGGTCCTTTTACGCCAAGACCGACAGCGCCGGAATACCGGTGACCGTGAGCCTGGTGAACGATGCGACCGGCGCAACCGCGGCCACGGCAACGGTGACCGGATTGACCAGCGAGTGGAAGCAGTTGAGCTTTACGCTCAAGACGGCGCAGGTGCCGGTCACGGCAAACAATCACCTGATCCTGACTATCTCGCGCCCGGCAACGATGTGGTTCAACCTGGTTTCGCTGTTTCCGCCTACGTATCGTGGGCGGCCCGGCGGCAACCGCATCGATCTGATGGAGATGCTGGCGGCGATGCATCCCAGGTTTCTGCGCCTGCCGGGCGGAAATTATCTCGAGGGCGACCACATTCCCGAGCGCTTCCAATGGAAGAAAACAATTGGACCATGGGTGGACCGGCCTACTCATCCCAGCCCGTGGAGGTACTGGTCGTCGGACGGGATGGGGCTGCTCGAATTCATGGAGTGGTGCGAGGACCTGAAGATTGAGCCGGTGCTTGCGGTGTATGCCGGCTACTCGATGGCCCAGGAGCATGTGGAGCCGGGAGCAGCGCTCGAACCTTACATTCAGGATGCACTGGACGAGATCGAATATGTGAGCGGGGACGCGGGAACGAAGTGGGGCGCGGAACGCGTGAAAGACGGGCATCCCGCGCCTTTCCCGCTGCATTACGTCGAGATCGGCAACGAGGACTGGTTCGACCGCTCAGGTTCCTACGACGGCCGCTATGCGCAGTACTACAAGGAAATCAAGCAGCGATATCCGGAGCTCGAGTTGATTGCCACTGCGCCCATCAAGAGCGTGAAGCCGGATGTGCTCGATGAGCACTTTTATATGTCGGTGGAGAAGTCGCTTTCCGACGCCGGCCACTACGATAACGCGGACCGCAGCGGGCCGAAGATATTCGTGGGCGAGTGGGCGACACGCGAGGGCGAGCCAACGCCCAATCTCGAGGCCGCGCTTGGCGATGCGGCCTGGATGACCGGAATGGAGCGCAACAGCGACATCGTGATCATGGCCAGTTATGCGCCGCTGTTTGTGAATGTAAATCCCGGTGGGATGCAGTGGGAGTCGGACCTGATCGGCTACGATGCGCTGACCAGTTATGGCTCGCCGAGTTACTGGGCGCAGGTGATGTTTGCGGGTCATCTGGGCACGGAGGTGGTGGCCAGCACGCTGGCCAATGCCGGGCCGCGGGTTTATGCCTCGGTGACTCGAGACGAACAGCGACACAAGCTGTTTGTGAAGGTGGTGAACGGGTCTTCTGACGCGTTGCCCCTGAATATTGCGATCGATGGCGCACCTGGAGCTGGACATGAGGCGATGCTTACTACGATGAGCGGAAAGACTCCGGACGATACAAACAGCATTATTAACCCTCGCGCCGTTGTGCCGGTGGAGCATAGAATTCAAATTGCCGGATCGAAGTTCGAACGCAGCTTTGCGCCATTTTCGATCAATGTGCTGGAGATGAGTTATTAGAGCGTGTCCGCTTTATTGCGGTGTGGCGATTTGGCTTCGAGGTATCCCAGGTCTCAAAGTCGAGACCTGGGGCACCCAGAATCGATGCGGCGGCAGGCAGTTGGAAACCAGGAAGGACGATGTCGGAGGCTTGCCCCTGCGGGAGGAATGAATGCCGCGCTCTTTTCGTTCCGATCTCATTTCAGCCGCGGTTGTGCTGGCGGCCGCGTCGTGGCTTCTCTCTTCCGTCGCCCAGGAGCCGAAGGCACTGCAACTTGCGGGAGATTACCCCGGCACGCACGACCCTTCAATCGGCCGCGAAGGCAACTCGTATTATGTTTTCGCTACCGGGTTTGCTCCGGGCGGAGGACAGTTTGCCATTCGCTGCTCGGATAACTTGACGGATTGGAAGTTATGCGGTCATGTCTTCGACAGCATCCCCGAATGGATTCACGAGGCCAGCCCGGGAACGAAGGAGTTATGGGCTCCGGATATCTCTTACTTCGATGGAGAATACCACCTCTACTATGCCTATTCCCTTTTTGGCGTGAACACTTCGGGGATTGCGCTCGCGACCAATGAGACGCTGGATCCCAAGAGCCCGAGATACCACTGGAAGGACGAGGGGCTGGTGCTGCGTTCGACAGCCACAGACGACTTCAATGCGATCGACCCCAACATCGTGCTCGATGACAAGGGACAACCGTGGCTGAGCATGGGCAGTTTCTGGTCGGGGATCAAGATGCGCAAGATCGACGCGGCGACGGGGAAACTGTCGGGCACGGACACGCGCACTTACTCGCTCGCGAGCCGTAAGCCGCCCGCGCAGCCTGAGCCGGCAAAGCCGGGGTTGCCTCCGGACTGGCAGGCAATTGAAGCGCCCTTCGTCGTCCATCACGGGAGCTATTACTACCTCTTTGTTTCTTTCGATCTGTGCTGCCGGGGACTTAAGAGCAGTTACCGGACCATGGTGGGGCGTTCAAGACAAGTGACGGGGCCTTATGTCGACCGCGATGGTGTTCCCATGCTCGATGGAGGCGGTACGGCTTTGCTGGCGGCCAATCAGCGCTGGCTGGGTCCGGGCGGAGAATCGGTCCTTGAGCGGCCGGAGGGGGATATTATCGTCTTCCATGCATACGACGCGGAGACAGGCAAGCCGGCGCTCCAAATCTCCACTCTGGTGTGGAAAGACGGCTGGCCGCACGCGGCTATGGCAACTACCGGGCAGGCAAAATAGCGTCGGTTTCCTGCTCTCTAACTACTGCGCGAGGCCGACGCGCCGCACCATGTCTTCAAAGCGCGGGTCGGAGCGTAACGGGTCAAGGCAGGGGTCGACCTTGAGATATACAAGCCCGACGTCGTGCGCGTTATAGGCCTCTTCCAGCCACTTAAATGCTTCCTGCTTCTTGCCCAGTCCGGTATAGACGAGAGCAATTTCGTAGCGCCCTACGCCATCTTTCCGCACGTATTGTTCCAATTGCGAAATGGCCTTGCGCGCCGCGTCGACCTGGCCGGCGCGGGCATAAGCATTGCCCAAATGACCTATGGAATCCGGTCCATTGCCTGACTTGAGAAACTCGGCGATGGATTCCGCGTACATACCTTTTTCCGCATAGACGTCGCCCAGGAGAAAGCTCCAATCGGGCGGATTGATGTCCAATGCGCGAACTCGCCGGATCAGCGAAAGCGCGGGGTCGTATTGGCGGGAGAAGTAATAGATGAAACCCTCGAAGTGAAATGAGCGGCCGGACACAGGATCGAGGTCCACGCCTCGCTCCACCTCTGCAAGGGCTTCGTGCAACTGGCCGGTTCGCACCAGGTAGAACGCGTACTTCTGATGAATAGCGGCCGAATTCGGATTGAGCTCCAGTGCGCGGTGGAACTCTGTCGCCGCAGCCGTCCAGTCCCAGTCGAGCGTCATGGCGGTGTTGGCGAGTTCGGCATGGCCTTCGGGCAGGGAATCATCCAGCTCGATCGCCCTGGCCGCTTCGGTCTTCTGCTTTGAAAACGCTTCTTTGTAGGGCAGGTGGCCTGTTTCACCCATCCGGCCGTAGCAGTTCGCCATGGCCGCATGCGCCTGCGCGTAGTTGGGATTCTTATCGAGGGCCTGACGAAAATAATCGACCGCGCTCTTGCAGTCGTCCGCGTCCAGTTGAATCATGCCGTGGAGGTACAGGTCCTGAGCTACGGGGTCGATGGGACGCTTGCGTGCGAGGCGTGCCTGCTCCTGCGGCGTCACCTTGATGCTGATCTCATCCGCGATGGCCTGCGCCACTTCGCCCTGCCACGCCAGCACGCTGGTGAGGTCCCTGACATAGGTGTGAGCCCAGATGGGCCGATCCGTCCTGGCATCGATCAGCTGGGCGCTGATTCGCACCTGGTTCCCCTCGCGAAGCACGCCCCCCTCGACGACGCCTTCCACAGCCAACTCGTGGGCGATTTCGGGCAGCTTCTTCTTCGTGCCCTTGTAACTCATCGAGGACGTCAGGGAAATGACGCGGAGAGTAGAAACCTGGCCCAGGTCATTGATCAGCTCTTCCGTCATTCCGTCGGCGAAGTACTCCTGCGAGGGCTCGCCGGAGAGGTTTTCAAGCGGCAATATGGCGATGGAACGAATCTCGGGCCGGGCATTTGAAGTGCCATACCATTTTCTGAAGCCTGCGTATCCGAGCACCGCGGCGAGGACCAATCCGATTCCGACGGCTGCCAGGAGGCGTGGCGTGCGGCTGGGCTTTTGCACTGGGAGAGCGGGCGCTTCGACGACTGGCGCCGCGAGATTCGCGGCAGGCCGGCTTTCGATTTGCGAGGCGGCTTGCTCCACCAGAGTCAATGGAGCGGTTCCGATTTGCGGCTGGGGCTTCGCCGATACGGATTCGAAGACGAACCGCGGCACATAGGATCCGCTGGGAAGCTCGATGCGAACCGCATGCTGTCCGTTGTTCTCAAGATAGTATTTGGCCAGCCGCTTGCGAACTTCGGTGGCTTTGACGCGGACCACGGAATCGCTTCCCGTGTCGTAGTCGACGGGGCGGCCGAACATCTCGGCCCCAATCATCCGCTCGCGCAGGCTGTCGACTTCCCCTTCGAGGGCATGTTCCACAATCAACTGGAGAAAATCCTGGGTGCGTTTGCTTGCAGCGAATGCCGGGCTTGCGGTTACTTCTTTGAGGTGATCGCGCACTAAACCGATTTGCTTTGGACTGAGCACTTCCGACGCCCAAGATGAACCGGCTGTCACCATATTGCACTCAAGTACCCTGGCAGACGCACTCAGGTACCCTTCGGCTCCCCACTATATCACTCACCGAACAAACGTGTTCTTCGGCAGAAAACGTCTACCCGTTATTGACCCTGCTAACGGCATCAAAATGAACAATTTAGCAACAGAAAACGTGGCAACAAACCGTTAATAGCGTTGCACGGTTTGCCTCGCTGGTGCTGGAATGGCACCGCCTTCCACGGGCAGGACTGCAAGACTGTCTGCCCGCCTCGGGAAACGCTTACTTGCCTGCTCGCATCGACATCGGTAGGAGTCAGGCTAGCGAGCAAGTAGACGTTTTCTGAAGAGGCGAAAGGAGTCTGCTGACAATTGCAGAGCGCGGCACGGCAAGTGAATCGTTGCCAAGCCGGTTTTGCCGCACACGCACTTCCGCTGAAGGGCCGGCCACGAATCGATCCCACGAGACAGACGCAGAGCGGAAGCACTCGGCCAGACCAGTAACCGTTTGCTCAGGAGGCAAACCATGAATGAAGCCGCAACGCGAATTCCCTCTATTGCGAGGCGTCCCCTGGCGAAGAGACTTATAAGGGGATCTCTGGGAGTGAGCTTCGCAATCATCGCCATGCTCCTGCCGATAGCGCCCGGAGCCTGGGGTCAAGATAACGCAACCATCAACGGGACCGTGCTGGACCCCACTGGAGCAGTGGTTCCAAACGCCGCAATCAGCCTTACCAACCCCGCGACCAGCCAGACCAGGCAAGACACATCCAACAGCGCGGGGCAATTCCGGTTCGCCAACGTAGGAGTCGGCACCTACACCTTGAGCACGACGGTGGCCGGATTTCAAAAGTACACCAAGACCGGCATTGTGGTGAACGTGGCGCAAAGCCTTGAAGAAAACATCACTCTCTCCGTGGGCAGCCAGGCGCAAACTGTCCAGGTAGAGGCGGACGCACTGCAAGTGCAGACGGAAACCAGCGAGGTGAGCACCCTGATCAGCGGCCAGCAGGTCAGCGAGCTCTCGACCAACGGCCGCAACGTAACTGCGCTCGCCGCTCTGGGCATGGGAGTCTCAAACAACCTGCCGCCTTTCAGCGGCGTCAACGCCCTGACCTCGGCGAACGGCATCAGCTTCAATGGAACGCGAACGGAACATAATATTTACCTGCTGGATGGCGGCGAACAGAACGACCGCGGGTGCGGCGGTTGCTTTATGAACCTGCCTTCGCAGGACGCGCTGGCCGAATTCCAGACCCTGGACAGCAACTACAGTCCCGATTACGGCATCGGCTCCGGCGGAACTATCCTGATGGTGCTCAAATCCGGCACTCATGACTTCCATGGAGAAGCCTATGAGTTCAACCGTAATACGGACTACGACGCCGCCGACTATTTCAGCAAATCCGTGCCCGAGTTCAAGCTGAATGAGCCTGGCGGCAATATCGGCGGCCCGGTTTGGATTTCGCATGTGTATAACGAGAACCGCAACCGGACGTTCTTCTTCTGGAACGAGGAATGGCGCAGGTTGATCGAGGGTAGCTCGCCTTCGATTCAGAACGATATCCTGGCCAGCAACTTCCCCACGGCGGGACAGCCGTTGGCGTACACGATTCCAGCCGGCGGGCCAACTCCGGTGGTTCCGACCACCACCGATCCCGCCAAACTGTCACTTTACACGGCTGACGGCTTGACGATGGGACAGCCTTTCCCGAAGAACACGATTCCCGCCAACCTGATGGATCCCAACGCGGTTCTGGAGGTGAACGCGGGCACGTTTCCCAAGCCAAACTATAACGGCGGCACGCAGTACATTGCGTCGATCCCGCAGCCGACCCAGGTCCGCGAAGACATTGTCCGCATCGACCACTCCATCAACAGCAAGTACCAGTTGATGGGCCACTACCTGCATGACACGCTGCTGCAAAGCTACTATCCGCCGTTGTGGGGCGACAGCACCTATCCGACCGTGGGCACGACGATGACCAACCCGTCGTTCTCGGCGGTGATCAAGCTGACGCAGACTTACACACCCAGCCTGCTCAACGAAACCGCGTTCCTTTATAGCGGCAACAAGATTACGCTCACTCCCGTTGCCGGGCCCGGCGGCTCGTTCCTGCAGCCCAGCGGGTGGTCGGCCACCAGTTTCTTCCCCGTCAGCCAGGCCGCCATCAACGACATGCCTGAGATCGATCTGCAGGGTGTGCCGCTGAACGTGCAATGGAGCGAAAGCTACTATCCATGGAAGAACGGCTACGAGGGCTTCGAGTACCGGGACGACCTGTCGTGGACCAGGGGGCGGCACCAGTTCAAATATGGCTTCAGCTGGCTGCACGACTACAAGAACCAGCAACTGCAGGCCAACACGCAGGGAACCGCGGCTTTCAACTCGAATAACTTCTCCGGCGACTCGTATATCAATTTCATTCTCGGAGACGCCTCCAGCTTCAACCAGCTCAACTATCTCGCCGGCAAGCACTGGGTGAACAACAACTATGGCTTCTACGGCAACGACAACTGGCACATCACTCAGCGGCTGACGCTTAATCTCGGGCTCCGCTTCGACGGGCTGCCTCATGCCTTCGAGCGGTACAACCTGTTTGCCAATTTCGTTCCGGCGGACTACACAGTACCCACTGTTAATCCCGTCACCGCGGCCGGCACTCTGCTGCCGTCTACGCTTTCCACCTTCCCCGGAACCGCCGGCTCGTTCTATCTCAACGGCGTAAGAGAGGCCGGCGTCGACGGCTTCCCGCGCGGAAACGTAGAGAACAAGTACGATACGTGGGAGCCCAGGGTGGGCTTTGCCTATAACCTGTTGGGAAACGGGAAGACGGTTCTCCGCGGCGGCTTTGGAATGTTCTATGAGCGCGTGCAGGGCAACGATGTCTACAACGCTGCCTTGAATCCACCCTTTGCCTACATTCCTTCCGCCACCAACGTTTATTTCTCCAACCCGCACACCAGCGCCCTGACCGGCGTGACCACCTCGCAGTCGTTCCCTTCGAATCTGCAGAACATCAAGTACAACTATCCGCCTCCGGGGACGGCCGATTTCAGTTTCGGGGTCCAGCACCAACTTGCGTCATCGGTGGTTGCGGTGGTGCAGTACGTCGGCTCTTTAGGTTGGGACCAGAACGACACCCGGCAGATCAACACATTGCCCTTGACCACCAACGGCAGTTATGCGACGCGCGAGGGCGTTGCCAACGGCTCACTGAATTCAAACGAGTATGTGAACTACCCTGGGTTCTCCGCCATCAACCAGGAGGAGAACGAGACCAATTTCAACTACAACTCGCTGCAGGCCGGCGTGCGCATTGAGAACAGGCATGGGCTCACCACGCAGGTAGCTTATACCTGGGCGCATAACATCAGCGATGTGAGCAACGACCTCTATGGGTTATCCGATCCGTATAACACGAGGTACGATCGCGGATCGGACAATACCTTCGACCGGCGCAACGACCTCAACGTGAGTTACGTCTACGACCTCCCGTGGTTCACCAGAAGCTCGAACCTGGCGGCCCGCGAGGTCCTTGGAGGCTGGTCGGTCTCCGGGATAACCTTCGCGGAATCGGGAGTGCCCCTGACCATTACCGACAGCCTCAACACCATCGGCCTGGGCTGCTGCTACACCAACCGTCCGAACCTGGTGGCGAAGGTCTCGCGCCCCAAAACGGTGGCCGCCTGGTTTAACAAGAGCGCCTATGCCGATCCGGTTGCACCCTGGAACGGCGGCCCAAACCAGGGCTTTGGCGACACCGGAAAAGACTCGGTGGTGGGACCGGGAATCTCCAACTGGAATCTATCGCTGTTCAAGGCGATTCCACTCACAGCTCACGAAGGGCCGAGAATTGAGCTGCGCTTCGAGTCCTTCAATACCTTTAATCACACCAGTCTCCAAGGCGTCGATACGGGCTTCCACGATGGTAACTTCGGAACGGTAGTCAATGACTACGGTCCGCGCACGATGGAGCTCGGCGGGAAGTTCGTTTTCTGACCTCTAACTTGCCTGACCTGGGCGCGGTGGGCATCCTCTGCCGCGCCCTTCCTCTTTGTGCTTAACGCGGTCACGGAATTGCGTGCAGCTTTCCGGCGAGCGACAATGCCAATGGAGATGTTTGTGAGGCGGCTCGCGCAACCGGGAATCGTGCTTGCGGCCACGCTCGCAATGGCGAGTGCGGCGTGCCCCAGCCAGACGCCATCGGCTGCCGGCAACTTGGGCGATACGGCCTATGCCCTGGAGCAGGAAGGCAAGAATGCCGAGGCGGAGGCTGCATGGCGCGCGATCTTGAAGACCCGCCCTTCAAGCGCAGATGCAAATGCGCATCTGGGCCTGCTTGAGGCCCGACAGGAACATTACAAGGAAGCTGTGCCGTTCTATCGCAGAGCTCTTGCGCTGAATCCGGCAATGCCCGGCTTGCGAATGGACCTCGGCCTGGCGCTCTTCAAATCGGGAGCGCTCAAGGCGGCCGTCCAGACTTTCACAATATTGCTCAAGAGCGAGCCGCCGTCGTCTCCCGAGGCATTGCGCCTGACCACACTGATCGGGCTGGCCTACTACGGATTGGGCGAGTACGCGGCCGCGGTTCCATATCTGAAGCAGGCGACGGAAGCCGACAAACAGAATCTGCCATTTCGCCTGGCCCTAGCGCACAGTTGCCTGTGGTCGAAGCAATATCAATGCGTTCTCGACGTCTACCACGAGATTCTTACTTTGAACGCGGAGTCGGCGGAGGCGGACATGCTGGCGGGCGAGGCGCTGGACGAAATGAAAGACCCTGCCGGCGCCGCGGAGCAATTTCGCGCTGCGGTCAAAGCCGATCCGCGCGAGCCCAATGTGCACTTCGGGCTGGGGTATCTTTTGTGGGGCCTGATGCAATACGACGAGGCGGCGCAGGAGTTCCAGGCCGAGCTGGCCAACAATCCGGACCACGCGCAGGCCATGGTCTATCTGGCGGATACCGACATGCGGCTGAACCATCCCGAGGCTGCGCCGCCCTTGCTTGAGAAGGCCGTCCGCATCGACCCGGGGATCGAAATGGCGCATCTGGATCTGGGCATCCTTTGGAGCGATGCCGGCCGCAAGGTTGACGCCCTGCGCGAACTGAAGATCGCGGAGAAGATAAGCCCCATCGACCAGAACGTGCATTGGCGCCTGGGACGGTATTACCAGGCAGCGGGCCGGAAGGACGAAGCAAAGATCGAGTTCGACAAGACGCGCAGTCTGCAGAAAGCCGAGGACGCGACGGTCTTTAAAAAGCTTCACGAAGCACAGGAAAAGGGCAAACCTGCCGAGGAAAACCCGGACGCACCCCTGAGCCAGTAATTGCGCAACCTGGAGCCTGAAACTCGAAGGTTCGCGACAATTCGCTTCCAACTAACCAGGTCGGCGACCGCGTGATTTTGTGCTTCCGGGGTCTGTGGACTCCCACCCTTTCGCCAGAAAAAAGGCGAAAGGATGGGGCACGGAGTAGGTACAAGATCATGCGGTCAGATACCTAGAGGCTGCCTGGCCTTAGGGTTGTTTGGACTTTCTCGGCTCCGGTAACTTAGAAGAAATTACACCTGCGCCCTCGCGTACATAATAGAAGTGGTCGGCCGGCAGATTGGTTAGCGTCTCCACCTTCCCATCCGGCCATGAGATCTTTGCGCTATCCACCTGCCGATGGCCGCCCAGGCCAAAATGGATGCGCAAATCGTTCTGCGACAGATAACTGCCGCCGCTAATCACTTCACCAAGCTGTACCAGGTCTCCGGCAGTGGCTCGAATGTGAGCATTCAATGCCAGGCGATTGCTTTTGACGCCCTGTAACTGAAAGCTGATCCAGTGATTCTGGCCGCCGCCTTCGGGGCGCAGAATCATCGGCTGACCCTTGAGATTCTCAATCACCGCTTCGAGCCTGCCATCGTTGAATAAGTCGCCGATTGCCATTCCGCGGCTTACCTGCGGGATCCGGATCGCGGGCCCTGCCAACTTACTTATGTCTTTGAACGCTCCATTGCGCTGATTCAGGAAAAGCAACTTCGGCTCAAGGTATTTGAGATCCGAGCGCAATGAATCCACCTGGGGATACACATGCCCGTTGACCAAAAAGATATCCTGCCAGCCATTATTATCGAAATCGACAAAAGCATCGCCCCACCCCACATATCCGTGCGTTCCCCGTCCTATTCCCGACGGTACCGACACGTCGGTGAAGGACATATCTCCGTCATTGCGATAGAACGCGGCGTACTCATTGTCGAAGTGGGAAATCAACACAGACATGCGTCCCGTGTGCAAATAGTCGCCGAAGGCGATCCCCATGTTGGCCTGTCTCGCGCCGCTCTCGCTCAATCCCACGCCGGAAGCGAATCCGACTTCCTCGAAGACTCCCCGGCCATTGCCCTGATAAAGATAGTTTGGCTGGCCGTCGTTAGTTACAAAGAGGTCAAGCTTGCCATCGTTGTTAAAGTCCGACCAGATAGCCGTCAGGCCATAGCGATGCTCTTCGTCGCTAACACCGGACTTCTTTGAAACGTCGGTAAAGGTTCCGTTCCCGTTGTTGTGGTAAAGATTGTCAGGAGAGCCTTTCAGGCCGCGCGGCCCGCATTGCACATCGATACTCATGTATCTGCATGAATCGCTGGAACCGAATGCGGTCATATCGTCGAGATGAAAATCGACGTAGTGGGAAACAAAGAGATCGGCCCATCCGTCGCCGTCATAATCTCCAAAGGCCGCTCCCGTGGCCCACATGTGGTCGCCGCTCAGGCCGGCTTCTTTGGTAACATCGGTAAAGGTTCCGTCGCCATTGTTGCGATAGAGAACCACTCCGCCAAAGCATGTTACCAGCAGGTCAGGCCATCCGTCGTTGTTGTAGTCTCCAACAGTGGCGCCCATCGCCCAGCAGGGATAACCCACGCCGGCCTTGTCGGTAACATCTGTAAACGTTCCATCGTGATTATTGCGATAGAGCGCGCTCCGCGCCTTCTGGCCATGGAGCGCCATCTCCACCGTCTGCGCATTGGTAAAGTAGATGTCCGGCCATCCGTCGCGATCGTAATCGATCAGCGCCACACCGCCGCTCATCGATTCGACAATGAATTTTTGTTCGGGACTGGAAAAATGCTCGAATTGGATCCCCGTCGAAGCTGTAATATCCACCAGTTCCGGATAACTACCCGGCGCTCCGCTCGGTTTCGCCGTCGCCTTCTCGTTCCGTGGTTGCGTCAGTGACGGCTGAACAACGGAAGGGCGCGCCTGACCCGCACTTGCGGGGACAATTGAGAAGAAAAGAAGCACCATGCGAGTGGCGACCAAGAATGCGCTGCGAGATCCTGGCAGGAGAATCATTTGACTTGTTCGCGCGAGTTTCACTGGTTAGTTGGCTTGCAGGTTACCTGACCCGCCATCTTCAAATGGCCGCAGACCGAATCCGGCATCTTACTCTGTGCGGTCCGGTGGGATATTCGCTATTCACTCTCGCAGCGCGATGTTAAGGAGCTGCTCGAGGAGCGCGATCTCAGTGTCGATCATACACGGACTGGCGCTGGGCGCAGCGTTACGGTCCCGAGTTGGAGCAGCAGGCTCGCGTACCAGATTAGGGAGAAGGATGGGCGCACCAGGGTATCTTAGACGGCGACAGAGACCGCGAAAAACACCCCTCTTTCGAATAAGTGTCCACTCGATTCTGTGCAATGCGTTTCAAGCCAAGCTCCCCTTTCCCATGCGCGTCCTTCGAAAGGGCGCCATGCTGAAGGCAATCGGTTCGTTGAATTGTCACGGACATAGGTTGACCGAGGAATGCGAAGGATTCTGTTAGCCCTCGCCCGCCTCCTCGATTTGCAGGTGAATCCTTCCACGCCTGGGTCATTCAGCAGTAACGCGAGGCGTTCCTCCGCGACTCGGCACCGACTTATCTGATTTTTGATCGAGGCTCAAGCTTCAATGGCGAGGTCGTTGACACAGCAAAGAGTTTCGGAATCCGGCCAAAGTGCACCGGTTTGCGAAGTCATTGACAGAAAGGCGTTGCCGAGCGCTGGATTGGCAACTACCGCAGGGACCGGCCTGACCATGTGATCGTTCTCAACGCGGGCTTCCTCGCGAACATTCGCATGGCGTGATACAAGTCTTGGCCAAGACTTTCCATTCTCCACGTGCTCCTTTGCGAAGATCGCCCTCGATCGGCGTTATCGAGTGCTCCGCCCGGAGGCGGCCCTGTGAATCGGCTCTTGAGTTTGTCCCGCAGAGTTCCGTCCTGGCTTGTTTTGTTCCAGCGCAAGCAGACGCATTTTGGCCTCAAGCCCGCCCGCGAAGCCGGTGAGCTTTCCTGCGGCGCCGATGACGCGATGGCACGGCACAACGATGGATACCGGATTCTTCCCGGCGGCCGCGCCAACGGCTCTGGCTGCCTGGGGATTCCCCAGGCGCCTCGCTAATTCGCCATAGCTTCTTGTTTCGCCAAAGGGTATGGCAAGCAGCGCTTCCCATACGTTTCTTTGGAACGGTGTTCCTCGCAGATCGAGAGGGACCGTGAAATTCCTTCGCTTTCCGACAAAATACTCGACGAGCTGCCGCTCTGTCAGAACGATCACGGGATTTGTTTCGCTTTTGGCAACCTCATCCAGGCGAACACGCTCCGGGGAGTCATTTTCCCAGAGAATGGCCACCAGTGCCTTCTCGCTCGCGACCAGTTCCAACTGTCCCACGGGAGAATCGATTGTTTTCGAGGCAAGGCTCATTGGCTCGTTTCCTCTCTAGCTGCAGCAGAAGAATTGTTCCTCGCTCCACTTGCACCCGCCGCCCAAAGATGCTGGGCCGCATAGGCTCGCCACGGCCGCCAGCCTTCCGCACGGCCCAGCAGACCTGCCGGACTCACCGCCTCTCCGCTGATTGAAGCCGCGCCGCGCAGGAGTCCCAGGTCGGTTGCGGGAAAGGCATCCGATTCGCGGAGGGCTCGAAGGGCAATGTACTGCGCGCTCCACTCGCCGATGCCACGGATTGCCTTGAGACACGCCACCGTCTCCGCAAGCCCGCCCAGCGGATGAAACAAGCTGGAGTCTGCCACCGCGGCTCGCGCTACTTCCGTCAGCGCGATCAGCCGTGCGGCAGGCATTGCCAATCCAATGGAGGAAGCCGAAACCAGTCGTGTCGCGTTCGGAAATGCATGGGACAGCAGGCGATGATTCCGGAATGGTTTGGGCACGGAACGGCCGTGCAACTCGACCAGCCGACTTGCGAACTGGCGTGCGCCAGCCACGCTGATCTGCTGGCCCAGCACGGCACGGATGGCAACCTCGAATCCATCCCATCCGCCGGGAGCACGCAGGCCGGGTCGCTGTGCTACCAGCCCGGCGAGAGCTGGGTCCGCGGCGAGATGTTGCTCGATCGTCTCGATGTCCGCCCCGAGGTCGAATAGGCGTCGCACGCGTGCCACGATGGCCGGAAGCGCCCTGACGTCTGGAAACAGGATACTCACCTCAAGACTTTGCTCCCTGGGAAGGTGAGTCAGGGAAATGCTGCCCAGCACGCCATCGATTTCGACGGTTCGCAGGTAACGCCCGTCCTCGACAATTTCCACGCCGGGAATGGCGCGCGCTTGTAAAAATGCGAGCATGTTCTCCCAGTCGTAGGGAGGGCGATAGCGAAGGCGAAGAACGACATCCCTCCCCTGTTCTCGCGCAACTTTCCTTCTGCGCAACGAGCGTGGAGGTCGATGGAATAAATCAAGGAACGTCTCGTTGAAACGCCTGAGACTGCCAAAACCCGCCGCCGCGGCAACGTCAGCCATCGGCATGTCCGTATCGTGAATAAGCTGCTTTGCAAACAAGACCCTTCGCGTCTGTGCGACTGAGATCGGAGATGCACCCAGGTGCTGAACAAACAGACGACGCAGCTGACGCCCGCCCACGCCTAGCCGCTCCGCCAGCTTCTCGACTCTATTACCGGCTCCATCCAGAGCGCCTTCTGCTATAAGCACCAGAGCGCGAGAGACAGTATTGGAAGTGCCTCGCCACGAGGCCAGTTCCGGGGCGATTTCCGGACGGCAACGAAGACATGGCCGGAATCCGGCTTCCTGCGCGGCAGCAGCGGAACAATAGAAAGAGCAGTACTCAAATCTGGGAGTGCGTGCGGGGCAGATCGGACGGCAGTAGACGCCTGTGGAAGAGACTCCCACAAACAGGACGCCGTCGAAACGTGCGTCCCGGCTCTCGAGAGCGCGGTAGCAGACTTCACGGTCAGGCAGTTCCATATCCCGATTGTGGCATGCCGGGAAAGGTGAACTGGCGGTTTTCGGACTCGATCACTGTCAAGTTCCACGAAGCAAAGCGATGGTCCTCATTCCCTACCCGATGATCCCGATTGCCAGGTGCATCTGTTTCGCGATCGCGTCCTCGGAAGCTGCCGACCGTCCTCAGTCCGGAAGAAGTGGCCCGGCTGATTGATTCGGCTCGTAACTCGATGCGTCGCGCCATGCCGACGACGTTGTATGCGACCGGGCTGCGAAGAGCCGAGTTATGTCACCTGAAGGTCTCCTGCATCGCGTCGGAATGTGGACCTATCCACCCGCCATACGCGAAGCCGCCACTGGTATCTTCCTCTGGCCCGCCTGGCGCTTGTATGACACCATCAAGGGAGACGAATTCAAGCACATTGATTTTTCTCATGACTGAGTTCTTTTCGATTCCTATCTGGCCTTGCCCGTCGGGCCGGCATCGCCGGCAGCGTTGTCACTGCCGCTCGGGTGCTTCGGTCTGGTTTTAAAAAACATCTCGCGCACTTCGCCCGGCGCCCGGCAGGCGATGGCACCCTTGCGGGCCCACGCCAGTACTTCGTCCATGTCCGCGGCTTCGATTATCGAGAAACCGCCTACGTGCTCCTTGGCCTCGAGGTAGGGCCCGTCGGTGACGAGCACCTCACCATTGGGCTGCGGCCGCAGCGACTTCGCACTGCTTGCCGGGGCGAGGCCGCAAGCGAAGATTCCGACACCGGCAGCGTCTATCTCATCGTTGAGCGCGTAGATATCGCGAATCGTCGCCTCGTCTTGTGTGGACGGGTCGAAGTCGTCGGGGAGGTGAATAGCAACATAATACTGTGGCATGAGTTCTCCTTTATCCTGAATTGGTCTTGGGGCGGGCCGTTTGCCCTGCCTTCACTATAACGACGAATGGCCTGGCTGGAATTCTACAAATCGTCCAGGAGAATTTCCTCACTGCGCCGCACTCCGCCGCGACGCTTTCAGCTTCTCTGCTAAACAGCTTTGCCAGCGGCGAATGCCTTGCGCAGCGCAGACTTCCAACTCGCGCTGAATTGCTTGGAGGCTTCGGCGTCCGGCACGAGGAGGTCGAACCCGTGGTAGGCGCCACGCACGACCATGAGTTCCGTTGCGACTCCGGCATGGACGAGCCGGCGCGCGTACTCCATGTCTTCTTCGACGAACAGGTCAATGGAACCGACGCCGATCCAGGCAGGCGGTAGGCCGGCGACGCTGGCTACCCGCGCCGGGACGGCGCCTGCCGGGACCCTGGACGAGCCCGCTGGAACACCGAGCAGCGAGCTCCAGGCAAAACGATTGGCACTCGCAGTCCACATAAAGTGGCCAATGGCGGGCGGCGCTGGACGGGTGCTGCCCGTTCGGTCGTCCAGCTGGGGGTAGATGAGCAACTGGAAGACGATGGGGACTTCGTTGCGGTCGCGCGCGTGAATCGCAAGGCTCGCTGCGTGGCCGCCGCCCGCGCTCTCACCGCCCACGGCAATTCTGGAGCGATCAATGCCGAGCTCCCCTGCATGGGCGTGAACCCATTTCAGCGCGGCGTAATTGTCCTCAAGCGAACCGGGATAGCGCGTCTCAGGAGCCAGCCGGTAGTCTACCGAGACGACGACGCAGTGGCAATCCGTCGCGATCCCCTGCAGCTCGGGCATCAACAGGGGGTCGGTCATCATGAAGCCGCCGCCATGCATGTGAAGCAACACCGGCTTGCTCTTCTCCGACGGCTCGGGATCAACGATCCAGAGACGAACGTCGGGTGCTCCTGGCGGCCCGGGGATATGCCGTTCCACGGGTTGCGGCGCAGGAGCAGGCAATGGGGACATGCCGGGCAATTGCCGGAACTTGCGGACCATCTCCGCTGAGAGGTCATAGGCGGGGAACTGCTTGAGTACAGGAAGAAGTTCCGGATCGACGAGGGAATATGGGTCCGCAACCGCCGGCGAAGTTTCTGAGCGAGGCGCTCGCTCAGCCTCGGCCAGCGTAGCTGCAGGTGTGAGTCCCATAGCCAAACCAAAGCCGGCCGCGTGGATAGCGAAGTCGCGACGAGTAAGTTGAACGCTCATATTATTTGGCAGGCGATACGCGATGCCAACCTGTCAGGCCGGCATCGCCAAGAACGCGCGCGCCAACTTTCTTTTTCCGCATCGTTTTCCTCCGGAGAGTGGGTCAATTCAGCCGGGTTGCTTTGCCTTCACTATAACGACGAATGGCTGGACTGGAATTCTACAAATCGTCCAAGAATTCTTTAAGCGCGGCTCAACTATCTTGCTTATGGTTCGGTATCTGCTTCAGTTTTTCTGACAGCAAATCTTGTTCTCGCCTGTTTTCCGTCATTGCGATGGCGCGCTGAATCTCTTCCCGGGCTTCGGCGAATCTGCCAAGTTTCATGAGCAGGTCTCCTCGAACGCTGGGCAGCAGATGATAGTTGGTCAGCGCAGGCTCAGCGGCGAGAGCGTCAAGCGCAGCAAGCCCAGCAGCGGGTCCTTCTGCCATGCCGACTGCTACTGCGCGGTTCAGCGCCACGATGGGAGACGGGCTGATCTGGAGTAGAGCGTCGTAGAGAAGGACGATCCGCTCCCAGTCGGTATCTGCTGCGGTGATCGCACGGGCATGACAGGCGACGATTGCCGCCTGCAACGTGTAGTTGTCCGCCCCGCCGCCCAGCTCTTGGGCAAGATGAAGTGCGGCCATTCCTCGCTGTATCTGTACGTAGTCCCACAGAGATCGGTCTTGCTCCAGCAACAAAACGGCTTTTCCGTTTTGCCCCTTGCGCGCTGCATTGCGTGACGCCTGGAGCTCCATCAGCGCCAGGAGACCGTGGATCTCGGATTCGCCGGGAAGAAGTTCGACGAGAATGCGCCCCAGCCGCAGCGCGTCATTACAAAGTTCTTCCCGCATCCACTCTTCCCCGAACGTCGCCGTATATCCTTCGTTGAAGATCAGGTAGACCACCGAGAGTACGGACTCAAGCCTGTTGCCGAGCTCGTCTCTACGCGGGATCTCGAAGGGAACATGGGCTTCGGAGAGAGTTCTCTTGGCGCGAAAGATTCGCTGGCCAAGGGTCTTCTCCGGTACAAGGAAGGCCCGGGCAATTTCAGCGGTGGTGAGGCCGCCAATCAATCGCAACGTGAGGGCGATGCGCCCTTCAACCGCAAGGACAGGATGGCAGGCGGTAAAGATGAGGCGGAGGACGTCATCGTCAATGACCTGGTCCAGCGATTGGTCCAGTGCTTCACCGAGCTGCTGCTGTTGAAATTCAAGCTCTCGCGCAATCTCTCCATGCTTTTGTTCAAGCATGCGGCCGCGGCGCAGAGAGTCGATTGCGCGCCGCTTTGCCGCTGTCATCAGCCAGGCCGCGGGCTTTACCGGAATGCCTTCTACCGGCCACCGCTCAAGGGCCGCAACGAGCGCGTCCTGAGCGAGTTCCTCCGCAATGCCGATGTCGCGGGTAACGCGGGCAATCCCGGCAATGAGTCGCGTGGACTCGATCTTCCACACGGCGTCAATGGCTTTGTGAATGTCCGGTTCTTGAATTCCGTTCATGCCTGAATGTCGCTCATGCCTTTCGAGCAGCCGCTTTCGGAAGCTCCTCAAAACCTTCGGCTGCCTTCCGCACGTCTGCGGGGAAATCGCCCTTCTCGTAGATCTGGCGCACTTCGACGATCTCGCTGTTGGCCATCGGTGCTCGCTTTGCCCATTGAATCGCTTCTTCCCGCGAGCGCACCTGAATGATCCAGTAGCCTCCGATAGCCTCTTTGGCCTCAGCGAACGGCCCATCTGTAACCGTTGCCTTGCCGTCTAAGTATGAAACACGTGCTCCGGTCGAAGGGGGCAGAAGCCCATCGAGCCCGAGCAGTACGCCTGCTTTCTGCAGGCTCTTGTTGTACTCCATCATCTTGGCTACCGCCTCCGCGCCAGGGGCTGCGTCCGCAGTTGCCGTTTCATACCCTTTGGGGATCACCACCATCATGAAGCGCATCAATATCTCCTTCATCATCGATTCCAGCCAACATTGGCTGTTCTATTCATACGTCGAATATGTTGCGCCGATTTCTACCACTGATAATAGAAACTTCCGACCCCGGGACGGAGCTGCGCCCATTGTGCCCCACTCCTTGGATGACTATGGTGCGCGATCAAGCTGATTGTCGTGATCGAGAGAAATTTAATGAAATCTACTAAATGCTCCTCAGATACAGCCCAAAGACTTGTCGAACGTTTTTCTAGATCTCGGCGCAGTTCCCAGGGATTACGGGCCACCCGGACATCAGAGCCATTCACCATCTAGCAGCTTGTTGAAATAGGTAAGTTGAGCGGCGGTGGAGCGTTGGCGCGGTAGCCAAGCAAAACCAATCTGGACGACGGGGCGGAGCTGACGGGAGATGCGCTCGCTTACGAAAGAAACCTCACCGTCGTTTCCACCAACTCTGCGGTGGGCTTGTACGGATCACCCGGCGCATCGTACTCAATCGAACAATACCCTTTGTACCCGTGGCTTTTCAGTATGCCAAACGTTCGCGCCAAGTCCACATGCGTCGCGTTCCCTTTTTCATCAACCTCCCCATCCTTCACATGGCATATGCCGTAGGCATGCGCGAACATCGCTTCCATGGCGCGATTCGAGAATTCCTCATCATGCGCGGCCAGTGAGTTGCCAAAATCGGGCAATGCCCGAAGCCATGGACTGTTCACCTTGTCAATCACCTGCACGAGAAAAAATGGGTCTTCGCTCACGGGGTCGTCATTCTCCAGGTGCACCACGACATTCTTCCTCGCTCCGTATTCCGCCGCGCGCGCCAGGGTGCTGGCCGCCCGCGACACGTTGGGCTCTGAATCCTTGGCCCGCTCGACATGCGTGCGAATGCTCGGTGACCCCAGAGCAGCGCCCACATCCACCCATTGCATGCTCCAAGCCAGCGCCCGCTCGCGTTCCGCCGCATCCGCAGAATACTGGCTATATTCTCCATCCACTGCGATGTCAACCACCGCAGAGTGAGCTTTCTCAACAGCGGCCCGCAACTGCTCCAGGTATCCAGGATCGGTCGAAGGGAAGATGCGGCTCCACGGCTCAATATTGTGAACGTTGAACTTCTCAGCCACGTGCGCCGCAAAATTCTTCAATTCGATCTGTTGCGACGATGGTACCGCGCCGGGAGTCTTGCCATCCCACCCCTTCCATCCCACCAGAAACTCACGAAAGGGATACGCCGCTACCGAAACTCGCTGCAGAGGGTCGGAAGGAAACTTAACCGACGGTTCAGGATTCACGTTCGCGCGCGCAAACGTGGGCAAAAGCCAGGTCCCGGCCGCGGCCCGAGCGCACTTTTCAAGAAATTGTCTTCGGTTAGTTGCGCTCATGCGCGTCAGTGTAACAGAGGAGTTTAGATCCTGGCATGATCGGCGATCCATGGATCGAGTTTAGTTCTGCCACATTTCGAATCCATGACCAGCACGGAAGAATCGGCAGTGCCATAGGCGTTTGAACTAAGTCGCTGGCGCGACGGACGCTGCGGCGTGGGTGGTCCCCGGGCATTGTTGCCGGTGTAAGGCTTGGGTCACAGGAGGTTTATTGTGACCCATCTTCGGCAACTGATGCTGGA
>JBAUBR010000520.1:0-27625 GCA_049676965.1 Occallatibacter sp.
TGGCAGTCCGTATCGCGAAGACGCCGTCTACCCGCCAAGTACTCCAGCCGCGATGCCCGCCGAGCCCGAACCCGTGCAGGCAGAGTCGCTGCCCCCGGCGCAAGACGAGGAGACCTATCCGCGCATCCTGCCGCCGTCCACTGGCGAGCAGGTTGCCGCGGCGCGCCCCGGCCCGGACGCCGAGTTTGAATTTCACGGCGAAACCGCCGGCCAAAACGGCTCGGGAACCGGCCCGGAGCGCGATCCGATCGCGGCGGCAGAACCCCTCCCACCCCCGGAAAGCAATCCCGCGAGAGCCGAAGACGCGCACGCCGTAACGGAGCAAGCGGCCCAGCATGGTTGATCCAGCGGAAGCGATCGGTAAGGCGAAGGCGGCCGTGACGCAACGCGCCGAGTTGCCCGGCATGAGCCTGATGGAGCATCTGGACGAGTTGCGCCGGCGCATCGTCCATTCCGCTATCTACCTAGCTCTCGGCTTTGCCGCGGTGTGGGTCTTTCACACCCGCTTCGTCGATTTCGTCCAGGCGCCCCTCAACCGCATCGGCAAGTCGTTGGTATTCACCCACCCCATGGACCCGCTGAACCTCGACCTGCAGGTTTCGCTGGTCGGCGGAGCCATCGTGGCGTCGCCGTTCATTCTTTTTCAAGTGTGGCTGTTCATCGCGCCCGGACTCTACCAGAAAGAAAAACGCTTCGTCGTTCCCTTCATGCTGGCCACGGTCGGTTTGTTCCTCGGCGGAGCCTGCTTCGGCTACTACTACGTGCTGCCCGGCGCGCTCAAAATCCTGATCGTCGACTTCGGCAAGAACTTCACGCCCATGGTCACGATCGAAGAGTACTCGGGCTTCTTTTTGTCGATCATCCTCGGCCTCGGCATCAGCTTTGAGATGCCCGTGCTCATCTTCTTCCTCGCCATGTTCGGCATCGTGAGCCCGCGCTTTCTCTGGAAGAACTTCCGCTACGCCATCCTAGCGGTCTTTGTCGTGGCGGCGGCGATTTGTCCCACCCCCGACCCCTGGACCATGTGCATCTACGCGCTGCCCATGCTCGCGCTCTATGCCATCGGCATCGGCGTAGCCTGGTGGGTCCACCCCGACCGCCGCAGAGCCAAAGAGGCCGCGGCATGAGCGTTCCGTGGCAGCGCGAGCGAAATGGGGAGCAGCATCTCCGTGCCCCATCCTTGCCGTCCGCCGCGGCGGACGGCAAGGGTGGGAAACCAAAACCCTCGACCAACGGACTCTTCACAAGGTGCGCACTCCTTGCACTCCTGCTGTTCGCACCGCAGTTCTCCCAAGCCCAACAGCACTTCAACGGCGCCAAAGCCCTAGACTACGCCCGTGAATTCGTAGCTATCGGCCCGCGCTGGGTAGGAAGTCCCGGTCACGCGCAAGCCGAGCAATTCCTGCGCAGCCATTTCCAGCACGACCAGCTAGAAGAAGACGCGTTCACCGCCAACACGCCCATCGGCGTGGTCAGCCTGCGCAATTTCATCGTGCGCTTTCCCGGCAAGAAGGACGGAGTGATCGTGCTCGGCACGCACTACGAAACCAACTACCCGCTGCGCAACATCAACTTCGTCGGCGCCAACGACGGCGGCTCGACCACCGGCCTGCTGATGGCCATCGCCGATCAGCTTCGCGTGGAATCGGCGCGCGACAAGAAGCTCGACGGCTATTCGGTGTGGCTGGTCTTCTTCGACGGCGAAGAAGCCTTTCAAAGCTGGTCTGCGTCGGACTCGACCTACGGCAGCCGCCATCTCGCCGCCAAGTGGGGCCGCGACGGAACGCTGGGCAGGATCAAGGCATTCATGCTGGCCGACATGATCGGCGACAAGGACCTCGACATCCAGCGCGAATCGCGCTCCACGGGCTGGCTGGTCGATCTGGTCGCGCAGGCGGCGAAGAAGTTCGGCGACGAGCGCTATTTCTTCCAGCGCGAAGAAGCCGTCGACGACGACCACCTGCCGTTCTTAGAGCGCGGCGTGCCGTCCATCGACGTCATCGACCTCGACTACGGCCCCAACAACAGCTACCACCACACCGCCCAGGACACCATGGACAAAATCAGCGCGCGCAGCCTCACCATCGACGGCGACGTGTTCATGGAGACGATTCGGCTGATCGATCAAAGATAAATCGAAGGCAAGTGCTGATGCGCGCCTACGCCGCAATCACGCCGTGCGGATCCAGAACAAATTTCTTCGCCGCGCCGCGATCGAAGTCCTTGTATCCCTGAACCGCCTCATCCAAAGTCACCACTGTGACGTTGACCGCCTTGGCAATCTTGATCTTGTCATGCAGGATCGCCATCATCAATTGCCGGTTGTACTTCATCACCGGACATTGACCGGTGGTGAAGACATGGGATCTGGCCCATCCGAGGCCGATGCGGATGCTCAGGTTGCCGGTCTTGGCGGCCGGGTCCGCGGCGCCGGGATCGTCGGTTACATACAATCCGGGAATGCCGAGCGATCCGCCGGCGCGGCAAATCGTCATCAGCGAATTCAAGACTGTCGCCGGGACCTCTTTCTTGGCGTCGGAGCCGTGGCCGCGTGCCTCGAATCCCACGCAATCCACCGCGCAGTCCACTTCCGGAACCTTGAGAATGTGCGCGATCTGATCGCCGACCGACGCATCTTTCGATACGTCCACAGTTTCGCACCCGAAGCTCCTGGCCTGCGCCAGCCGCTCCGGAATCAAATCACCCACGATCACGACCGCTGCGCCGAGCAAATGGCAGGCGGCCGCGCAGGCCAGGCCAACCGGACCCGCTCCGGCAATGTAGACAGTAGTGCCCGGACCCACGCCCGCGCTGACGGCTCCATGGTAGCCGGTGGGCAGAATGTCGGACAGACAGGTCAGGTCGCGTATCTTCGCCATGGCCTGCGCCTTGTCGGGAAACTTGAGCAGGTTGAAGTCCGCGTAAGGAACCATGACGTAATCGGCCTGCCCGCCGACCCAGCCGCCCATATCCACGTAGCCGTAGGCCGCGCCGGGCCGCGCCGGATTCACATTCAGGCAAACACCGGTGGCCCGCTCCTTGCAATTCCGGCAGCGGCCGCAGGCGATGTTGAAAGGCACTGAAACCAGATCGCCGACCTTGACGAACTCGACATCCCGGCCGGCCTCGATCACTTCGCCGGTGATCTCGTGGCCCAGCACCAGGCCCTTGGGCGCCGTGGTACGGCCGCGAACCATGTGCTGGTCGCTGCCGCAAATGTTGGTGGAAACAATCTTGAGAAGGACGCCGTGTTCGCACTTGCGGTTCGCGAGCGCCAGTTTCGGAAAGTCGATGCTGTGAATCTCAACGACCCCGGGACCCATATAAACCACTCCACGATTGCTTGCCATGACCTTCAGTTCTCCTGGGAAGAATTTCCGCGCCTTCTTCTTTGCCACGCGAGAATATACCCGCGCTTCCCCGGCTCGCAAACTTTTTCCGTCTTTGCCTTCCCTGTTCCCCGCCATCCTGTAGCATCCATCAAGAAGGGTCACTCGCCAATGACGGCCAACCGCGCGGACGTTGCCACGCTATTTCTCGAATTTTCCCGCACCAAGCTGCTCGATCAATACTGGCCCCGTCTGCGGGGCGCCGTCGAATCGCTCACCGACGAGCAGGTGTGGTGGCGCCCCAACGAGGCCAGCAACAGCATCGGCAACCTGATCCTGCATCTGAACGGAAATGTCTATCAGTGGCTGGTGGCATCGTTCAACCAACTGGAGGACAATCGCAACCGGCCGGCGGAGTTCAGCGAGCGGGAGTCGATCTCGGCTTCCTCACTTCTCGATCGGCTCGGCGAAACCATGCAGCAGGCATCGCGAGTTCTGGCAAAGCTCACTGCCGCCGAGTTGGTCGCTCCGTACGAAATTCAGGGCTACCACGTCACCGGCCTGGATGCCGTTTACCAGGTCGTAGAGCATTTGGGAATGCACTACGGCCAGATTCTCTATATCTCCAAGGCTCTCAGCGGCGCGGACCTCGGCTTCTACAGCGAACTGAGCCAGACCGGCCGCGCCTTCTGAAGGTTGGACCTCATTGATGATCGCAGGCGCTTCCTGGACGTGGTGGCTCGGCTTTCACGCGGCGGTGGTGGCGCTGCTGATCGCCGACTCGATGCTGCCGGGCCACCGGCGCGATTCGCCCCGCGCGCAAACCACAGCCTGGATATGGACGGCGGTGCTGGTCGCCGCCGCGGCGATCTTCGCCGAGTGGATATGGCTCAAACAGGGCCATCACCAGGCGCTTGAGTTTGTCGCCGGCTACGCCATCGAGACCTCGCTCAGCGTGGACAATCTCTTCATCTTCATGGTCCTCTTCCAGGGCTTTCAAATCGGCGCAAAACGCCAGCACGATGCGCTGCTCTGGGGCATCGGCGGCGCGGTGGTGCTGCGCGCGCTGTTCATCGTCACTGGAGTCACGCTGCTCAAGCGCTTCGACTGGATCACCTATATCTTCGGCCTGTTTTTGCTCTACGCGGCGTTTCGCCTGCTGCGCGGAGGCTCTGCAAGAGCGGTCATCCCCGAGTGGATTCGCCGCATGCAGCCGGCCAAGGGGTCGCTGCTGCCCGTGATCGTCGCCGTCGAATTCACCGACGTGGTGTTCGCCACCGATTCCATCCCCGCTGTGCTGTCCATCTCGCACGATCCCTTCGTGGTCTACACGTCGAATATCGCCGCAATCATCGGGCTGCGCTCGCTCTACTTCGCGCTGGCGTCTCTGCTCGACCGCCTGCGCTATCTGCACTACGGCCTCGGCGCGCTGCTCGCCTTCGTCGCTCTCAAGATGCTCTGCGCCCACTGGATCGCCGTGCCCATCGAGATCTCACTCGCCGTGATGGGCGCGATTCTGGCGATATGCGGCGTGGTGTCGTGGATGGCGGGGCCGGTAAAGCAGGGACTAAGGGACTAGGGGCAAGGGACTAAGGAACAGAAAACCAAGATCGGCGGACTAGGAACCGAAACCAGCCCTGCGGTTCAACGCGGTGTCGGATGCGATCCCAATAGACTGACTCATCCCTGATCCCTAGTCCCTTAGTCCCTCAGTCCCTTGCTTTTTTCACTCCACCGAAATCTGCACCAACCCCTCTTCGCGCTGCGGCGAACCCTGTTCCCGCTGGCGCCACGCGGGCTGGGCCACGCGTTGCAGTAGCGCCATGGCGCTGCCGATGCGCATTGAGCCATGTATCAGGTGGCGCGCCTTCAATGGGCCGGCCAGGCGCTTCTCGCTGATCCAGTGCACCGCCGCGCTGGCCGAGCAGCCGCACTGCGAGCAATCCGGATCGCCGCCAAAGACGCAGGGTTCGACGTGCGTCTTCAAGTCGGCGGAATAGTTCTTCGAGAGCCGCGAAAAAGTGCACTCCTTCGGCGAAGCCGGCGGGTGCAGCAGCGCCTGTGCATAACCCTCCGGCGTGAGCAGCTTGGGATAGAGCCCGCGCAGCCGCGGAAGTTCCCTGGTAACCTGCTCGCGCAGCGCCGGGCTCAGGCGTTCGGCGCTTTGCTCGCTCCGCTGCGGAGAATAGAGGCTGGCCCAGATCTTGACGACTTCGCTGCGCCCGCTCCAGAAGCGCACGTACTCTTCGAGGTAGCCCGCGCGCTCCAGCATCGGCGCGGTGATCGTCCAATGCACGTGCACCGCACAGTCGGCGATATTGGCGAGAATGCGCTCATAGGTGGCCGGATGGCGGCGCACGTTGTGGTGTTCGGGCAGGCCATCCACCGATACTGCGACGGTCACATGGGGCAGTTGCATCCACTCCGCGGGAATGGCGATCACACCGCTCGTGACGACCATGGCATGAATGCCGCGCCCGCACAGTTCAGGCAGAATGCGCGTGAGCTCACGATGGCGAACCATCGGCTCGCCGCCCACCAGCGTTACCTGCAGCGGCTTGTGACGGTCGACGAGGCCGAGCACGCCGCGCACCAAGTCGTCGCCGCGCTTGTCGCTCAGCTCGCGCAGCGTGACCTCGCCGCCCAGGTGATTCGACCCGTATGCATAGCAGCCGGGGCAGCGCAGCGGGCACTCGCGCGTGATCTCGATGGACAGGAATGGAGTATGGCCACGGAGCACCTTGCCCCAGGACTCGAAAACATCTTTGGTCCGCAACCTATCACCTCAATTGGGGGAATTTGAGAATGAGCGGTCTTCCGGCATCCTTCGTTTTATTAGATGAATTACCAGGCAGAAGGGTGTGAGATCAAATTGGCGAGATTTGCAGAGCAGACGAAACCGGGTATTCGGACTGATGCCAATCCTTGAACTCGACCCGCCCATCGCTCCCGAGTACCGAGTGTTTCAAAAAGTTCTCGTCGTCGCGCCGCGGAAAGTCGTTCCGATAGTGCGCGCCACGGCTCTCGGTGCGGGCGAACGCGGAATGAAGAATGGCGCGCGCTACGCGGCTCATCGCCTGCGCTTCAGCCAGGCGCCGGCTGCTCTTTGCCCACTGCCCGAACTCATCGAGAAATGCGTTGAACTTTTCCAACGCGGCGAAGCCCTCGCGAATCGTAGATTCCTGGCGCAGCAATCCCGCATATTCCCACATCGCACGCTGCAACTCGGCGACGCCGCTTTCGAGCTCGGCTTCCTCACTCTCAGTCAACGGCGTCGAAGCGCTGCCGGTTGGCTCCGCCGTCTGAAGCGGCAGATCATCGGCCAGCATGGCCTGCGCCGCCCGCGCGCCAAAGACCAGCCCTTCGAGCAGCGAGTTCGACGCCAACCGGTTGGCGCCATGAACTCCGGTGCAGGCCGCTTCGCCGGCGGCGTAAAGTCCGCGCACGCTGGAGCGGCCATCGAGATCGGTGTGAACTCCGCCCATCAGGTAATGCGCCGCCGGCCGCACCGGAATGAGATCGCGCGCGAGATCGAGCCCGTACCGCGCCAGAAACGCCGAGATGCCCGGAAACCGCTCGTGCAGATCGACGTCTTTAACGTGTCGCATGTCGAGGTAAACGACGCGCGTTTCTCCTCGCGCAGAATCCATGCCCTCGCGTGTGATGGCACGGGCGACCACGTCGCGCGGCGCAAGCTCGAGCAGCGGATGATATCGCTCCATGAAGCGCTCGCCGCAATCGTTGCGCAAGTAAGCGCCTTCGCCGCGCAGGGCTTCGCTCAGCAAGAATCGCGGCGCGCCCGGCAGCGAAAATGCCGTGGGATGGAACTGATAGAACTCCATGTCGGCGAGTTCGGCGCCGGCTTCGGCGGCGAGAGCAATGCCATCGCCGGTGGCTACCGCGGGGTTCGTTGTGTCGGAAAAGACCTGGCCCGCTCCGCCCGATGCGATCAGCACACCGCGCGCGCTTACGCGCCGGCAACATTCCTCTCGATCGCGCAGGTCGACGGCAGTCACGCGGCCATCGGCGACCACCAGGCCGTTCACCATGGTCCATTCGGCGAACCGAATACGTCTGTGAGCACTCGCAAATGCGGCCAGCGAGCGGCTGATCTCCGCGCCCGTTGCGTCGCCATTGGCATGTAAAATGCGCGGCTGCGAATGCGCGCCCTCGCGCGTGCGCAGCAGTCTGCCGCCCTGCCGGTCGAATCTCGCGCCCCACTCGATCAACTCGGAAACGCGCTCGGGCCCTTCGGCCACCAACACCTGCGCCGCGGGATGGAACACCAGCCCATCTCCGGCAGCCAGTGTGTCCGCGAGGTGCAGCGCGACGTCCTCGTCGCCTTCCATGGCCACGGCGATGCCGCCCTGCGCGTAGTGCGTGTTCGATTCACCCAGTGACTCCTTGGTGACGACGAGAACATCGCCGTGGTCGGCCAATTCCACTGCGGCGCGCAGCCCGGCAACACCCGCACCCATCACCAGGAAATCAACTTGAGCAGCCGTTGCCATCCCTGTTCAGGCTATCACCGGGAAGAGGGTCGGGATTGGTGCAGCTTCTACTCAAAGAGCGTGGACTGCGCGGGTGCCGCTGCCGGCGGGTTGAAGTTGCTCAGCCCCACGCCCACGAGCCGATATCGTTGTTGCGGGTTCAATCCCACGCGGTCCCGCAGCGACAACGCGATGCCGGTCAACTCGTCGCACGAGGCGGGAGGAGACGGCGGCGTCAGGCTGCGGCTCAGAATTTTGAACTCGCTTGTCTTGAGCTTGAGAACGACAGTGCGCGCCACGCGCGTCTCTTTCAGCGACGCAGCCCAGGTCTTCTCGGCGAGCCGGCGGATGAGCGAGTCAGTCTCCGAAAGCAGCACATCGCGCTCAAATGTATCTTCGGCGGAGATGGATTGCGTGGGCCTGTCTGGCGTCACCGGGCTCAAATCGATTCCTCGCGCCAGCTCGGAGAGGCGCACGCCGTGGCGGCCAAAACGCTCTTCGAGAAACTGCAGTTCCCGGGTTCGCAGGTCGCCGACCGTCTTGATTCCCAGCTTTTCGAGATTCGCTTCGGTCACTTTGCCTACACCCGGCAAACGCCCGACAGGCAGCGGCGGCAGAAAGGTGTCCACATCTTCAGGTTGAATGACGAATAATCCGTCGGGCTTGCGCCAATCCGATGCGATCTTGGCCAGGAACTTGTTGGGCGCCACGCCGGCCGATGCGGTCAGATTCAGCTCCGTGCGGATCTGTTCGCGAATTGCGCGCGCCACACGCGTGGCAGTCGTTAAGCCGGTCTTGTTCTCCGTGACATCGAGGTAGGCTTCATCGAGCGACAGCGGTTCGATCAGGTCAGTATGGCGCGCAAGAATCTCGCGCACTTGGCGGGAGACGGCCCGGTAGCGCGTAAAATCCGGAGGGACAAAAATTGCTTCCGGGCACAGCCGTTCGGCGCGAACGGCAGCCATGGCCGAGCGGACGCCGAACCGGCGCGCCTCATACGACGCGGCGCAGACCACCGAGCGGTTTCCTTGCCACGCAACCACCACGGGCTTCCCGCGCAGTTGCGGATCGTCGCGCTGCTCGACGGATGCGTAGAACGCGTCCATGTCGATGTGAACGATTTTGCGGATGCTCATGCTGGCCCAACACCCGTTGACCGGGTTACCCGCTATCGTCCTATGCTATGACATTTGCAGGGAGATAAGTGCCAACCTTGTTCTCGCGAAGGGCACAGCGCGAGCGTGATCGAAGGTCGTGGCGCGGGACTAGCCCAGGAAGCTAAATCCCGCACACATTTCGCGCCCCTGGCGACACCTTTGGCCGCGCTCAGTGCGAGCTTTGAAGCCGGCACACGATCAGATCGGCGCCGCGCAGCGGCTGCCCGCGAGATACGTCCTAGAAGTAGATCTTCCCCGCGATTTGAGTGGCGCGCCCGGGCTGCGGATCGCCGGCGGCAACGCCGAAGTTCGAGGGCTGGATCACAGACTCGATGGTGCCGAAAGTAGAGCGGTCGCTATAGTTCCCGTCAGGTTCGGCAAAGTTGGTGTGATTGAACACATTGTAGGATTCCAGCCGCAGCTCGATGTACATCTTGCCTTCCCGGGCCAGCGGAAAATCCTTGTACAGCTCAAGGTCGGTATAGTTATATCCCGGCCCGTGGAAGAAATTGCGCCCCACGTTGCCCCACGTACCCACCGGCTCGGGAGAGAACGTGGAGGTGCTGAACCAAGGATGGCCGGCGCTGCGCGGGTTGAGAAGCTTGATGTTATAGCTGCTCGTGTTGGGGTTATCGGCGCAGCCGTAGTAGCCGTAAGCGTCGCACCACCCTGAGGTGTAGGCGCCGCTATCCGAGAGGGTGACGGGAAACCCGGTTTGCAACGCCGTGGTCCCGCTGACGTGCCACTTGCCGAGCGCTTCGTTGACAATGAGGTGATCACGCATGCTGGCGAGGATCGGGATTTCATAGTTATAGAGGGCGACAAACCGATGCCGCGCGTCGTAGTCGGAGTCGCCGTAATTCAGGTAATCGTAGCCGGGAGTGTAGTTGATGGCGCGTCCGTTCAGGGCGCCCACGCCGTTGGGTGTTCCATTTCCATAGGAAGACTCATACCCTGAGTAGTTATCAAGCGCATGCGAGTAAGTGTAGGCGAGCGTGAAGTAGAGCCCATGTGCGAGCTGTTGTTGCAGGCTGACCTGCAGAGAGTGGTAGCTTGATACGCCGCTCGACGCCTGCTCGGAGGCGCTCCCATACCACGGAATTGAAGTGCCGGGCACGGTCACAGGGTCCGCCGTGTACTGCGGGAAGTACCCGTGAACTAGCTGGATGAGGCCAACACAGCTGGGATTGGCAAGGCAAGCGGCGTGGCCGGCGGCGGTAATGGGGTCGGCCTCATAGGTCCGCGCCAGCTTGCGCCCGATGGAACCGACGTAACCTATCTGCGCCACCATTTTGCTGTTTACCGCCCTTTGCACATTCAGGTTGAAGTTGTACGAATAAGGCGGAGTATATTGCGGCCCGGGTTCGCTGAGTTCCAGTTGGTTGTAGATGGGCCAATCCAACTTGGCGCCGGGCGCAGGCCGCTGGTAGGGGAAGGGATTGGCCTCCGATTTCCCGGGCCTGTTGGCCACGTCGGCATAGGGGTTTTGGAACCCCGGGCTGCCGCCCAGGTCGTTCGCGCCGTGCGATCCATATAGGAATGGCGGAGATGAAAGATTCTGCAGCGCCTCTTCCTCAAGGTCGCGATTGAAATAAATGCCGAAGCCGCCGCGCACGGAAAGCGCATGATTGCCCGAGTTGCCGATCAGCGCGGAAGGACCGGAGCTGGGCGACCAATCGAAGCCGACGCGCGGTCCAAAGTGATTCCACTTTACTGTCGGGGAGCCGTAATCGGTGCAGCCGGGATCTCCCGGATACAGCAATCCGGGAGGTCCGCCGGGGTAGATCTTCGAGGTGAGGCTGCTGATTTGGAAGCACGTCATTGCTTCGCCGTTGAACTGGTGATTGGCCCAAGGCGTTTCCACATCCCACGCGATGCCGCCGTTGAGAGCGAGATCGTTCGTCGTCTTCCAGCTGTCCTGGGCGAATGCGTAGTATTCGCGGGAGATGGCGGCGATAATGCTGCCCGAATCCTGTGCATAGGTGCTGGGAATGCCGAGAAGAAAGTCGATGGCCGGATCGCCTGTCGAAAATGGGCCGTTCCCGTTGAAATTGTAGATGCCGGAGTTATCGGCATAGTAAGGATTGTCTACGCCAAACTGCTCGAAGTTGGCGCCGATTTTCACGCTATGATTGCCGATGATCTTGGTGAAGATGTCCTGCGCGAGCAGGTTAGTATCTTTGCGCGGCTGGGGGCCTTCATAGCTGAAGCCGAGATTGAAATATCCGAGGATGTCTATGACCGGCAGTCCCGCGGCGGCGACCTGCGGCGTGATGTCGAACCCCACGCTGCTCGGCGGTACGATCTGCGCAGGCTCGACCGCGGCGTAATTGAAGCGGTAGTAGCCGGCGCGCAGATCGTTGATCGTGCTCGAGTTGAAGATATGGGTAAAATCGGCGTCGAAGACTTTGAGATGGGCGGCGTTCACCTGGGAGAAGCCGGGCAGCGTGGAGCCGCCGTAGGGCAGCGATTCGCCGGAGGGTTCGGATTCGAAGACATTCGAAGCCCACAGCGTATCCTTCTGGGTTGGGTGGTAGTCGATACGGATGATGCCCTGATCCTGATCGAGATAGGTGCCTTCGTTGAAGTTATAGAGAGAGGAGCCGTTGCTCAGCACATTGCCACTCGGGACATAAGTCTTGAATAAGTTTGCTGCAATCGAGTTCCAGCCCGCAGGGGCAATCGCTCCGTGTGCAATCGGCGCGCATTTGTTCCACGGCGTTCCCGCCGCGCAACCCTCGAGCGCGAAGGGCATAGGGTTGCCGGAGAGCCCCGCGGAGTTCGGCGCATTGGTGAGGTCGTTCGTATCCGCGCCGAAATCGCCGTTGCGCTGATCGCTGCTGAACACCGGCGTCTCTTGCGTGAAGCCGGCGCTGCTCTTCGTACCCTGATAAGCCAGGAAGAAGAACAACTTGTTTTTGAACACCGCCCCGCCCAATGTGCCGCCGTAAACATTCTGATGAATCGGTGTCTTTTGCCCCAGCGAAAAATAGTTGGGAGTGTTCAGAAATGTGTCTCGATAAAACTCGAAGCCATCGCCGTGGAATGCATTCGTTCCCGACTTGAGCGTCTGGTTGAGAATGGCGCCCGAATTGCGGCTGTACTCAGGATTAATGGTGCTCGTGACGATCGCCAATTCACCGATCGCGTCGGGATTCACCGTCAAGCCTTCATCCTGCAGCGCCGAATCGTTTACGTCGGTACCGTCGAGAAGATAACTGTTCTGCTCGATTTGCGCGCCGTTGGCGGAAAAACCGCCAAGGCGATCGGCGGCCTCTACCACGCCGGGCGCCGTTTTCTGAAGGATAGTGGCGTCGCGTCCGAGCAATGGCATCTGCGTGATTTCGTCGGAGAGGATGTCGATCTTCAGTTGCGTCTCGGTCGTCTCCACCTGCACGGTGGCCGCCTGCACTTCGACCGTCTGCGCGGCCGAACCGACAGGAAGTTGCGCATTGATTTCCCGGTTATCGTTCACATTGAGCTGCACGCCGTTGGTGACGGACTTCGTGAAGCCGGCTGCCGAGATGGTTACCGTGTAGGGTCCGCCGGGTTGCAATTGGGTCACCGTGTAATAACCCTTATTGTCAGATTTGACCGCCGCGGAAATACCATTGCTCGTGTTCAATACCATGACGTCGGCACTGGGAACCACGGCCCCAGAGGTATCGGTAACAGTTCCATGGATGGCCGCGGCGGTGACTTGCGCAACCGATTGCGTCTCGAGCCCCAATGCCGCGACGGTCAGAATCACGGTGATGCAAAGTGCTTTGAATCTCATAGATTCCTCCTGGAAGCTGCTCCAACCTGGTTTCAAATCACGCCGACGGGTCAACCGATGCGACGAATACATCTCAGGCATCGGCAATTATGCTTTCGTCGACCGCAAGATTGGCTTCGTCACAAAACCCCTTCAGGAATGCCCTTCATCACGGGCAATCGATCTTGCACACTTAAAGCCAATTGATTGTGAAAGTATTCGGAAGTGACGAAACGTGCGCCGAGAAGGGCGAAATGACTATGAGGAGTGAGCAGCACACTCTTCAACGAGCTTTGTTTCCGGAGGCTAGCTGCAAGTTAATACGTGAAACTGGATTATCGGAGGTCCGCGCTATGTGAATTTACATCGCGGGACGAAAAGCTTAGTTGTTCGCTCGAACTGCGGAGTGTTAACGGCGAGCAGCCACTTGGAGTCATGCGCACGTCGGCTTCGCCGCGGCTCGCACAAGATTCACATACGGGCAACTGGAAGCGGCGGGGCCGCGAATTCCATTTTTGAGCGGGCTTTGATCGATTAGACCCATCGATGCGCAAGTCCCAGCGGTCCGGCTCGGGTTCCTTGCATTAGCACGCGCAGCTTATTGAGCGAAGCGTCCCACATTTTGGCGTGCCAATCCCGATCCGCCCACGTTCTGAGGCCGCTATGCTTGAGCTTGATTGTGCATTTCGTCAAATATCTCCAAAGGCGAATTTCCACCAGCGACCTGGCCTCGGCAATCGGCCCGGTCTCCCAGATATAAGTTATTCGATTCGGCTTGGTCAGGAAGCAGGATCCACAGATGCTTCTCTGCCGGCCGCGCTCGGAGAGCAGGTCGATGCGAAAGCGGTCAAACGACCTCGGATCGGAATGGCATTCGATTCGCTCTGCGTCCGGGGGCTGCATCCACGCTTCCATGTATTCCGGCACGGCGAGCGCGTGAAGAACCCGCTCCATCTCCGCCTCCAACTGCACCGAAGCGAATATGTCCATGAACTCGCGCCCGGATGGCCTCGGCCCTGTCCCGGCAAGCGACTGAACTTCAAATGAACCATGCGACATAGAGCTTTCCCCGTGCTTTCAGGGGTGCAAGCGCGCGCCCAAACGCTGGCCCTCGCGCCGCGAGTGTGACAAGCGGCTCAATGGGATGATGAATCGACTGCAGAGGAGTTTCTGTCACCGCGTTCGATAGCTCATAGAAATAAATCCTGCGGTGTTTCGAGTTGATTAGTTATGAATTTCTGAATTACATGGGAAGTGCGGTGTGCCTTCTTATATCAGTCAGACAGGCGGCAGGATTCCGTGACGGGCTGCCCGAAATCGGGGGCGGGTCGCATTTACCCCGGCCATAGCGTGCGGGGAAATGGACTCCGTCGATGCAGAAATCTGTAGACGGCTTCAGTTGCGAATAAGCCACTCGCTGACGCGCGACCGATAACTGCGGCTCATTGCAATCTTTTGCCCGTTGACAAGCACCACGGAGAAATCTCCGTTCGGTTCGGTCCGAACTTCCTTTACATATTGAAGATTGACGATCGACGAGCGGTGCACGCGCAGAAACATCTGCGGATCGAGCCTCTCTTCAAGATGGGCCATGGTCTCGCGCAGCAGGTGATTTTCGCTCTCCGTGCAGATGCGAACGTAATTCTCCTCCGCTCCGATCCAGCGAATCTCCGACACCGGCAGAAACAGAATGCGGCCCCGCGATTTGAACACGATGCGGGTGGCATAGCGGCTGGCTTCGCCGGAGCGGCCGTTTGCCGGTTCCGGCCTCTGGTCAGGAGCATTCATTTGCTGCCGGACGCGCTGGATTGCGCTGCGGAAGCGCTCCTGCGTGAACGGCTTGAGCAGATAATCCACCGCGTGGATTTCGAAGGCCCGCACTGCGTATTGGTCGTACGCGGTAGTGAAAATAATGCGCGGCACCTGGCACGTGGCGCACGAGGTCAGCTCCGCGATAATGTCGAAGCCATCCATCCCGGGCATACGGATATCGAGAAACAGGAGCTCCGGCTTGGCGAGACGGACTAACTCGACGGTCTCCGAGGCTGTCGCACTTTCGCCGACGATTTCAAGATCCGATTCGTCGCGAAGAAACTGGCGCAGTTTCTGCCTGGCCAGCACTTCATCGTCCGCCATGACAACGTGAATCATTCCGCACCAAACCTTGTGATATGTTCCTCTTCTCCATCGCATAACGTGAGGGGAAGAGTTATACTGACTTGAACTTTGTCCTGGCCTAACTCACGGATGAAGAATTCGTGATCCGGGCCGTAGTGTAACCGCAATCGCGCCCTGACGTTCGACAATCCCAGACCCCGGCCGGACGACCCGTTGCCCGCGGAAGCTCGCAGGCCGATCCCGGTATTGATGACCAATAGCTTGATGCGGCGGCCCTCGCGACGAGCTTCGATGGCAAGCAATCCGCCGTGGTCCAGTTTGGACAAGCCGTGCGCGTAAGCGTTCTCCACGATCGGTTGCAGAATCATCGCCGGCACAATGGCATCGTGCAGCTCGCTGTCGATCGATACGGTCTGGCGCACGCGGCTTCCAAACCTGCGGTCCTGCATGGCGAGGTACAGCTCGATGAACTCCATCTCGTCGCGCAATGGAATCAACTGTGCATCGCCGCGTTTCAGCGTGATACGCAGCAAACTGCCGAGTTGTTCCAGCATCGTATCCGCTGCTCCCACATCGGTGCGCATAAGACTGGAAATGCTGTTCATGGTGTTAAAGAGGAAATGTGGATTCAATTGCATGCGCAGGGCGGATATCTGTGCATTTGCCAGGCGCACTTCCAACTCCGCCGCCGCATGTTCCTTCTCCCGGTACATCTGGTAGTAACCAATGCCGCGAAAAAGCAGAAAGGCGCACCAAAAGATCACCATGTTATCGAACATATCCGCGTACAAATGGAACGCCAGCCTTTGCCAATAGGCCATGTGCGGGCGGTTAAGCGGAAAAGTCGGGAAACAGAGAACCCAGAGCATTTCCTCCGCGATGCTAGTGAAAATGCTGAGGGGCAACACCCTGGTTACGATGCAAACGAAGTTTGCCTTCCGGATGAAGGCGCCCAATCGCCACCAGAGCACCCAGCAGACACAGCCCCAGAGAAAATAATTCAAGCCCCACGATTCCAGCGCTTCGAGCAGGATGTGCAAATCGACGTGATAGCCCCAGATGCGCAGGCTCACCCAATACTGCAAGGCAAAGAGGATGCCCAATGAGACAGAAAGGCCTATGAAGATGGCCGGATGCATGAACACCGGCTGAAAGCGTGCGTTCTTTCCGAGCAAGGGCTTCAGTAAATTACCTCAACTTTCGCGCGTCAGTAGCTGCATACTGCTTGCCGCGCCCAATGCCGAAGTTACCCATCAGGCCGGTGGAGGAGGAATCAACTGCCCGGCGTGAACGGATTGATCGGCAACGGCGCGAGCGAGCGCGGGAAATCGCTTGGAGTTCCCGTCCTTTTTGTATATGAACGAGAGCGCCAATGAGTGCTGCTTATACCACGCGGCGGCATTCGCAGCAAGCTCCTGGGCACGCGCCGGGCTTACTTTTGGCGAAAGAGCGATCATGTCGTTGGCGAGCAATCGCCTGGCCTCATCGCCGCCCTGCAGCATGGCAACCTGAAACTCGTAGTAGGCAGTTTCGGGGTCCGCGGCTGCGCCCTTGCCTTCGCGGGCAAGAACGCCGAGCAATACAGTCGATCTCCACGATCCGGCGCCGGACGCATCCGCGAGCAGCACGCGCGGCTCCTGGGCCGACCGGGCCAATTCAGGATGGTTGACGAGCAGCCGCCCCAGCGAGTGCATGGCCGGGACATAACCGGCTGATACCGACTCCCGCAACAACGCCGCAGCTTTGGGAAGATCCTGTGGATGATCTGTCTCTACGGAAAAAAGCGAGGCCAGATTGTAGGCGGCTACAGGATCGCGCAACTTGGCGCCAATTGCATACCAGTTTTCGGCGGCCGCTTTGTCCTGCTTCATTCCGATTCCGAAGTAGCACATATCGCCCAGGTAACTGGCCCCCGCTCCGCTGCCATTCGCCGCCGCCTCGCGGAATAACTGCGCGGCCAGTTCCTCGTTCTTGCGAACGGCGATACCCCAGACGTACATCACGCCGAGATTCACCTTCGCCTTCACGAATCCCGACGCGGCGGACAACTGATACCAGTGCAGCGCGTGCGTCTGGTCAACGGGCACGCCCGCACCGGTTTGATAAAGGAACCCGATCTCGTTCTCCGCCTCAGGGTCTCCGCTTTCCGCGGCCTTCTCATACCAATAGGCCGCCATTTGCAAATCCTGCGTTACGCCGCTGCCCGTGAAGAACGCTGCCGCCAACTCGATCTCCTGAGGCACAAATCCCCTGTCGGCAGCAGCTTGAAGGTGGGGAATGCTTTCATCCGCGGCCCGGGCGGGGCGAGGCGTCACCATTGCGACCAGGATTGATGCGAACGCCGCGAAGCGAATCGCGGATGCGCAAATGCGATATAAATGCGTGTGCATCATGGCCATCCTCCAAAGTCGATGAGTTCGTCACTCGATCCCACGAAGCATGCAACCAATGTTCCGTAGACTTTCTGACATACGGCATGTAACCGGCTTCGTTCCCGAAATCCCGGGAGGTTCGTCTCACCCGCAAGCCATTGGAGTCAGGCTCTTGGCATCTTTGTCATCGGTAAGGCGCAACTCGTCACAAAAAGGGAAGACCAGGCTGAGAGATACCGAAGGCGGCCGCAAAGTCGCCGCAGAACGCCGGCGTATCGGGATGAATGACGCCCGGAAGCAGTCGAAAGCAGAAGCCTCAAAACGCCGGTTGCGGATCTCATCGGCTTACCTCCAGCGGAATCCGAAACCGGAATCGATCATGATCCAGGACAACATCGAGAGTCTTCCCGAAACTTGCTCGCTTTCTAATTGATAGCTCGAATTTCGAATCGGCGCGACGAAAGATTTAGATGGGTTCTATCTCTCCTTGAGATGGAACCGCATTCCAACTAATTTTCCTCCAGCCGGCACTACTGCCAAGTTATCGATGGACGATGGGGGGTACATTGCCGCATACCGGTCCGCGACCGGCCGCGGTGGGAAGGCGCACTGGAGTTCATTCGCTCTCGAGCTCTGAAAAGCCGGCTGAAAAGTGTCCGAACTCGGACAGCCGCGTCCGGATTCGGGCAATCCCGGCGAGAGATACGGCCAAAGCGAAGAAAGCTAAGTGGCGTGTTTTCAATCCGCCGAAAGAATGCAGCCCTTTGGAACCGGATTTGCACGATCAGAGGCGTGGAGATTGCCCTGACGTGGCGGCCTGGCGATCTCCTTTTGCAATTCGACTGTAAATTCCGGCATTTCATCCCAGTTCGATAGAGGAAGTAACCGATCCAGGTAAGTCAACGAACGCACTTATAACGGAGAAGGTCACTTTGATACGCGCTATCTTGGCTGATGACGAAGTATTGGCGAGGCACAAACTCCGCGAGCTGCTGCGCGAAGAAGCGGAGATTGAGATTGCCGGCGAAGGAGCTACGGCTTCCGAAACCATCGATCTTGTTCGCGCCACCTCGCCCGATCTGCTCTTTCTCGACATTCGAATGCCCGGCAGGGACGGATTCGATATTCTCGGCGAACTGGCTAAGTGCGAGGGCGTTCACATGCCCCTTACGATTTTTACGACCGCGTACGATTCTTATGCCCTGCGTGCATTCGATATCCACGCTGTCGATTATCTGCTCAAACCATTTTCCGCCGAACGGCTGCACGCCGCGGTGCAGAGGGCGAGCGAGCAGATCGCGCGATCGCGCCACGGCGATGGAAACGGCGGCAGGAACGGGCAGAACGGTAAGGCGCACAGCACGCGCATGGTCTTCAAATCCCGCGGGCGGATTCTGTTCCTTCCGGTTTCTGAGATCCGCTGGATCGCGGCCGAAGAGAACTATGTTCGCATTTGCACAGCGACGGAGACGCACCTGCTGCGCGAAACCATGGCTAGGATCGAAGAGAGGCTCGATCCGCGCATGTTCCTGCGCGTGCATCGTTCCGCGATCGTCAATCTGCACTATGTAAAAGAAGTGCGCAGCAACGCGCAGAGCGAATTCAGCGTGATCCTGGTCAACGGCCAAAAGGTATCCATGAGCCGCAGTTATCATTCGCGCATCGGAGAACTGCTGGCGACCCGATGATCCTTGCTGATCGCTCGCCTGTCGACTGAGCCTGCGGCGGTTTCGCTCGGCGGGTTCAAAAAATCTTTGCAAGAACCTTCCGCAATTGCGTTCCTGAGTCACCGGTCCGGCTGAGTCGCCGGCGGCAAAGGAGCGCTATGAATCGTCTCATCGGGGTTGGAATTGCCGCAGCCGCGGTGTGTATGCTGGCGGCGTTTGAGCAGGGGAGTGAAGTGGGAGCGGCAGGAGCGCCGGCGGGAATTGGCAACGGCGAGTACCGTGTGCTGGCTCCGATCGAGAGCGGCAATCTGCTGCTGTTCCCGGTGGTCAGGGAGGATGGAAAGACGCCGGGCGCAACGCCGTTTCTCACGTTAGACGAGGGAATCAAGAGCGGCCAGGTGGAAGTGACCGAAGCGGGACGCGTGCAGGGCCTGATCCGGCCCAGGGGTGACGCGCACCCCGCGCCGAGCTACCGCATGGGCGCAGACCAGGTCAACACGCTGGTCCTGGTCAACAACTCCGATAAGCCCCTGTTGCTGCTTGCGGGCGAGATCGTCACCGGCGGAAAACAGGATCGCGTGATCGCCAAGGACCGCATTGTGCCGGCAGGCAGCGACCCGATCGATCTCTCGGTTTTCTGCATCGAGCCGGGCCGCTGGACCGAGAGCTCGGCCAAGTTTGGCGCCACGGCTAAATCGCCAATTGAGGGCTTCATGGTCCAGCCCACGGTGCGGCAACAGGCCATGGTGGCGAAGAATCAGCAGGAAGTTTGGAATTCGGTGCATGGAAGCATAGCGCAAATGGCGGCTGCGCCGCCCGCTACTTCGGCCACTGTTACCGTGCAAAGCGGGGAGGCCGGCTCTCTCAATACAACCAGCTACGCCAAAGCTATGCTGGATGGCTCCGTGAGCGCCAAGGTGGATGAGGCGGCGGCGCCAGTGATGAAGTCGCGCGAGCAGGTGCTGGCAAAGCTGCGCCAGGAACAGGCTGTCGGGATAGTTGTTGCCGTGCGCGGCGAGATTGTTTGGGCGGATCTGTTCGCCGATACCGAGCTGCTCTCGCGCTACTGGACCAAGCTGGTGCGTTCCTACGCGGCCGAAAGCCTGACCGAAGGCGAGACGCACGCCGCACCCACTGTGGCCGACGCGCAGCGGTTCCTGGACGCGCCGATCGACGGAACGGAGACCGGCGAAGGTGAAGTGGGCGTGTATCGCTATAGCGAGCTGAAAGCCGGCCGCATGGATACGTTCGTGCTGGAATCGCTGCTGCCGGGCGCCAGCTACGACGTGCACACCAGCCGCGTGAAACTGCGCGGGGATTATCGCGGGATGACGCCGCAATTGGCCCCGCAATACTAAGCGAAGCGTTCCGGCCGCGGGCAGAAATTCAATTTTGGAACGAACCTGCGCCGGGCCGGCGCGCGGCGGGAGCACACTCGACCCGCCGCGTGCACGGAACGCAATCATGGACTGAACCACTTTGAAGGTCGAGATCTTCGGGCGACAATTTCTTGAAGAGCACGGTAGGCTCCCAGAGCGTGGGCAGCGGCTCCAATCGTTGCCGTCTTCTCGCAGGATCGATTGCGGAGATGTTAGCGTAGAACCGTGTCGAGTTCTCCAACTGCGGCTGTGCTTGGCGAGGTGGGGCTGCCGGTTCCCGTGCGCGAGCTGGCGGCTCGCCGCTGGGATGCGATCATTGTCGGCGCGGGCCACAACGGCCTGGCATGCGCGGCGTATCTCGCGCGCGGCGAGCAGCGCGTGCTGGTCATAGAAAGCCGCGCCCGCGTCGGTGGCGCCTGCACCATCGAGGAGCCGTTTCCCGGCGTGAAGATGTCGCCGTGCGCTTACCTTGCGGGGCTGCTGCATCCGCTGGTGATCGAAGAGCTTGACCTGCCGCGGCGCGGCTACACGTGGACGCCGGCCAGCGGGGGTCTTTTCGTCCCCTTTCTAGACGGTTCGAGCGTGCAACTCTGGGACGATGACGAGCGCTGCGCTGCCGAGGTGCGCGCGCTCGCACCCGGCGACGAAGAAGGCTGGCGCGAAATGAGCGACGTGCTGCGCCGGCTGCGCAACGCGCTGCGTCCGCCGCCCACCGCACACACCAAGGGGTTTGCTGCGTACGCCGGCGACGTCTGGCTCGGTGAGCCGCCAACGCGCCAACAGATTGAAGATCGCCTCGGCAACGACGCCGAAGCCCGCGCCCTGCTCTTCGAGTGGTCGATGGCCGAATACGTCGAAAACTATCTGCAGGACGAACGGTTGCAGATTTCGCTGCTCGGCCAGGGAGTGATCGGCACCAACGCCAGCCCCTTCGATCCCGGCACCGCATCGATACGCTTTCACCATGCTTCGGGCCGCCTGGGCGGAATGCCGGGAATGTGGGGCTATGTGCGCGGCGGCATGGGCATGGTGTCGTTTTATTTTTGCGACGCCGCGCGTGAGGCCGGCGCGACGGTCGTAGCGGGTGTGCCGGTGGCCGCGATTATGCCCGGCGAAGGTGTGCTGCTTGAGGGCGGCGAGCGCATCGCCGCGCCCGTTGTCATTTCGAACGCCGATCCGCGCCGGACGCTGCGCTTGCTCGGAAACGCCGCCGATGACGCATGGCGCGCACAGGTCGAGCGCGTTCCCATCGAAGGCTGTACCGTCAAGCTCAACGTGCACTTACGTGAGCTGCCCAACTTTACCGCGCGGCCAGGCACGGACAAACCGCATCACTACGGCCAGATCAATGCGCCGCTCACCAAGGAGGAATGGAAGCAAGGCTTCACCGCTGCGCGTCGCGGCGAACTGCCTGGGCATTTGTGGTGCGAGCTTTACTTCCAGAGCGTGCATGACCGGTCCGTCGTTCCCAACGGCACGCACACTATGAGCGTCTTTGCGCAGTATGTGCCTTACGCATTCGCCGAAGGCGATTGGGACTCGCGCCGCGCGGAGGTGCGCAAACTGGCCCTCGATTCGTTGGCGCGCTTCTGTTCCAATATCCCGGATGCCGTGATCGACGCGCAGGTGCTCGGGCCTCCGGATATCGAACGCAAGGTAGGCCTCACCGGCGGGCATATCTTCCAGGGCGAGTGCCTGCCCGCCTACATGTGGGCCGATCGCCTGGCCGCGCGCACACCCATGCGCGGCCTGTATCTCTGCGGCGCCTGCACCCATCCCGGCGGCAGCGTGATCGGCATCAATGGCCGCAATGCCGCGATGGCCGTGCTCAAGGATCTCGGGAAGAAATAGCGGCGCCTCTGCGAAAGTTTGCGGTGCTCTGCCGCGAATGCCTGCCACGCCTGCATCAGACCACGTATCATTCTTCGCGTATGCCGGACACGCCGGGACTCGATCGTCGCAAATTCCTCAAACGCTCAGCTGCTGCGTTGGGCGCGGCGACGCAGGCCGAGCATTGGAGCGCATTCAGTGCGGAGCCAGCACCGCGCACGAACGATAATCCTGCTGCGGACCGCGAAGGCTTCAGCTATCCGCGACGCTTTCAGGGCCGCCAATTGCGCATGATCTCTTTTCCTCTGGGCGGTGTCGCCGCAGGCAGCATCGGATTAGGCGGGCGCGGCCAACTGATCAATTGGGAGATCTTCAATCGCCCCAATAAGGGCTTTCGCCCGTCGTATTCGTTTCCGTCAATTTGGGCGCAGGCCGGCGGCAGCAAGCCCGTGGCGCGCGTCCTTGAGTCGCGAATCCTGCCGCCCTACGAAGGTCAAGATGGCCTGGGATCGAGCAATGCTCCGGGACTGAGCCGGCTTGAGTCGGCTGTTTTTCGCGGCGAGTATCCGCTGGCGCAAATCGATTTCGAAGATCGCACGCTGCCCGTGAAAGTGGAACTCGACGCTTTCTCGCCCTTCATTCCGCACGAGCCGGATGACTCTGGATTGCCGGTGGCGATTTTGCGTTATCGCGTGACGAACTCCGGAAGTGAAGAGGCCAATATCGGCATTGCCTTCTCGATCGACAATCCCGTAAGCGCAGGTGACAAGTCCGATGACAAGCGGGTGAACGAGTATCGCGAAGCAGATGGAATTGTCGGACTCGTGATGAGCAATCCGGCGCTGGCCGCGGATGACCCGATGGCCGGCGAATTTGTCCTTGCTGCGACCGCCGATTCCGGCGGGCAGGTTTCACACTGGAAGGGTTGGCCCGCGGGGCGTTGGTGGAATTCGCCGCTTCTCTTCTGGGACCAGTTTTCAAAGTCGGGGAATCTTGGAGCTCCGCCGGAATCGCAAAACAACGTCGGTGCGCTCTGCCTGCAAAAAGCGATCGCTCCAGGCCGGTCGGCAACTTTTCAGTTTCTGCTCGGCTGGCGTTTTCCCAATCGTACGCCCGATTGGTGCGGCTGGGAATCTCCGCCTGGCGAGGGAAAAACCATCATCGGAAACTACTATGCGGTTCGCTTCAAAAGCGCGTGGGACGCCGTAATCTACTCTGCGGCAAATCTGGAATCGCTGGAAGCGCGCACCTGCATGTTTGCCGATGCCTTGCGCGAGAGCACCATTCCCGCCGCGGTAAAGGATGCGGCGAGCGCGAATCTCTCCACGCTGGCGACCACCACGTGTTTTCGCACCGCCGATGGCGAATTCCACGCCTTCGAAGGCAGCGACGACACGCGCGGCTGCTGCTTTGGCAATTGCACGCACGTGTGGAACTACGAGACCGTCACTCCGTTCTTGTTCCCGTCGTTTGCCCGCTCGCTGCGCCGCAGTGCATTCGGCTACTCCATGGACGATGCCGGCGCGATCCACTTCCGCCAATTGCTGCCCGATGGCAAGGCGCGCTCGGGGTTTGCGGCAGCCGATGGGCAGATGGGGCAAATCATGCACGCGTGGCTCGACTGGAAGATCTCCGGCGACGATGCGCTGCTGCGCGCTACATGGCCACGCGCGAAAAAGGCGCTCGAGTTTGCGTGGATTCCGGGCGGATGGGACGCCAACCGCGACGGAGTGATGGAGGGCGTGCAGCACAACACGTACGACGTCGAGTTCTACGGGCCGAACCCGTTGTGCGGCATCTATTATCTCGGCGCGCTGCGCGCCAGCGAGGAGATGGCCCGCGCTGCCGGCGATTCAACATCCGCACAGACTTATCGCAGTCTCTTCGAAAATGGGAGTAAGTGGATCGACGCCAACTTATTCAACGGCGAATATTACATCCAGAAAGTGCGCGGGTTTCGCGCGGACCAAATCGCCAAGAACCTGCGCAGCGATATGGGATCGGAGAACACAGAGAGTCCGGAGTACCAGGTCGGCGCCGGCTGCCTCGTCGATCAACTCGTGGGGCAATACCTTGGCGATGCCGGTGGCTTGGGACCGCTGATATTGCCGGAGCACATTCGCGCGACGCTGCAATCGATTTCCCGCTACAACATGAAACGCAGCCTCGTCGACCATGACAACGTTGCGAGAACATTCGCACTGAACGATGAAGCTGCGGTAATCGTCTGCGATTATGCAAAGACCGAGCGGCCGCGCATTCCCTTTCCCTACTTTCCCGAGGTATTCACGGGCCTCGAATACACGGTGGCGGCGCTGATGATGTCGTGGGGCATGATCGATGAAGGCATGGAAGTGGTGCGCAACACACGCCTGCGCTACGACGGCGAAAAGCGCAATCCCTGGGACGAGGCCGAGTGCGGGCACCACTATGCGCGCGCCATGTCGGCGTGGTCCACGATTCTCGCGTTGGGCGGATTCAGATACGACGGATCCAGTGCTTCAGTCGTTGCGGTTCCTCCGGCACCGGGCGCCAATTTTCAATGTCTGTGGGCAACCGGTACAGGATGGGGCACGTTTTCATTGCGCCGCCAGGCAGGCAGCACCATCTTTACATTGAAGGTGCTGACTGGATCGCTCACCTGCCGCTCCTGCGAGATTTCGGCTTCGGGAACAACCGCGTCGCTACGCAGCGGCGGACGCGCGATCGAGCATAAGTTCGATCGGCGCGGAGACCGGGCGGTAGTAGCGTTCGAAGATACCTTGCATCTTGCCGCGAAAGATGAATTCGAGATCGAGGTGCGGGATTGAGCGCACGCGTAGATCGGCAAAGGCCATCCATCGTTGTGGTCGGCGGGTTTCTCGGATCGGGCAAGACCAGCCTGATTCTCGCCGCGGCCCGCATGCTGCGGCAGCGCGGGCTGCGCAGCGCGGTGATCCTGAACGACCAGGGTACAGAGCTGGTGGATACACGCCACGCCGAACAGCACGGCTTGCATGCAGGCGAAGTTACCGGTGGTTGCTTCTGCTGCCGGTTCTCTGCGTTGCAGACGGTTATTGAAGAGTTGCAGGCTTGGTCGCCGGATGTCATCTTTGCCGAGCCGGTCGGGAGCTGCACCGATATTTCCGCGACGGTTCTCGGCCCTCTTCGTGAAGACTTCGGGCGCTACAAACTCGCGCCGTTCACCGTGCTGGTCGATCCGGCGCGGGCCGCCGCATTACTTCGCGAAGATACCGACCCCGATCTTGCCTTCCTTTTTCAAAAGCAGTTGCAGGAGGCCGACCTCGTGTGCATGACCAAGGCCGATCTCCATCCCGACGTGCCGGCGATTCCTGGCGTGGAGTCGAGACATTTGAGCGCAATTACAGGCGTCGGCGTACAAGAGTGGCTGGATGAAGTTCTATTCGGCCACATCGAGCCAGGCAAGACGATTCTTGAAATCGACTATGCCCGTTACGCACGAGCCGAAGCAGCATTGGCGTGGCTCAATCTGAGTTTCAACTTTGAACCGGTCGTTGCCGTCTCTCCGCCATCGATGCTTGGTCCGTTCCTGGATTCAATCGACAAGGCAATAACGGCTGCGGGAGTTGCCCTCGTCCACATGAAGGTTTTCGATAGCTCGCCAACAGGCTGGCTGAAAGCTGCAATGTGCAACAACGGCGAAGAGCCGGTCGTCGAAGGAGATTTGGATGCGTCACCCACAAATCGGCACGAGTTAGTGCTGAATCTGCGCGCCAAGGGCGGCCCAATTGCAGTGCGGAAGTTAGTTGAAGGACAGGTAGAGAAACTGGACGGCGGAATATTCGATCTTCACCTCGATTGCTTCAGCCCTGCCGCGCCGAAACCGGAGCGGAGAGTAACACATCGATAGCTGTTTCTATAGTGAGTAATAGCCCACAATAGATCATAGACTTAGAAATGAACTTATTGACTTAGCTAAGATAATAGCCTGGCTAAGTAATGGGCGCATGACTAAGTGAATTGAGATATCGATTCGCCGTCTGATGTAACTGCTCACGAAAGAGCGGCGAAAAGGGGCGCGACTCCCGGTGAAACATCGAAGAGCTTAGCTCAGGGGCTAAAGTGTCTGCGTGAGAGCCCCATTTTCAGCAGGTTTGACCGCAATATGTTGGGCTTTAGGAATTCGTTGATCCCAGTATATTGCCGTCGAAGCTAGTTCTCTCGCAGACACTAAAGCCCAGGTTCATTCTGCGCCCCTTGCGGCACGACTGAAGTCGTGCCCTGATACAAAGCTTTCGTTGCATCGAGAACCGCAGGCTATAGAACGAGCGTGGAGCTAATTCCCGGCGTGCCGTGGCCGCCGGGGAGAAACAATTTCCAGCGCCACCCGGGCGATGCCGCGCTCGGTCATACTCAACTCCTGGGCCGCGGCATACGAGAGGTCGATGATTCGCCCCCGCACCAGCGGACCGCGATCGTTGATGCGGACCACAACGGACTTCTTATTGGTGAGATTGACCACGCGCACCAGTGTGCCGAACGGCAATGTAGGGTGACATGCGGTCATGGCATACATGTCGAACAATTCACCGTTCGCTGTTGGACGGCCATTCAGCGCCGAGCCATACCAGGAAGCAATACCGCGCAGCCGATGGATCGGAACGAGGATCTTTTCCGGCTCGGGAGCACCGGGAGCGGAATCCGCCCACTTCACAGTAGGAGGAAGGGTCGATGCAGGTCGAGGAAGCAAAGCATCCGCCTGCACGTTCACCGTACAGATGGTGAAGAGCGCGCCGGCCGATGTTACGGACAAAGCTCCCGCAAGCAAGAGAACCCAGCGGGAATTTTGTCCGGTCGCATTGCTCGAAATTGTTTGATCGGGCATCTGGTTATTCTAACCGATCGATCTTATTTGCCAAAGGCCTGATGCTCAGAAATGCAATCGCCAAGGCCCTTCGGCATTTTCTGAGATTACCGGAAAAAGGCGAAGAAGTTGAATACTTCGACTCCCGTTTTTTCGGCTTTCTTCGGTGTGCATCGGGTTTTGCGGGCGACATGTATTCAACATGCTTTCAAACTTTCGTCACCATCCTTTGCGTGCTCACAAGACTCGGCGCTCACTGCTCCAGTTGCATTTGGGTCTACCAGTATCCATCTTCAGAACTTTTTCGCCCGGTCGCGTACTCACTGCATCCCTGCGCGGGAATTTCTGCGGATAAGAGAGTAGCAACGAACGCTATGGCCCATGACTGGCAGCCTGATTTCGAAGCACTTGTGGACGAGCACCAGTCGATGGTCTTTTCGCTGGCATTGCGAATGACCGGCGATCGCGGCCTGGCGGAAGAGATTGCGCAGGATGTTTTTCTGGAGCTGGACAAGCACATGAGCAAACTCGAATCGCCCTCGCACGCCTGCTTCTGGCTGCGGCGGGTGGCGATGAGCCGCTCGGCGGACGCGCTGCGTAGGCGCAAGGTGCGCGGCGTGGACTTGTGGGTGGAGCTCGAAGAGATGCACGGCGCGCAGACCGAAGATCGGCCGTCGGCGCTGGCGGCGCGGCTGGAGCAG
>JBAUBR010000521.1:0-2427 GCA_049676965.1 Occallatibacter sp.
GAGGAGGCGCGCTCAGTTGCCTTCGCGCTTGCCTCCGTCCGCCGCTCAAACTGGACGTGCAGTTTTCCCGCATCCAGCTTTCATGGATGGGCTTGCGCAGCCTGAAGCGACGGTATCAGAGAGACTAGGCCAATCAGCTTGAACTCGTCGCCCCGCAGCCGTTTCGTCGGATAGTGCTTCCAGCTTGTGTTCCTCCATCGCTTCGCGTGGTGGGACCAGAGCCGTCGCACAATCCAGCCATCCAGCTGATGAAAGACTTTTCTGACATGAGAGCGGCAAAAGTAGTTTCCCCATCCTCGGACGATCGGGTTGATCGCCTTGATCAACTCGCCCATTCGTAGAGGCACACGCCTCTTCGTGAGAGCCCTGATCTGGTCTTTGAATCGGTCAACCGACTTCTGCGTGGGAATGGCGTAGAGACGCTGTCGCGTCAGCTTGGATTTGATCCGTTCGTGGGACTGATTGAACTGTCTTTTTCCACGTTTGATCTTAAATCCCAGAAACTCGAACCCATGGGCCACGTGCACAATCCGGGTCTTGTCCCGGTTGAGCGTGACGCCGAGTTGTTCGAGAATCTTTGCCGCCCGAGCCAAAACATGTTCGGCTTCGGCTCGAGTTCGACAGGTCACCACCCAGTCATCCGCCCACCGTGTGAGTTGATACCCTTGCCGCCTCATCTCCTTGTCGAAGGGAGTGAGAAGGATATTGCTCAGCAGCGGCGAGATGACCCCGCCCTGCGGGGTTCCCCGTGGAGTTGCATACTGGCGACCCTCCTCTTGGTAGCCCGCCGTGAGCGTTTGCTGAATGAGCTTCAGCACTCGGCCATCGGCGACTTGCTTCCCGATAAGAGCCATGAGCTTTTCGTGGTCCACGGACCCAAAATAGTCTTTTAGATCCGCGTCGACGATCCACTCGTTTCCAGCCTCCACTTCGCGCCAAATCTTGCTCAGGGCGTCGGCCGTCTTGCGACCCTTCCGATACCCAAAGCTGCTCGGATCGAAGACTTCCTCAAAGATCGGCTCCAGACGGTTGACCATAGCCTGTTGGCACACGCGGTCGTAGACCGAGGGAATGCCTAACGGCCTCGTCTTCCCCGGAGCTCCTCTTTTCGGTATCTCTATCCGTCGCACGGGTTGCGGTTGATAGGTTCCGTCTCGAAGCTCTCGATGCAGCCTGTCTAGATTGATCTCCAGATGGGCCTCGAAATCTTCGATACTTATTCCATCTGTGCCGCCACTCCCCCGATTGGCTCGAACGCGCTCCCACGCAAGCTTCAAGTTCGTGCGTGAGTAGACTTTGTCCACCAGTGAGTGGACCTTCCGCTTCAGACCTTCGAGGACGAGATGGTCCGACAGTCTCCTGGGCGCGTGTCGTTCGGGTTTTTCACATAGGGAACTTTCCATCTGCACGCTCCTTTCTCATCTGTCTCGACCGATCCTGTCCCGAACCCTCCACGAACGTCCTTCCCCGGATCACTCACGATCCGCCGTCTCCGGTCACGCGAGTTATTCGTCTCGCGCTTCAGGTACTATTACGTTCTCCGACTCCTGCATGAGCATCGGTTCCCATTTCGCTTTCGCTTATAGGGTCGCCTACCCGGCTTGCAGCCGGGACGCATGCAGGTCTCCTGGGGTCACACGTGAATCTTCCGTATCGTGCCGCCAGCAAACACCTTGGTGCGATGGGTGAATGAGAAACGCCTTCGCCCCCATAGTGCGGGCTCGACCTTGCCCCATCTTTGGCCGACCTGTTCGTCTTCGGGGTGGCCCCCATTGACTACAGCCCGATACTTCTCCTCATGCCCTTCGGATTCCAGATCGCTCTGGACACCCTGCCCTCCGGTACTCGAGCAACCGGCTCCAGGTCCGCCTTGGCTGTGTCCGGCTTTCGCCTTCGTGCCCGTTTAGGCTTCTCCATACCGCCCTGCTTTCCCGGCCAGCGAGGCATTACCCCCGCTTTCGGATACGGCGCTCCTCATCCGAGCGCCGAGGGGACTTCAACCCCCCTGACTCACGCGCTGCCCAGCACACACTACGAACCTCTCCGCCACCCCATAGCGCCCGGCCTCTCCCTCACGGGCGTCCGGTTGATCCTGTCATTCATAACCTGACCACGCTCTGGGGCTTCCCGTGTTGCGTGCGCTTTCCTTGTGTACGTGCCGCCGCCAGTACCCCGGTGCAGCGACTGGGCGTCGTCTTCGCTCATCTCGCCCAGCCGTATCAGCCTTCCCCGAAATTGCAGTCGGGTCGGCCTGCACATCGTCCTTTTCGAGATCCCATGAGGCGGTGGTAGCGACCGGCGACTTGGGAGCATGAGGTCGCTTACCACCCACTCTGGAGGCGACCATGCAAAACGTAGCTGATCAATTAGCACCGACCACGATCCGGGCCGATCTTTGCGCAATATTCATCTCATTGGAACTGAGCC
>JBAUBR010000522.1:0-14674 GCA_049676965.1 Occallatibacter sp.
ATCGTGAGGGGTCCCGGCCAAAAGCGCTCCGCGAGCCGGTCGAAAAGCGGATCTGTGGCGCGGCCCAGCTCATAGGCCTGCTCTACGGAAGCAATCAGCAGCGAAAGCGGCTTGTGCCTTTGCCGCGTCTTCAACTGGTAGATCTGTTCCACCGCGCGCAGGTTCACCGGGTCCACGGCCAGGCCGTAAAACGTGTCGGTGGGCAAGGCGATGACGTCCCCCTTGCGCAGGCAGGAGACGATATAGTCGACCCGGTCCGGTTGAGGTTCATCGGGATGGACGCGCAGGATCTCCGCGGACAAGAAGGTCTACCTCGGCTGGCGAAATGCAGACGCCACAAAGACGGAAACTATCACAGCACCGGATGCGGTGCAAGGTGAACGGGTCCGACTGGCCCCGCTCACGGAGCGAAACGGCTTAAAATCGCTGGAGCGAAGTTAAGTTTCGCTCGAAATGTCATTTCGTATTGTACAGAGTAAGCAAAACGCGCGCTTGAAGCAGCTCCGCCGGGCACTGGCCTCGCCAGGGCGGGGGGCCGGAGAACTGGCTGGGATTGAGGGTCCGAATCTGCTGGCGGAGGCCCTGCGCGCGGGGCTGCGAGTTCAAGCCGTGTTTGTGGCGGCCGGCTTTGAGCACCTGATCGAGGGACTGCCTCTGGCGCCGGGAACCGAAACCCTGCTGCTGCCGCGAAACCTGCTCGACGAGGCCCTGGCCACGGAAACGCCCCAGCCGGTGGCCGCGATGGTCGAGCGGCCGGACTGGACCTGGGCGCATGTCCTTGGCACCCACCGCAAGGGTACGCCGCTGGTCCTGGTGCTGGCCGGCTTGCAGGATCCCGGCAACCTGGGAACGATCCTGCGCTCCGCCGAGGCCTTTGGCGCCAACGGTGTTGTGGCGTTACCGGGAACCGTGAGCGCCTGGAATCCCAAAGCGGTTCGAGGCTCGGCCGGAAGCGTCTTCCGCGTTCCCATTTTGTGTGTGAGTGAGTCGGAGTGCATTGCCCGCCTGCGCGAGGCGGGAGCGAGGATCTTCGCTTCCACTGTGCACGCCGCGCAACCTGCCGATCTCGTGGACCTGGCCGGGCCGGTGGCGATCTTCATCGGCAATGAAGGCAATGGCGTCCCCGAAGAGCTGGCAGCCAAGGCCGATGGAGCAATTACCATCCCCTGCCCCGGCGCCGTCGAGAGCCTGAACGCCGCCGTAGCCGCCAGCGTGCTGCTCTACGAAGCATCGCAGCAGCGGTCTGTCCGGAGCGGCGGACGGCTGGATCATTTGGGCGGTTCGCGATGAGCCTCTTCGACGGCCAGCCGGACGATCCATCCGCCATTCCACAACACTCATCCAAAAGCCTGCCCCGCGCAGCGGCGCCGCTGGCGGAGCGGATGCGGCCGCGAACGCTCGAGGAATACAGCGGCCAGGAGCACCTGCTCGGCCCGGGCAAGCCGCTGCGCGTGCAGATCGAGCGCGACGATCCGCAGTCGATGATCTTGTGGGGCCCTCCCGGCGTGGGCAAAACTACGCTGGCCAAGATCATTGCCGAGACCACGCGGGCAAGTTTTGTCGAGTTCTCGGCCGTCATGAGCGGCATCAAGGAGATCAAGCTGGTGATGGCCGACGCCGCGCGCGCCGCCGAGATGCACTCGCGCACCATCCTGTTTGTGGACGAGATTCACCGCTTCAACAAGGCGCAGCAGGACGCATTCCTGCCTTATGTGGAACGCGGCACCATCCGTCTGATCGGCGCCACTACCGAGAACCCGTCCTTCGAAATCATCTCCGCGCTGCTGTCGCGCTGCCGCGTCTACGTACTGCATCCGCTCAGCGAAGAACGCATCGCGGCGTTGCTGCGGCGCGCGCTCGAAGACCGCGAGCGAGGGCTGGGCGCTATGGAGTTGACGGCCGACGATGAAGCCCTCGACCTGATCGCGAGTTACTCATCCGGAGATTGCCGCAACGCCTGCAACACACTCGAAGTGGCCGCGCAACTGGCCGCTTCCGATGAGAGCAAGCACATCTCCGAAAGTAGAGCCGCGGAAGCGGTCCAGCAGCGCGTGCTGATGTACGACAAGTCCGGCGAGGAGCACTACAACCTGATCTCCGCGCTGCACAAGAGCGTGCGCAACTCGGACCCCGACGCGGCGCTCTACTGGCTGGCGCGCATGTTCGCCGCCGGTGAGGACCCATTCTACCTCGCGCGCCGCGTGGTGCGCATGGCGGTCGAAGATATCGGCCTGGCCGCGCCGGAGGCGCTCAATCTCTGCCTCTCCGCCAAGCAGGCCATGGAGTTTCTTGGCTCGCCGGAAGGCGACCTCGCGCTTGCCGAAGCTGTCGTCTATCTTTGCCTTGCGCCCAAATCGAACGCAGTGTACACGGCCTACGGTGCCGTGCGGGCGGAGATCGAGCACACGCGCCAGGAGCCGGTGCCGCTGCATCTGCGCAACGCGCCCACACGGCTGATGAAAGAGCTGGGCTACGCCGAAGGCTACAAGTACGCGCACGACGAAGACGGCCGCGTAGCCGACATGGATTGCCTGCCTGACTCGTTGCGCGGGCGGAGTTACTACCAGCCCACGCAGGAAGGACGCGAGAAGCAGCTCGCACAGCGGATGGAAGAGATTCGGCGCATCCGCGCCGGAAAACGCGGCGGGGCTTCGTGAGCGACCCGGCGGTCAATCCGGATGTTTTGACCATGACTTGAGGTACGCAGGGTCGGAATCCAACTCCTGCAAGGCATGCTCGTAGTAAGTTCCGCCCGCTGCGCCGCTGTCCCGATGGCGAAGGATATAGCCGGTGATTCGCTGGCGGATCTCCGGGGCCTCGGGAAAATCATGTTGGGTCCAACATCGCCTGCGCCGATCGAAGAAACCAATACGGCTGAGGAAAGCAACTCCGAAGTACAAATTCTGTTCGATAGAGTCGTCGCCGCCCTGGGCAAATGTCCCGTCCGCTTGCAGAGATTGCGCAAGGCACCAGTCAAGCATCTTCTGAATCTGCTCCGCCATCGCCTCGCGCTGACTATCGCTGGCCGCATTCCAGCCGAATTGGAAGAGTACCGCGACATCCATGTTGTTGTGATCGGTGAAGTGGCCATCGGAGAGCCACCCTGATGGCTCGTTGAGGTTTTTGAGCGCGAGCGTCGTTTCAATCATGCGCCCTAACTCGGGGACTTTTCCGTCGAGATAGCGAACAATGTGGAAGGTCAGGCTAAGATAGTCGACGAATACCGTATGCCCATCGAGCACGTAGCGTTCTCCCCACCAACCAGTCTCGGGGTTTCGGAGACTATGGAGAATAATGTCCATCACTACATGTTTCAGGCGCGGATCCCAGCTATAGCCTTTGGGGCGATCCCACAGGATGAGGCGCATCAGGTCGGCCATCGATTCGTTGAGTTCACGGCTGTTGTCTACCCCGTCCCGTGCGATGTCGGAGACGGAGACTCGGTCAAAATAGTCTCTGAGTTTTGTTGGTGAGTTGATTCGGTCGAGCAGCCGCAGCGGAAGATCCGGTTCGAGGTTGCGGGTTGCGTCCCGATTCAGGTGCTCGTAACTGGCATCGAGCTTGAAGAACCATTCCGTATAACAACGGCCCCAGCTGCCGTCGCTCGGGTCCTGTCGTGTCGCCGTGTCTTCGAGATCCGGGTGCTCCAGGACGTTCTCCAGGGCATCGAGTCTTTGGTCGATCCGCTGGAATTCGGCTGTGTCACCCAGCAGCCATTTGGTCTCGGTCAAGATTTGATGCGCGCAGGCGGTGTTCCGCCCTTGCGCCTCCCTCTGAAAGACTCGTTTTCCCAGCGCTTGAGCGCGACGGATTCGTTCGGCGCGCAAATCGATGTATCTCGGGTTATAGGAAATAAAAGCTTGATCTCTAATCCGGCTAACGTCGCGGTCGGCGGCCGGCACCGTTTGGGAGGGGATAGCGGGGGCGCAATAACAAACCGCGACGAAAAGAAAGCAAATGCGCTTCCGGATTTTCATGAAGATCAGCTTCCCACAAGCCGAACGCACAGGGAGATGAGGGCGGAACCAGTCTTTGATCCCTGTTCTCCAGGCCTTTCTCCCACGGATTCACGACCGACTCCGCAATTTCCTCGAAGTGCTTTACGTTGCGCGTCGCACCGCGTCTCAGATCCCCGCATACCACGCGTATCCGCCCTCCGGCGCGGCCGAGCCGAGGCCTTTGCCGAACTTCTTCATCGAATCGGTGACTGTAATGCGCGTAATGTACTTCACGCTCTTGTAGCCGAGCTGGCGCGGGACGCGCAGGCGCAGCGGGCCGCCGAAGGAGACGGGAAGATCGCCGTCGTTCATGCCCCAGGTGAGGAACGTTTGAGGATGCAGAGCGTCGGCCATGTCGAGGCTGTCCCACCAGCCGTTTTGAATGGAGAAGTAGGCGATATAGCGCGCCTGCGGCATGACTCCGGCCGCGCTCAGAACTTCGCCGAGCGGCGTTCCGATCCACTCGGCGACATACGACCAGCCCTCCTCGCACACTACCTCGGTGATCTGGCTGCGAAAGGGGAGGCTGCGGATGTCGGCGATCGAAAGCGACAGAGGATGGCTGACCATGCCATCCACCACCAGCCGCCAGTCGGCGAAACCCGCGGCCTGGTGACGCTTGAAGGCTTCGCTGGGCGGCGCAGTCTCGTTGGCAAAGGGCGCCTTCGAAATCATGTTGCGCGGGAACTCGCGGGCCAGCGAGTGCCTGGTGAGCAGCCGCTGCGCGGCGTAGGTGAGCGTTTCGCCGGGACCGAAGATTCCGCTGTGATCGGGTGGAACGAGTCCGTAGCGGTGCGCCAGGCGGGCAGCGACGGCCAGCCCCGAGGCGCCCGCCGCGGCGGCGAGGCCGGTGGTGATGAGCTTGCGGCGTGAGATGGGTGTCATGGGCGCTCCTCAGGTAGAGTTACGCGGCCGGTGATCATGGCGCGCATGCGGCTCCGGAATCCCGACAGGGCAATCATCGTAACGTGGACCACGAGAAAGACCACGAGCGCCACGGAGACGAAGAAGTGCAGCGTGCGCGCGGATTGACGGCCTCCCAGCAAGTTTACCGCCGCCGGGAACGCGGAATCGAACGAAGGAGACAGGGCCAGCCCTGTCCAGATGACCAGGGGAAACAGGACGAAGATCACGATGATGTAGGCGGTTCGCTGCAATACGTTGTAGGAGCGGGCTTCGGCCGCATCCGGCGGCGCGCGGCGAAGATACCGCATCATGCGCTCCCGATGAGCGCGCCACGACCTCTGGCCCTTCGTCGGGACCAGGTTCTTGCGGAAGTGGCCCGTCCACAGGCCAAAGGTCCCATAGACCAGGGCGGTGAGCACCAAAGCCCATGCGGTTTGGAAGTGAAGGTACCGGCTCCAGCCGTTCTGGTCCGGCATTACGTAGCCGTATCCGGTGGGGACCGTGTCCCGTGAAGACGGAATGTGCAGCGTGAACAGGGGACGGGTGTTCACATTGCCGGTCTCACCCCAATAGAACCGCGGGTGGGAGATCACGATTTCGGCGCCGGTGACTAGCAACGCAATGAAACAGATGAAAGTGAGCCAGTGCGTCACGCGGACAATGGCGGCGTGGCGGGCAGTTACCGTTTTCTGGAGTGTGGTGGGCACGGAAGAAACCAAGTATAAACCCGCGGGAAGCAATCTATTGCGAGTGCGTCACATTCCATTGGAAACGCGTCACATTGCTTGCCGCGGACGTTGCGTGATGCGCCGGCAGACCCCCGGCCGTCACAAATTGACTTCCCACTAACACAACCGGTGGTACACTCGGTGGTCGCGGCAAGTTGAACGCCGCGAAATCCCCCAAATAAAACTCCTCAGGAGGTCAACATGAACGACCGTCCAACCTTTGCGCCGTATATCGTGGTGAGCAACGGCGCAGCGGCCATCGACTTCTACAAATCCGCTTTTGGCGCAGTCGAACTGTATCGCCATCCCGCTCCCGGAACCGACAAACTCATGCACGCGCACCTGGTGATCCACGGGGGCCACCTGATGCTGTGCGACGATTTCTCTTCGATGGGGCACGGCAAGAGCGAAACGCCCGACGCTCTCGGCGGCAGCCCGGTCACCTTTCATTTGCACGTGGATGACGCCGACGCCGCGTGGGCGCAGGCCGTCACCGCCGGCGCCGAAGTCACCATGCCCCTGGCCGACCAGTTCTGGGGCGACCGCTACGGCCAGCTTCGCGACCCCTTCGGCCACAAGTGGTCCATCGGCCAGACCAAGAGCGCGCCCAGCGAATCGGAGATCGAAGAGGGTGCAAAGGCTGCGTTTGCTTCCTAGGTGAGCGAGATGTCGTGGTATCCCACCCTGGCCGTCCGCCGCGGCGGACGGCAAGGATGGGGCACCCACAGTGTGTGAGGTTGGCGCTAGCTGTTAATCCGGATACTTCACCGAGCATCCATACGGCCGCGTATACGCCGTAGCTACGGGCTTGCCTGCCATGGCCTCGGTCAGCGCGTCGGAGACGTAGTTATCCGCGCCGCGGATGTCGTCCACATCCGGCGTGGGCCGGTTGTCGATGGCGCCGTCGTAAATTACATTGCCCGAAGGGTTGATGACGATCATTTGCGGCGTGGTCTTGGCGTTGTAGAGACGGCCAAGCTTGCCTTCGGAGTCCATCAGCACGGCGGTGGGCGCGGCGTGCATCTTCTCGAGATAGGCATTCTCCTCGCCCGAAGTCACGTATCCCTGCTGGCCGGGCGACGACGAGATGACCGTGAACCAGGCCACGCCCTTGGCGGTCCACTCCTTCTGCAGCGCCTGCATGTTGCCGGAGACATAGTGCTTGCGCGTGTAGGGGCAGCCCTGGTTGTGCCACTCGAGCACCACGTACTTGCCGCGATATTCAGATAGCGACTCGGCCTGTCCGCGCGAGTCGGTGGCTGTAAACGCCGGAGCCGGCGCACCCACGCGAAGCTCCTGCGCCGCGGCGGTAAACGGCAGCAATGCGGCCGCCAGCACCGCGCATCCTGAGAGACGGGAAATGTATGCCATGAGAGTCTACCTCCACGAAATGGATTTGGCCGGGGCTTCGCTGAAAGGCTCCGTGTGAGGTTGGACGTAGTGGCGCCTGCCCGGGTTTCCGGCTTTCATTGGCTATTGTTGTGCGTCCGTCACATTGCTTCGCGCACGAACGCGCAGATCTCGCTTGCGCCGGCTGCCATTTTGCCCTAAGGCGCTGTCCAGAAATTAGCCGTTTTGAAGGGTACGGGCTTCACAGGCTGCGGAAAGAGGCCCGGTTCATCGCTGAATCCATGGAAAACTGCCGCAGGGGCTGAAGCCCTTCGTTCATTCTGCTGCACTTTCGGCACGACTGAAGTCGTGCCCTGTTACAAAGCCTCCATGTGGATGAGTTTCTCCGCAGCCTATTCAGCTCGTACAGTAAGTGCTGATTTTGGTCTCTGGCTTTGGCCGCTGAGGGAATGCAAAGTCCTGAAAAATCTTCCCTCAGGGGCTAAAGCCGATCATTTGCCGGCTCTGATGTACGGGCTAAAGCCCGTACCCTTCATACAAAACGAAGTTCCTTGGACAGGTTCTAAGGCGATGCCTTTCGGCGCTTCCGCTTCCCCCGCGCCTGGCAACACAGAAGACTTGTCAAATGTAAACTGAAGTGAGATTACCCCGGGACTGGGCATGCCCGCCAACCACCGAATCAAGAGTGTCGAAGCCGTCAAAGGCATCGCGATCGTGCTCATGGTCTACGGGCATGTCGCGCAAGGCGCGCACCACCGAGGCTGGTGGGATTCGCCCGCCTACTACTTCCAGGAACGCTTCATCTACAGCTTCCACATGGCGGCGTTCTTCTTTGCCTCGGGCCTGTTCGTGAGCGGCAGCATCGCCAGGTACGGCGGAGCGCGATTCGTCCTGCAGCGGATGCGCACGGTGTTGTGGCCCTATCTCTTCTGTGTGGCCGGCTTTGTCACCGACCAATGGTTCGGCGGCAAGGCGTCGGCTGCCTCGGGCGATTTCACGCACTCCATCCTCATCCCGGCGTTGAGTGGCGAAGCCTCCTGGTTCCTGCCCACGCTTTTTCTCTGTCTCCTGCTCTCCATGCTCACCGATCGCCTGCCGGCCTGGGTACGCTTTGCCGGCGCAGTGGCGCTGAATGTCTTCTGTCCCCGGACAGGCGTTCGCATTCTCGACAGCGCGGCGCAATACTTCGTCTTCACCGCCGCCGGCGAATGGCTGGGCAAGCGCATCGAGCGCGTCGAATCGCTTCCAAGATGGGCGGCGTTTTCAGGCGCGGTGGGACTTTTCCTGGGGGTTGCGGCGGCGAATCTGGGTGCGATTCATCTGCCCGCTATTGGCATCCTGCTCGGCCTTGCGGGCACCGGAGGCCTGTTCCTGCTGGCCTCCGCCCTGCGCAACACCGCATTCGTTTCCGGCGCCGTCTGGTGCGGCGCGGCATCGCTGGGTATCTTTGAACTTCACCCCTTCTTCCAGGGTGCTTTGCGCCTGGTGCTTGCCCGCCTCCTGCCGTCGCATCCAATCGTGCCCACCGTCCTTATTCCAACCGCGGTGGCAGTGGTCTGCTCCGGCCTGTTGTGGCATTTCCGCAAGCGGCTTGGCATCGGCTTTCTCTTCGCCTTTCCATGGGGCGAGGCTCGCGAAGCGCCTGAAGATCGTGAACGCAGGAACTCGATCGCCGCTACAGCGGCTTCATCCGAGTGACCGGACGGCGCCCGTACGCGTTCGCGTCGCCCTGCCGCGACGGTTTACGATCCGCCTCCGGCCTGCGCTTGCGTGGCGGTGTGCGGCAGCTTTCCCAGCGCATCCGTCACAATGCCGGGCGTGAGCACCTGGGGCAGAAGCTGCGGTTCGCTTTGGCCGGGGACGTAAAGCGCGTATGCCGGCACACCGCTGCGGCCCAGCGCGGCCAAGGCCTGCGTGATCGCCTCATCCTGTCGCGTCCAGTCGGCGCGCAGCAGGGCCACGTTGCCGCTCTGGAACGCCTGTTGCACCTGGGGCTGGTCGAGCGCCACGCGCTCATTTACCTGGCAGCTTAGGCACCAGCTTGCGGTGAAGTCGACGAAGACGGGCCGGCCCAGCGTCTGGTAGCGGGACACCTTCTCAGCGGACCAGGATTCCCAATAGCTCCCCGGCTTCAGCTGCACCGTCAAGACCTTGCCAGGGTCGAAGTTCATCCTGGTCTCTGCGAGTCTTGCGGAAAAAAGACTGAGACAGACAGCCGCGAGCACGATGATCGCCGCCGCCGCCGTTGCCCAGCGCTTTGCCGGCCAGCGGCCGAGAAACCAGCCCGCGATCGCCAAAAGCAGAAAGCCGGTGAGCAGCGCGGCCAGAATGGCTGCTCCATAAGCCTGCGCCAGCACCCACGCCAGCCAGATCACGGTGACAAAAATCGGCACCGAGACCGCCTGGCGCAGCACTTCCATCCACGCTCCCGGCTTTGGCAGCCATCGCGTCCATGCCGGCTGCAGCGTGAGCGCAACATAAGGCGCTGCCAGCCCCAGCGCCAAGGCGGTAAACACGGCAAACGTGATGACCGGCGGCTGGGCCAGCGCGTAGCCGATGGCCGCAGCCATGAACGGCGCTGTGCACGGCGTAGCCACCACCACCGCCAGCACTCCGGTAAAGAAGCTGCCTGTGTAGCCCTGCTTTGCCGCCAGCGAGCCGCCGGCGCTGGTCAGCGACAGGCCAATGTCGAATTGGCCGGCCAGTGACAGACCGAGAAAGAACAGCAGCCCAGCCATCAGCGCCAGAAAAATCGGCGACTGGAACTGGAATCCCCAACCCAGCACGGCTCCGGCGGCGCGCAGACCCAGCAACAGGCCCACCAGCGCCCAGAAGGAAAGCAGAATCCCTGCGGCGTAGACGAACCCATGCGCGCGCAGCTGGTGCCGCTCTTCGTTGCCGGAGTTGACCAGCGCCAGCCCCTTCAGGAAGAGCACCGGAAATACGCAGGGCATCAGGTTGAGGAGCAGCCCGCCGAGGAACGCAATGGCTGCAATGCGCAGGAACCCTGGCCCGGCCGGCGCCGCCGGAGGCGCAGCCACCGTGCCGGGAAGCGCGGTAATGTCGTAAGCACGGCCGCCGGAAAGCTCCAGGACTCCTTTGAGCTGGGCGGGGCTGGCGGTCAGATTCGCATCCTTCTTGAGTTCGAGAACCAGGCCCCTGGCCGTGGGCGTCGCCTTTTGCGGAGCCGGGTTGTCGAGGATGTCCTGGTCGGCGGGAAAGAATGCAGCCTGGGTTTCCCTTCGCCCTGTCACTACCCCCAGCCGGAATCCGGTTGGCGTGGGCTGAAAGACGGCCGTTGACCCGCTACCCAGGGGCTTGGGAAGCGCGTTGGACCAGCGCTGCCAAAGGCTGGAATCGGGCTCACCCGTTGTGGCCGGCGCTCCGGTCGTGGCGATGTCGCGCGTGATCTCCAAGTCCGCCTTGCCGGGGATGCAGACGTTTTGGCAGACCAGCCAGTCGACCTTCGCCTGCAGCGTAGCCCGGCCGCGTTTCACGGAATTGGCAACGTCGATATGGAACGGGAACAGGACCTCATTCTCGTAGCCGAAATCCATGAGCGGACCGAGGGGAAGACGCCTCGGCGGGGGAAACTCGAGCGGACTCGCAGCGATTCCGTCGGGCAGCGTCCACTTGATGTGCGGCGGCTCGCCTGAATCGCCCGCGTTCTTCCAGTAAATGTGCCAGCCCGGCTCGATCTTGAAGTAAAGCCCCGCATCGTTGGCCGCGCCGGCGTGAAGCATTTGATTCGGGACGACTAACTGAACGTGCAGGTGGGCAACGTCGGCGGAATTGGAGGCCGCAAGCGCCGGCAGGCCCGCGGCTAGCGCGAGAACCAGGGCGAGGATGAAGCGGGGAAGGCGCATAGCTAGGAATGCGGGCTCGTTCATTGGACGCAGACAAGGCGACCTTGGTCGCGAAGAGTTGAACCTCTGCCTCTGGGGCTTTCGTGGTCTCCCACCCTTTCGCCTGAAGAGCGGCGAAAGGATGGGGCACGGATCGTATCATAATATTGCGGCCCTATTGCGGCGGATTCTGCCGGCGCGCATGCTCCCTGAAGATGCAGTCGTTCTGCACGGACTTCACTCCGGCGGCGCGGGCGCGGGCAATGGCTTCGTCGTGCACCACTTCATCCTGCAGCCATAGATACGGAATACCGAGCCGGATTACATCGTCCACAATCGCCGGCACAAACTCCGGCGCGCGAAAAACATCGACCAGGTCGATTCCGGCGCCGTTTTCGCTGCGCGCGGCCGCCTGCGCGGCGTCGAGATCGGGATAACAGGCCAGCCCGAGAACCTCTTTGAGCGCGGGATTCACCGGCAGCACGCGATAGCCGTTGGCAGCAAGATACCGCCCCACGTTTCGGCTGGCCCGCCAGGTCTTGTCGCTCATGCCGACGACCGCTATGGTCTTCGCCTTGGTCAACATCTCGTCGATGACTGCGGGATCGTTGTCCATCTCGTCTCAATCTTCCAGATCGTCATCGGCGCCGGCGGAAACCGCCGTCCCGCGCCGCTTGGCCAGCAGATAGCCGCGCAGAAACGGCTCGAGGTAACCGTTGAGCACTTTGTCCACATCGCCCACTTCCACTTTGGTGCGGTGATCCTTGGCTATGCGGTACGGTTGGAGCACGTAGGATCGAATCTGCGAGCCGAAGTTGATTTCGAGCTTCGAGTCTTCGAGCTTCTTGCTCTCGGCGCGCTTCTTTTCGAGCTCGAATTCATAGAGCCGCGAACGCAGCATCTTCATGGCCTTGTCGCGGTTCTTGTGCTGCGAGCGCTCGTTCTGGCATTGCACCACGATGCCGGTGGGAAGGTGCGTGATGCGCACTGCTGAGTCTGTCGTGTTCACGTGCTGGCCTCCCTTGCCGCCCGAGCGATAGGTATCGATGCGCAGGTCTTCCAGCTTCAGGTCGACATGAATGGTCTCGTCGATCTCCGGCGACACATAGACCGACGCAAACGACGTGTGGCGACGCTTGGCGGAGTCAAACGGCGAAATACGCACCAGCCGGTGCACGCCGCTCTCGCCGGCAAGCTGACCGAAGGCGTACTCGCCGATCACGGTGAAGGTGGCTGACTTGATGCCGGCCTCCTCGCCGTCCTGGTAGTCGTTCATCTCCGTCTTGTAGCCCTGCTGCTCGGCCCAGCGCAGATACATGCGCAGCAGCATCTCCGCCCAGTCCTGGCTCTCGGTGCCGCCGGCGCCGGGATGCACGGTAACGATGGCATTGAGCGCGTCGGCTTCGCCGCTGAGCATGGTTCGCGCTTCAAGGTCTTCGGCGAAGGCGGCGAGGGCCTTGATGTCGCGCTCGAGGTCGGCCAGCACGTCTTCGCCCTCGCGCGCGAGTTCGAAGTAGGCTTCGATGTCGCTGGTGCGGCGCAGCAGCTCCTCATCGTCGCGAATGAGCGTCTCCAGCCGCTTGCGGTCGCGCATCAAGGGCTTCGAGGCGGTGGGATCACTCCAGAGGGCGGGATCGGCAAGTTTCTTTTCTATTTCGGCAAGTTCCCTGCGGATGCGTGCAGGGTCAAAGATACTCCCGCAGGTCGCGAACCTGGTCGCGGACCGGGGCGTAGGCGAATTCGAGATCGTTTAATGAAGACATGCTCTTGAGACCTGACTTGGTATTGAGGTGGGATGTTACCCCATCTTCACTATGTATAGAATACCATCCGCGCGAACCTTCCTTCATGGAATGGAACGCCTGCGGAGTGGGTATGGGCCTTCAGGCGGAAATCAAGAACCGGAGGGAGCAGGGGACTTCAGGCCTCTGAAAAGCGCAGCTTCAATCGAGGGCCTTCAGGCCCGGTCTTTCTTTCCTCGCAGGTGCAGAGACATCGGGTCCAAACGTCCACGCGCAGCCGAACTAAATGAATAGGCTTCCGGCGTCGCCACGAGCCCTCGCCGCACCGGGTTCTCCTCAATGTAACGCGCACAGTTCATGAATTTCTCTTCGCTCATGATCTGGCTTTCGTTGAAGCTGCGCATCCACACATCCTGCTTGCTCTTCAGCCGAAAAGAGAAACCGCCTTTGATGAACTGCATGGCTTTTTCCAATGAAACATCCGGAGCGGGCGTGATCAGAGCGTGGAAATGGTCAGTCATAACGACGAAGGCGTGCAAGAGGAATCTCCCCTGACTGCGATAGTCGAGGATGGTCCTCTCCAGCAACTCCGCCGTGGCCGTGACCTGAAATAGCCTGCGGCGTTCAGCCGTCACAGCGGTAACCAGGTACGTCCGGGTTTCTTGTGGCGCGAACCGCATCGGAGCAGCATAAACGAAAGGCCCGTGGCTGAAGCCACCCTTCTTGCAAACCTGCGTTCAGGGGCCTGAAGGCCCCTGCTCCCTCCGGAAATACAAAAACCTCCCGGGCCAAGGAAGCGGGACCTGAGGCACCCGCATACTGGTTAGGCAGTGCAAGGGGTACACTTACCCACGGACGAGAGCAAGCTAACCCCGCTAGCGCAGGAGTTTGGTTCCTGCCCAGCTGGCCAGCCCAAAAGCCAAAACGACGCAGACCCACGCAAACACGTCGCCGTGCGCGGTATAGAAGGTGACATCGTCGCGAAAACCAAACTGCGCGGGCAGCGCATCGGTCTGATGGCGCGGAATGCTCTGGCGCACGCGACCGTAGGGATCGATGGAAGCGGTGATGCCGGTGTTGGTATCGCGCAGCAACCAGCGGCGATTTTCGATGGCTCTCATGCGCGCCATGTTCAGGTGCTGCCACGGGGCGCTGGTGTCGCCGTACCAGCCGTCGTCGCTGATGTTTACCAGAACTTCCGCGCCGAGCCTGGAAAAATCGCGCACCTCGTCGGCAAACACGGCTTCGTAGCAGATGAAAACTCCGTAGCGGTGACCGTCGAGCCGAAATACCTTGCGCAGTTTTCCGCGATCGAACTTCGAGACACGGCCCGTTAGCTTGCGGGCAAAAAAAAGCAGATTTTCATACGGAACATATTCGCCGAAGGGCACTAGATGGATCTTGTCGTAGCGGCCCACGCGCTCGCCATCCGCGCCGACCACAAGCGCGGAGTTGTAGTTATGCCACGTCTGTTGCTCCGCGGAGTAATCCATGCCGATGTTGCCCACCACCAGCGGCGCCTGCACGGTGCGCGTGATCGAGGCCAGCGCCTGCTCGAAGCGCGGGTCCGGCTCCTCGAAGGGCGCCGGCGCCTCGGGCCAGACGACCAAATCGGGGTGAGACGGCGGCGCCAGGCATTGCGGCGTAACGGCGGGCGCGCCGGTCTGCGGGATCCCGGCGATGTAATCCTTGCAGGTTTCCGCGGCCAGGCGCGCGAACTCGGCCATGTGCCGGTTCCACTCGTCAACCGGCCAGATCATGTCGGCGCCCACGTCGAGATTGGGCTGGATCAGAACGGCCGTAGCCGTTGGCGCGGGGGTTGGCGGCGCTACAAAGACGCCGGCGAATCCCGCGATCGCCAACACCACGCCAACAACAACGAACCGCTGCCGGCTGGTTCGGCTCTCCAGCAGCAAGCCGCCTGCGAGCAGCGCGTTCACCGCAACCAACGCGAAGCCGATTCCGTAGACGCCGGTCCACGGTGCGAGCTGGTTGACCAGCGCGTTATCCACTTGCGAGTAACCGAGCTGATCCCAGGGCACCGAGGTGATGCGCGCCGCGGCCAGCTCCAGCGCAGCCCAGAAGACCGGCGCGGCGGCGAGCGC
>JBAUBR010000523.1:0-3005 GCA_049676965.1 Occallatibacter sp.
GCCCACGCTGCACCGCCGCGACGACCAGAACCAGAACTGAACATAGGGCGAATCGGACAATCGTTCCATCGAGAGTGGGGCGGACGCCTCACTCTTGCCCATTCTGGGCGTGATGTTTGCATCGCAAATGGAGGGTCGAGCCGCTCGTTCGCAGATAACCCGCTGCCACACATAAACATGTGTATAATCTCACACAGCGGAGGTGAACAATGGCTACCAACCTTGCGATCGACGACAAACTGATTGACGAGGCGAAGCGGATAGGAAACCATAGAACGAAAAAAGAAGCCGTAACCGCGGCATTGGATGAATATATCCAGCGGCGGAAGCAAATGAGAATTCTTCGCTTGTTTGGGACGATCGATTATGACGAGAATTATGACTACAAAAAGGCTCGAAGGCTTGACCGGATTGAGCACGCGGAATGAAGCTTCTCGTCGATAGTTCTGTCTGGTCCCTCTCGCTGCGACGCAAAAACAAGCCGCCGTCAAATCCGGTTGAACAACGCAAGGTCGCGCTCCTTTCGGAAGCAATCGCCGATGGTCGCGTAGCAATGATCGGCCCGGTCCGCCAGGAGTTGCTGTCCGGGATCAAAGAGCAAGCCCAGTACGAGGCGTTGAAGAGGCATCTGCGCGATTATCGTGACGAGCCACTTCAAACCGAAGACTACGAACATGCCGCGCGGTTCTACAACCTGTGCAGGAGCGACGGCGTGGAATGCGGCCCGATCGATATTTTAATCTGCTCTGTGGCGATTCGGCGCGGCTGGGAGATTCTGACGACGGATAGTGGCCTCGTACGCTGCCTTGAGGTTCTGGAACCTGAGAGACAAGCGAAGGGGCGCCACTGAAGCCGGACATGCTCGACCGATACACTGAATGGGATGGCCGGCTTCGGTTTTCCCCAGGCTTCCTATCCGGCAGTTTTGCGATTTCGATTCGCCGCGTCGGTCTTTTTCTTTGTGTTCGCTGCGATTGCTGTATTCAGCTCCGCAGGCTGCCACAGTGGCCCGCGCCTTACCGCGCAGGAGGCCGAAGGCAAGCACCTCTACGAAGTGCGCTGTGCCCACTGCCATCGCGACAACGATCTTGGACTGAAGAAGATTCCGCCGGACCTGCACAACGTCTTTCAGAGATCGACCCTGCCCAGCGGCGCGCCCGCAACCGACGCAGAAGTCGCGCGCGTGGTCCTTGCCGGCAAGGGAATGATGCCTTCCTTCGCCGGCCGCTTCACCGATGCGCAGATGGCTGCGCTGCTCAAGTATCTGCACACCGGTCTTCGTTGATTATCCGCAAACAACGGCAAATGCAGGTTGAAGAACGACGCTTCAACCTGCATCCGCCGCAGCGTACCGGTCGCCGCAATTTGCTATCGCCGGTGTTCCAGGACTGAAGCCATGGTCTTCACCATGGTTCCATTGGCGTCGTCGTCCTTCAGCGCCCAGACATAAGCCCCGCCAAGTCCGCCGGGAACCTTCAACTCGATGTAGAGCATTTTCAAAAACGCCGAGTCAGGATCGTCGTAGGTATAAAAGGTCCCGGAGGCCTGATCGTACAGCGACACGGCGATCCTGCGCCGATCGAAGTAGCCGCTGTATCCGTTCGCGGCGAGGTTCACCAACGTCGCGTAGGTCGCCAGCCCCGGAGTCAGCAGCGGGTCGCATCCCGCCGTGTTGCCGCTCAGGTCGGTGCACAGCCCCGTACCGTTGGCCAGCGGCACCGCCGACGGACCGGTCGAATTCTGGTAAAGGCCGTGGCTCACATCCGGAACGCCCGTCCAACCCGCACCATAGAGTGGCAGCCCCATGGTGTACTTATGCGGAGGCACGCCGGCTTTGAGGTAGGCGTCCACAGTTGCATCGATGTCGAGATCCTGTCCGAAGGCCGGATCCTGACGGTCGTCGAACAGCGGAGACGCGTCGTTCGTCTGCGTGTCCCACGATCCAGAATAGTTGTAGCCGTCGATGGTGATGAAATCCACCTGCTCGGCCGCATGCTTCAGGTCGATGTCGACGTAGTTCTGCGCGCCCGCCGGCCCGTCGAACGACATGACGTATTGCTTACCCGTTGTTTTGCTCAATGCATCAAGCTGAGTGCGGAACTCTTTGAGAAGGGCAGTGAAGTTCTGGGTGTCGGTGGCGGTCGGGAACTCCCAATCGATGTTGAAGCCGTCGAAAAGGCCCGGCGCGGTGACGCCCGACGCGATGTTGCCTTCTACGAAGATGCTGATACAAGATGCGGCAAGAGCCTTGCGGCCGGCAGCGGTGCTCGCCGCACTTACAAACGCCGCGGTGTTGGCGGCCGAAGCCCCGCCGATGGACATCAGCACCTTCAGTTTCGGATGAAGCGCTTTGAGCTGCTGAATCGCCGCAAAGTTTCCATACATGGGGCCTGCGTACGGTGTGCCGTTGACGCTGGGAAGGTACGGGCTCTGGTAGTCGGCCCACGTGTCGGCGATGGCGCAGGCCGGGGCCGGAGTCGTAGTCACGTTGGCAAACGCATAGATGAGGTGCGTCAGCTTGTCGGCGACGCCATTTTGCTGCAGGTTGGCGATGTTATAGCCGGCGTAGTAGATACTCCATTCCTCGAAGTATCCGCCGAGGATCTTGCCCTGTTGGGGATCCTCCGCCGGTGCGGAGCGAGTGAAAGCCATGAAAACCAGGAGACACACGGCCGCCTGGCTTGCCTTCAGAAAGAATTGCTTTGACATGGGAGGTGCTCCTTGAGCCGAATCTAAGGGACGGGCGAAGTATAAGCCGCCGAAACGAAAGCTGCAATGATTATTTTAGGCAGAAATGATCGTCATCTACTTTTGGAAGGGCACCGACGGATATTGAACATCGGGTTATTGATCGGTTTGGCCACTAATGTCCAAAAAACATCCACGTAGCGCCGGTCGGCTTGGAAGCCGTTCACAATGGCCGTGAATCTCCGTTACTCGTACCGTATAGCTCTCATCGGATCCACCCCCGCAGCGCGCCGCGCCGGCACCGCACAGGCGACTGC
>JBAUBR010000524.1:0-3241 GCA_049676965.1 Occallatibacter sp.
CACCAGGGCCGGCTCAACGGCTGCGAACCCAGCCACCAGCGGCTGCACCGCGAAGGGCAGGCTGTAAATCACCGACCCGACCACCAGGCCGGAGAAGGAAAACGCCAGCGGATGGCCCAGGACCGCGATGATTCCGCGCCCGATCACCGTCTGCGGCCCAAGCAGCACAAGCAGAAAGAATCCCAGCACCGTGGGTGGCAGCACCAGCGCCAATGCCGTCAGCGCCTCAATCAGCGCCAGCCATCGGCTGCGCCCCAGCACCAGGAGCGCCGCCAGCGGGATGGCAGTGGCGAGCAGAATGGCCGTGGTCACCGTGGCGAGCTTGAGGGTGAGGGCGAGCGCCTGCCAATCCATGTAGAATCGAGTTTAATCGAAGGTGTTCAGGCAGATTTCCGCGAGGGTTGCAAGAGTTGAGCCTCGAGTTCCTGGATCTGTCGGCTCTTGCTACGCCTTTTAACGATCGTATCGCCGAGAAATTCCCCGCTCGCACGCTCGAAGAAGACACTCCCTGCAAAGATCTGGCCAGTCAGCCCATACTGCTCGATTTCTGCATCGGGAGGCAGTGTTCGCAATTTTCTAACAAGCATACGAATTCCGTGCAGGGATGGGGCCGGAAGCCCCGATGTAATGAGCCGCGTCTCCCAAAGGCGGAGCGTTGCGTCGGCTCTTGTCTGAACCGGCTCAAGCTTCTCAGCCAATTCACCGGATGCCTCGAAGAGCGCGCGAATCCTGCGTCTTGCCCCCGGAGCAGCGCGCTCCTCGGCACGGCGAAGCAATTCATGGCGGCTGATGCTCATAACTCCTCCACCGTAGCATCGGTCCGAGGGCCACGCTAGAGAATCTCCTGCTCTTCGAAGATGTCGGGTGACCGCTCCCAGGACCATGGATCGTGCGGATCTGGACCAATCATCGGCAGTTTCAAAATAACTCCTCCAGGACCAAGCCGGCGCGCGTGAAATTCGGCGACCTCTCGCTCCTTGGTCCAGGAGGTGTAAGGGCTTATGTCAGAAACGTTGCCGCGGTTGTGCTGCTCCGGCGTGACAATGTCATGGATGTCTCCGGGAATGACATTTCCGCGCACTGCTTCGGCGAGCGCAGGATGGCCGGCATGAACGCCACGGTACAGAAATCCACCTGCCTGTTCGGGAGACTCATCGAAGCGAGCGGGGAAACAGCCATGTCAGCGCGCCGGCATCAGCCCGCTCTTGGCCAACTGCGCCTGCACCGGCGCCGAAAGAAGGTAATCGAGCAGCTTATGTGCATTCGCGCGCTGCGCAGTTTTGCTCACAATCGCCGCGCCCTGCTCAATCGGCGGATAAAGATCACGCGGAACAACGAAATACGTACCACTCGATGCCATCTGCGGCGTCAGCGCGGAGGTGAGCGAGATCAACCCCGCATCGGCGTTGCCCGAGTAGACGAACTGCGCGGCCTGCGCGATGTTCTCCGCAGTCACAATGCGCGGCTTCAGTTCGTCGTTAAGTTTCAGGCTGGTCAGCGCAGCAAGTGCCGCCCGGCCATAAGGCGCGCGGTCAGGGTTGGCGATAGCCAGCCGTTTCAGCTCCGGGCTGCGCAGTAAATCGAGCGACGGAGCGGGCAGATGCGAATCCTTGTGCTCCCATAGCACCAGCGTTCCGCGCGCGTAAAGAATCGGTGTCGATGAATCCGCGCTCCCCGCCGCGTCCGCCAATCCCTCATCCATCAGCCGCTTGGGGAAGCTCATGTCCGCGGCAAGAAATAAATCGAACGGAGCGCCGTTCTCGATCTGCGTCGTCAGCGCCGCCGAAGACTTGAAAGTAGCCTCTGCCTGAATCCCGGTGGCCTGCCGAAACTGCTCGAGAATGGGCGGCAATACCGGCTCGAGATCCGCGGCCGCGGCCACGCGCAGCGGAGTTTGCGCCCCGATCGGCGTGGCTGCTAAAAGAAAGAGCGCGCAGGCCACAAGCATTCCGTGCCCCATCCTTTCGCCGTTTTTCAGGCGAAAGGGTGGGAAACCACAAGCGCCGAAGTCCCGTTCAACGGGAGCGAATTTCGTGTTCATGCTGGTAGGCTAACATCAGCGATGAGCGACAATCTGCACCAGTTGCGCTGTTTTGGCTGCGGCGCGCGCATCTCCGGCGCCAAGGCTGGCGCGGAGTTCCGCTGCTCGGTCTGCGGCGACCTGTTTGAGGTGGAATACCCCGGCTGGCTGGAGCGCCAGGGCCACGACCGGCCCAATCCCGGCGCGCTGAAGTGGCTGTGGCGCGAGCGCCGCTGCTCCTCGGAGGCTCTCGATCACTCCGGCGTCTGGCGCTTCCGCGAAATGCTTCCCATCCTGGAGAAATTCGGCAACGCTGTGAGTCTTCGCGAAGGAAACACGCCGCTTTATCACCTGACGCGAGCCGCAAAGAATCTGGGCATCGACCAGCTCTACGCCAAGCACCAGGGCACGAACCCTACCGGCTCATTTAAAGACACCGGCATGACCGCGGCCCTCAGCGTGGCCAAAGAGCGCGGCTTCGAGTGGGTGGCCTGCGCGTCTACGGGCAATACATCGGCCGCCATGGCCGCATACGCCGCTCGCGCCGGCCTGCGCAGCCTCGTGCTCATCCCCGAAGGCAAAATCGCCTGGGGCAAGCTGGCTCAGGCCATGGACTACGGCGCCGTAACCTGCCAGCTCAAGACCGACTTCGACGGTTGCGTCCGCGTGCTTGCGGAGATCGTCCGCACGGCGCCTGTCTACCTGCTCAACTCCGTCAATCCTTACCGGCTCGAAGGCCAGAAGACTCCCGCCTTCGAAATCGCCGAGGCCTTCGACTGGAACGTCCCCGACCATCTCATCGTCCCCGGCGGCAACCTAGCCAACAGCTCCGCCCTCGGCAAAGGCTTCCGTGAGCTCGTCGAACTGGGCCTGGTCGCGCGCACGCCGCGCATTTCGGTAATTCAGGCCGCCGGCGCCAACCCGCTGGTGCGCAGCCTGGCCGAGACCCATGGCGCGGCTCTCACGCCGGTTGAGGCCCACACCCGCGCCTCCGCCATCCGCATCGGCAATCCCGCCTCCTGGCGCAAGGCCGCGCGCGTCATTCAGGAGTCCGGCGGCTGGTGCCTCGACGTGACCGAAGCCGAAATCGCCATCGCCAAGGCCGAACTGGGCGCCGAAGGCCTGGGCTGCGAGCCGGCCTCGGCCGTCACCCTTGCCGGATTAAAGAAGCTGTGCGCGAACGGCAAAATCGGCGGCGCCGATACGGTCGTGTTGTTCTTT
>JBAUBR010000525.1:0-1806 GCA_049676965.1 Occallatibacter sp.
TGCAGGCAGATCTCCGCGCCGCCGCCGAGAGTCATGCCGAACGGGGCAACGACCACCGGCCGCGGGCAGAACTTGATGGCCGAGGTCATCTGCTGGAAGGCGCGAACTGCGCCCGCGAGCTCGTCCCATTCGCCCTCCTGCGCGGCCAGCAGCAGTTGCAGAATGTTGGCGCCGACGGCGAAGTTGTCGCGGTCGCCGGAGGTGACAAAGCCGGCGAAGTCGCGCACCGCATCGGAATTCGGGTTGAGCACTGAATTGACCATCGCCACCACGTCGCCGCCAATGGCGTTTTTAAGCGAATGCAACTCGATGCAGCCGATACCGTCGCCGAGATCGATGAGCGAGGCGCCGGCGTTGCCGCGAACGATGCCATGGGAGCGGCGAAAATCCGCGACGCGCGCGTGGCCGGGCATGACCGGCGCCGGTTCCAGCCTGCCGGTTTGCGGCTGGTAACATGCGCGGCCGTCCGCTGAATACCAGGAACTCTGCCCTGCGGCGAGCATCGCCTCCACGCGCGGGCTCACGGGCAGGCCAAGGGCCTTCATGCGCTCGACGGAGGAGCCCACCCCTACCGCGTCCCACATTTCGAAGGGTCCAAGCTCCCAATTGAAGCCGGCACGCGTGGCGCGATCGATGGAGGGCGCGTCGTCGGCCGCGTCGCCGATGCGCTCGGCGGAGAAGTTCCACAACGCGGAGAGAAACGGCCACAGAAACGCCGCCGCCTTGTCTTTCTTAGGGTCGCCCTGGAGCAGCAGCCTGAGCCGCTCGGGCAGGTTTGCTGCATTCTTGGCCATTTCGAGAGCAGGCAGCGCGGGCTTTTGTGAAGGCCGATATTCAAAGCTGGCGAGATCGAGCACCAGCCGCTGGTCCTTTCCGCCGGCGCCTTCGGCATCGCCGCCGCGTGTCTTTTTATAGAATCCCTGTCCGGCCTTGTCGCCCAGCCAGCCGCGCTTCACAATCTCTTCGAGCACCTGCGGAAACTTCCCCGGCGGCACGCCTTCGGGAAAGTTGGCGGCCACGTGGGCGAGGATGTCGATGCCGACAAGATCGGCCAGGCGGAAGGTTCCGGTGCGCGGAAAGCCGATGACCTGCCCGGTGAGCGCGTCCACCTCTTCGATGGTCAGGCCCTGGTCCAGCATCAGCGTGGCCGCGGTAAACGTGACCGCAACGCCAATGCGGTTGGCGATGAAGTTCGGCGTGTCGTGGGAGTAGACGACCTCTTTGCCCAGGATGCGGTCGGCAAAGGCGGCGAACGACGCGGCAACCGCGGGGTCGGTCTCGGCAGTGGGAATGACTTCGAGCAGGCGCATGTAGCGCGGAGGGTTGAAGAAGTGGGTGCCGAAGAACCGCTCGCGATTCGTGTTAAGGCCGGCGGCGATCTGAGCGATGGGCAGGCCGGAGGTATTGGTGGTCAGAACGGCGCCCGGAGCGAGATGGGGCGTTACGCGGCCCAGCAGCGCCGTCTTGATGGCCAGATTTTCGGCGACTGCTTCAATCACCCAGTCGCACTGCGCGAGTTTGGGCAGATCGTCGTCGAAGTTGCCGGGAGTAATGAGCGCGGCGGCCGAAGGCTCAAAGAACGCGGCGGGCTTCGATTTGGCAAGGGGATCGAGCGCAGCCAGCGCCAGCTTGTTGCGCGGCTCCGCCGTTTCGGTTTTTGGAACGAGATCGAGCAGAAGCGTCGGAATCCCGGCATTGGCCAGGTGCGCGGCGATGCGCGAGCCCATGGTTCCGGCGCCCAGAACCGCAGCGCGGCGAACCAGCAGCGGACGCGAACCAATCTTCAAGGCGGGAGTTGCGGTCGTG
>JBAUBR010000526.1:0-8140 GCA_049676965.1 Occallatibacter sp.
CGCCCAGTTCAACTCGCCATCGCCGGGCACGCAGGTCCACGACCCCGCGGCGCTCAGGCCGCCGGCGGGCGCGCACGTGGCCATCATCGAGTTTGAAGACATGGAGTGCCCGGACTGCGCACGCGCCAACCCGCTGCTTAAAGAGGCCTCGGAAAAGTACAACATTCCCTGGGTGCGCCACGACTTTCCGCTGCCGTTCCATCCGTGGAGCTTTACCGCGGCGGTGAATGCGCGCTGGTTTGACACCAAAAACAAAAAGCTGGGCGACGAATATCGCGACTACATCTTCGCCAACCAGACGTCCATTACCGATTTGAACGTGCTGCGCCAGTACACGCAGAAGTTCGCCCAGGACCACGGCATCGCGCTGCCGTTCGCCATGGATCCGCAAGGTTCGCTCGCCGCCGCGGTAAAGGCCGATTACGCGCTGGGGCAGCGCATCGGCATCGAGCACACGCCGACGATCTGGGTGGTTACGGCCAACAACAAGAGCGGGCCGCCGTTTGTCGAGGTCGTCGATCGCACCAAGCTTTTTCAACTGATCGACCAGGCGCTGGCGGACACGCGATAGGCGATTCAGCCGGGGTATTTCGCATTTCTCCAGCGACAATCCGAATCGGGAGCACGTCATATTCCCATGCGTAGTTTGTTCGACCTGTTTCTCAAAGCTCAGCTTAGGTGGCGCAAGTGCATCTGGCTTCGCCGCGCCGTTGCAATGGCGGCACTACTGGCCGCGGCCGGCGGTGCTTCTCTACAGTTCGCCGCTCCGGCGCCGGAAACCCAGGCACGCGACACTTCCGCGCTGCATCCGCCGGCCGGCGCGCGCGTGGCGATCGTTGAGTTCGACGACTTGGAGTGCCCGGCGTGCGCTCATGCCAACCCCATCCTGAAAGGGGCCGCGGAGAAATACAGGATTCCGTGGGTTCGCCACGACTTCATCATTCCTACGCACATCTGGAGCCGCAACGCGGCCATCTATGCGCGCCGGTTCGATACCAAGAGCCAGGCGCTGGGCGACGAGTACCGTGACGAGGTCTTCGCCAACCAGACGTATATCTACAACCTGGGAATGCTCAGCCAGTTCACGCAGAAATTTGCCGCGAGCCACGGCGTCACCCTGCCCTTCGCCGTGGATCCGCAAAACAAGCTGGCCGCGGAGGTGCAGGCGGACAGCGACCTGGCCAGGCGCACCGGGATTACCCAGACGCCCACCGTCTTTATCGTCACCGCCAACAGCAAAGGCGCGCCGTTTATTCAGGTGAAGAGCGTGGACCAGGATCTATACCAGGATATCGACCGCGCGCTGGCCGACACGCGGGGCAAGTAGCGTTAGTCGCCGCTCTGGATGTTGACCAGCACGCCGTGGCCGCCGGGTGAAACGGTCTTGGTCTGCGGCGCGCGCCAGTGGTCGATGTGGCTGATCCGGTGCACGCAGCCGATGGTGCAGTTGGGCGCGCAGCTCTTGGCCGTCAAGAACTCGCGCTTCACATCCGCCGTGGTGTATTCGGCGATGGGCACGCCCGGGTAACCGCGCTGCTGCGAGCAGTAGTGCACCAGGCCGTCCTCGCAGATGTATAAGTAGCGCGAGCCCGCGCGGCAGCGCCAGTCGTTCGGCCGCCCCTGCGCAATCGCCTCCTGAAACCGGTCGAACTGCGCATAGTTGGTCTTCTTCCGGCGAGTCATCTCGAAGTAGACCTTGGCCTCGTCCTCTTTGAGCGGCTTCAGTTGCCCGCTGCCGTCGTGGATAATCCCGATGGTCGATTCAAAGCCCAGTTCGAGGGCCCGCTTGCCGATCGTCAGCGCGTCGTTGGGATTCTTGAAACCGCCGCCCACCACGGAGTTGATGTTGATGTGGAACTCAGCGTGTTCGGCGAGCATCTGCAGCTTCTTGTCCAGCACCTTCAGGCTCTTCTTCGACACCTCGTCGGGCTCCACGTTGTCGATCGAAATCTGCATGTGGTCCAGGCCGGCCGCGTTCAGCCGCTCGATCCTCTCCACGTTGAGCAGGTAGCCGTTGGTGATCATTCCCGCAATCGCGCCCGTGCGCCGCATGCGCCGGATGATGTCGTCGAGGTCGGGGTGGGTGAGCGGCTCGCCGCCCGAGATACCGATCATAGCCGTGCCCAGCCGGCCGAGATGGTCGACGCGCCGGTTCATCTCGTCGATGGGGACTGGCTTCGACACCTTGTCGTACTCGTTGCAGTAGGCGCACGACAGGTTGCAGAAGCGCATAGGCACAATCTGCGCCAGCACCGGATGCGAGGTAGAAGCCAGCGCTCGCACCACCATTGCGTACTCGCGTGCCTTCCGCCGAGCGGCAATCAAGCGCCCGCGTAGTGTCGATCTCCGGGGAATGGCCATCTCTACTATTCAAACACACTGCGAGGCCGGGGAACATCTTCGAAGTCTCGCTGCTACGGCGAGAAGTGCAGACTGCTTAACAGCGCCGTGACGAACCCAAGCGGAATCGCGGGCCCCGCGAATTTCAGCGTGCGTCACGTCTCTCTTTCGAGAACGAGAAACAAGCGCTCGGCGTGCTTCGAGGACACCCTAACTAAAGTTGGGTCGATCTTCTCAAGGAGATCGAATCCATGCCTCGTTTTGTGATACTCGCCCTTTCGCGTCGGTTTGGTCGCATGCTCAAGCGAGGCATATACCCTTGCTTTGGAAATCGTTTCAATGTTCTGTTGTCTTGGCAATGAGTTAGCTAGAAACTCGGGACCGTAGTAGTTCGCCAGCGTCAGCCGATCAGCAAGGAACCAAGACTCCATCACTTGAACCATCAAGTGGGCTTGTTCATCGGTCGCCCCATTGGGCCGGAGCCAACCATCACCCACCCTGGACCGGAGATGCGCCCACGATCCTGCCCGAACCTCATCCTCTGAATCAACGAGTAACATAACGTAGTCCTGAGGATGTTGCCGAAGCGCTGTACAAAAATCCTTGAAGGCTGTGGCGCGATCGCCTGAGGCAATGACCCGAAATGTCCCGTGCTGAATGACCTTCTCAAGAAATAATCTAAACGCCTTGCGGCAATCGGTTTTGGTGCTTCCCTCGAAGCCGCCTTCCACATAAATTCGAACGCTCACCAGCGGTTCCCTCCAATCTCACCAGTACGCCATAGTTCCCCCAGCCGATATCGCTCCAGCCATTCAGAGAGGCTTTCCGAGTCTAATCTCCTCAGAACTGATGTGCCCGCGTGTTTCTCGCAGACAATAACTGCGCTTGGGAGTCCTGAAAGCTCGTCGACTAAATCATCTGAGTGAGTAGTTACGACAAGCTGCATGCGCTCCGAAGCGTCTATCAAAAGCTTCGCCAAAGGCTGAATCATATCAGGGTGTAGGCCCAGTTCGGGTTCCTCGATGCAAACTAGAGGAGGCGGGTCAGGATGTAGCAGGATTGTCAAGATCGACAGCCATCGAAGGGTCCCATCCGACAGCCTTGAAGCTGGAATAGTTGTTCCGTTTGCCTCTTCAATGCGCAAATCAATGAGCCCCCCTTGTATTGGGGTTAGGATGTCCTCGGCGCCGAGGTAAAACATCTTCAAATGTCTCAAAAGCTCGGATTTGGAGCCCGGCTCGGCGCGAAGCTTGTTCAACATTAAGCCAAGATTGCTAACATCTTCTTCGAGAAAATCGTTCTTCTGTCCAGCACCATATAGATCACGCACGACGGAGTCGGGACCGAAGTCCCAGTTTCTGTAGAGGCGGAAGCTCGCGAAAAACCGCCCCAGATAAGTTACCTCTGGATACTGGTCCGGATCCTGACGCTGAGACAAGATCGACCGTTGAAGATCGATCTCCTCGTGCTTTAGCGAACGAGGACGACCGGCGACGTTGAGGACCGGGCGCCCCCCGTGAAAATCAAAATACAAATACGGCTTTTCGTGGCCTTCATCAGGTTTTTCGTTCTCGATTCGTTCGTCGACCATTTTGAGCTGAGATCCGACGCGAGTAAAAGATAAATCGTAAGAGATCGTCTTGTTAATCCCCGGGGGGTCAGCCTTCACGTGTATCCCAGCCGTTACAGTCTTGCTCTTTGATTTGCCTTTCCAAAGCCACTCAACAATGCCACCAGCATCACCAATTTCAGCCGCAAAATCCTTAGGCGTGCTCTTAAGCAGCCCGATAACTTCTAAGAGGTTGGATTTACCGGAGCCGTTCGGGCCAATCAGGACATTCAGATTCCCGAATCCGACCTCTGGGGAATCCTCGCCAAATGAGAGCAAGTTCCGAATTTGCAGACTCTTAAGCCTGGTCTTCATGGGAGTCGAGTCAAATGCTATCACTTGGACGCTGAAAGTCTAGAATTTGTTCTCCCCGGATCGGCCGGGTGCCCCAGGTCTCGCTTCTGAGACCTGGGAACGCGCTATCTTCCCGGGCCGGTGCGGCGTTCGGCTTCCATCAAGTTGGTCAGGATGTCGTTGATTCGGGTCAGGTGGCCTTCGCCTTTGGCGCGCAGCCAATCGAGTACTTGCGGATCGAGGCGCACGCTTACGGCTACCTTGCGACGCGCGCCCCGCAGGCGCACCAGGTTTGCGAGTTGCTCCCCGGTCAGCCGCGGAATGTCCTTGTATGCTTCCCTGGACAACTCGCGCCCGGCAGCGCGCGCTTGGCTGGCAGTGCGCAGCGCCTGCTTCTCGGCTTCAGTCCACTGCCTGTTCCCGATATCGTCTGTACTCATTCTTGTCAGCCTGCCGCGCGCCGATGATGCGGATAATCTCTTCGCCATCGCGATCCTCCCTGTATGCGTGAACCACCAGAAAACGTCCCCGACGCCCGGCTCAATTGAAACCGCGCCGAGAGCATGCCAACGCTGCTCGCCGGCTTCATCGACGCGATCGAGGCCTATCAGGCACTTGGGATCCGCAAATACCAATGCCGCCAGTTGGAACGAAATCCCGCCGTGCTTGCGCTGGTTCTCCCGGTTCTTTCGCTCGTCCCACTCGTAGCGCATTGTGTATATACAATTGTATCACCTGCCTGCATGAGATCAAGTCCGTGCGGCGTTTGGAGTCGCCGGCCGGCTCGGGCCCGATTTGTCAACTTACAGGCAATTAGCGTACAAGTGAAGGCCTCGGGTTCGGCCATCGATACGCCACACACTGAATCGCCCCTGATGGCGCTGCTGCGAAAGTCTATCGAGGAGGAGTCATCATGCGAATTCCCCTGGTGCTGGGTATTTCAGGCCTGCTGCTGGCGCAATCGGCGGGCGCGCTGACTTTTCAGCAATTTGTGCAATGCGTAGGCGCTGACGGCAAAGGCTCGGTTTGCCAGCTCGACGCCGGCACTTACACCGTGGATGCGACGATCTTTGTGGGCAGGTCGAACATCATCATCACCGGGACGCTGATCGATTCGCCGCGAAACACGACGCTGCTCAGGGCGGCGGGATTTGAGAACGCGATCATGACCGACAGTGAGCCGGCCGGAACTACGCTGAGCTCGATCACCGTCCGCGACCTGACATTTGACGGCAACCGGTCCAACAACAGAGCGATCCATAACTTGTACGCGCCGGAGCTGAGTATCTTTGCGGTCAGGAACCTGCTCGTCGTCAACTGCCAATTCAATCACTCGCCCAACATCGGGCTCGCGCTCTACGGGGCGGGAACGGGCGATGTCGTGGTGGATAACTGTTCTTTCACCGATCCGGTCATCTACGGACTGTGGTCCGACTCTTTGGGGGACAATAGCAACATTACTTATGAGGAATGCCCGAAGATGCGATTTGTGAACAACGTCCTGGTGGCGAACTCGCAGTTCACCAATGCCGGAGAGCCGGCGATCCTGGGCGAAATGACCAATGTGCAGATTGTGAATAACGTCTTTACGAATAACCACTCCTACTCGATTCCGTTCGACGACGACGGCGGCCAGATCGACCTTACGGTGTGCACCAACAATGCGCTGCTGTGGAGAAATACCTTCCAGAATGGCTCGGCCAGCCCCAATGGCCATGTTGCCGACGGCATTGAGCTGCACGGCACCAATATCTCGATGATCGACAACGTGGTGAAGGATAACTCGGGCGGAGGAATCAATATGGATGGAGTGCAGAATATCTATATTGCCAATGTCGATCCTACCACGGGTAACTTTGGAAACGGACATTCGGGCATCGAGATTGGGCACTCGAGCAGCACGTTCAGAACGACGGAGGGGATCACGATCGTTTCTGCGATCGCGACCGGCAACGATCAGTATGGGGTGTGGAGCGATACGAGCAACACGACCCCGACCGAGCCGGTAAACCACCTGACGATTTTGAGCACGTGCCTGAGCAAGAACACGCTCGGCCCGACTTATCTGAAGAACCTGGGGGCGGACATCACGATTCAAGATAACGTGCTGTCAAGATGCGGGGTGGAGTGATGCGGGGCGCCGGGCCCAGCCGCCGGGGATTGGGATACGCCATCTCCTAAATCGCCGAAAGCCGGCCCTGAATAAGATTGCGTGCCGCGCGATGCGGGGTATATTCTCGCGTGACCGGAAACGAAGAAGTGAGTTCGGACACTATTCTGGGACGGGCCGGAAAATCTTTGAAGGCGCGCGGACGCGTGGCTGGTTCCCCGGGCCGAATCCGAGATCGCCAGCATGATGAGCCGCGTCGCCGCCAATTCCCTGGAGGCGAAATGCGAAAGCTGCGTGGGGCGATAAGTTGCGTTCTAACTCTGATTGCCGTTGTTATGGCGGGCGCTGTGCCGGTGTGCGCGCAGCCGTATTATGCGCTGCAGTATTGGGGTGGGCCGGTACTGGAGAACTTCAGGATTTATCCGCTCTATTACGGCGACTGGAGCCAGGCCGATATCGACGCGCAGCAGGCCTATCTGAAGAGCCTTGCGGCGTATATCTCGGGGGAGAAGGCGCCGGCGGGCGAGCAGCCCATGATCCGGCAGTATGGAGTGATGTCGGCTACGGTGGCGGCCGCGGCCAAGGCCAGCCCCGATGCCAAGCCGAATCCCGCGATCACCCAGGACGAGCTGGTAAGCATCATCAAGGCAAATCAAAAGAGCAGGAAGCTGCCGCCATTCAACTCGACCACGCTGATTGCGCTTTTCCTGGCGCACGGGTTCGAGCTGGCCGGCTGCGATAAATGTTCCTACCACGCTTCGTTGTCGGACACTTCGATCTGGCTGGTTGTGCCGCATGACACGGGAGCGCCCTACCAGCTTTCAACCGCTCACGAAGTGATGGAAGCCGCGACCGACCCGGTGGTCGACGACCAATCGGCCTGGGGCTGGCTGACGGGAGGCTACTATCCGGAAGGCTCGTCGACCCTTGCGTACGACGAGATGATCGACGAGTGCGGCAACAATACCATTACGCTCACTAACTTCGGCATCCAGATTCCCGAGGGCACGGATAACACGGGTGGAGTATTTCTCGGTGACCCGGGGAAAAACCAGCCGCCGGGAGGAAGCTGCAACACCACCGGCTACACCAGCCTGAGCGAGATACAAGTCTACGGCTGGAGTTACAAGGATTACAGGAATAAATATAACCAGCTTTGGCCGCAAGGCTGGCGCTTGTACATTCTGCAGAGTTATGTGCTGCAAAACGGGAACGTCGCCTATAACGCGGTGTGGCAGCCGGCGGGGAATACATCGGAGATTCAGCAATACGGCGCGACTTACTCAGAGTTCAAGACCGAATACAATAAGTTATGGCCGTTGGGCTGGCGCATTTACATTCTCGACTCGCATGTGAAAGATGGGACCGTATATTTCAATGCCGTGTGGCGGCCCGGCGACGTAGCCGAGACGCAGGACTATGAAGACACCGCTGCCGCGTTCGACAGCCAGTGGACAACTCTATATGACGACGGCTGGCGGCTGCGCATGCTTGAGGCCTACGTTCCCGACGGCAGCGTGGAATACAACGCGGTGTGGAGGGCAGGCGCGGTAAACGACAAGCATATCTTCGGCCAGTCCTTCACGGATTACAAATCGCTGTATAACACCCTGTGGACAGAAGACTGGCGGCTCTACTTGCTGCAGTCCTACCTCGAGTCCGATGGGAGCGAGGTCTTCGACGCGGTGTTTCATCCGGGGAACCACGGCGAGATACAGATCTACGGTGCGACTTATAACGAATACATAACGGAATACAACAGTTTGTGGCCGGATGGCTGGCGCCTG
>JBAUBR010000527.1:0-6522 GCA_049676965.1 Occallatibacter sp.
AGGTGCGCCCGTGCAGCAGGTTCGCGGTTTCGTAGGCCATCAGAAACTCGGGGCAGTTCGTCGTGCCAAGGATCAACGCTCCCGCCGCGCGCAGCCGCGCCACCACCACCGCGTCTTGTTTCGGGATATCGCCTTTGTGCAGCAGGCTGCCGATCTCGCAGCGATAGCCTGCCGTGGCAATGGATGACTTCACGGTTACTGGAAGACCATGCAACGGACCGCGCGGTTCGGGTGTCGCTTCGAGTTGCCGCGCCTGCGCGCGCACCCGGTCCGCGTCGAAATCGACGATCGCATTGAGCTGCGGATTGAGCCGCTCGATCTGCCCGACGTGCGCCTCGGCCAATTCGGAGACGGAAACCTCGCCGGAGCGCAGCAGCTCCAGTTGGCGCGCTGCCGGCGTGAGAACCAGATCGGTCGCCGAATCGCTCATTGATTCACTCCGATCATCGGCGCTCGATCGTCCGCCGGCGTCGAAGGCAATAGCTGGTAGTCGAAGCGATAGGAGCGGTCCGGATTGCCGGAGTCGAAGCGGTCGTTCCAGTTCAGCTGGTAATCGATCGCGTCTTTGTCGTCGGGATACTTCTCGCTGGACGGATAAGGATACGTGCTCATCGCGTGATAGGGCAGTTGCGCAACGGTGAACGGCGAGCCGTCCCACCAGTCCATATCCTTGACGAATCCGTTGGCGTAGAAGAAGTAGTCGCGCTTCCAGTGCGCGGGCAATGATGGCAGGCGCGACGCGTCGAACTCGGCGGCAATCTCCTCGCCGCTGCCAAAGATGGCAAAGCGGTCGTCGATGCCCTTCACGAGCTCGGTCACATCGCCCATGCGCGTGTAACTGCCGCGCTCGTGCTGGAACGGTCCGGTGAGGCTCACGCGATTGTAGTCGTAGTCCAGATCGCCCGGGCTCGCGCCTTCGATCTGCAGCGGGTAGCCGCGGAAGTGCAGCGTAGCCGTGGCCAACGGGACGTCGGTGGTGCGCGCTTGAGCTTCGGACTGATTATCGATAAGCACCTGGTCCCAGAAGATCTCGAGATTGGTAGTAAAGCGGATTTTGCGCGCACCCTCCGGCAGTTTGCCGCTGAGGTCGACGACAATGGTGCGCTCCAAGCCAGCGGGAAAACCGGCATCGTCCAGAATCCGCCGCCACGAGCCGTCGGGCATCTGCGCTTCAACGTAAGGCGAAATGGGCTTGATGCCCGCCTGCCACGCGGCGTAGAGCGAAGTCGCGCTGAAGTAGTTCACGTAGCCGGTCATCAGCAGCCGCAGCGGGGACTTCGCGTCCAGCGGACCCAGATCGAGTGTTAAGGTATGCAGGTTTGCGAATCCGTCGTAAGCCGTGGGAGTGAATCCGCTGGCGAATTGATGGTCGCGTTGCGAGAGCCGGTCGAGGGCGTCGCGGCCTTCGCCGTCCCACGCGGCGACAGGCAGCCCCGCGCCGGCTGTAGCGATCACGCGGCCTGAAGCAAACGGCGGATCGTCGAGGAACCGCTCGTCAGGATTGACCTGAACATTTTCTGGATGATCGACGGCGATCAGTCGCAACTGATCGATATAGTTGACCTCTTCCATCGGCTCCATGAAGCGCAGACTGAGCTTGTGATGGACGGGCGCGAGCGCGCTGCCCTCAACCTTCGCCCACTCGCCGGGATTGGGAATGTTGCGCCGCGTCGGAGTGAACCAGTGGCCCACGACCGCGGCGCCAATCACGTCGGTTATGAACTTGTACTTATGTCCATCCCACGCGAAGAGCACCGGGCAAGAGCTGCCGCGGCGGTCCGCCTCCTTCATCGCGATCACCTGCGTGCGCGGCAGATCGATCTCATCCTGCAGTACGCCGGTGGGCCACAGGATGCGCAGCAGGTCGATTCCGGGCGCCGAGCCCAGGCCGATAAGAATCTGCGGCGGCGCCTGCGTTTGATAGCCGGAGGCGCCGGCCAGCTCCCACTTTTGCCACAGGCCGCTGGCGAAGACCTCGACCTTCGTGCCCAATCCGGTCTTGTTGTCGGCAAATCCGGTCAGGTCGAGCCGCACAAAGTGATTCTCGTTGGCGCCGATGTTGCGCAACAGCACCGGCGGCGCGTTCAGTTGCGTCACGATCAGGTCGGCGGCGCCATCGCCGGCCACGTCGGCAGCAATCAGGCCGCGCGGCGCGGTGAGCTTCACCTGGTCGAGACCAAGCGCGTGGCTCACGTCCTCGAAGCTGCCATCGCCGCGATTGCGGAAGACGCGCACCTCAGGGCCAGCTGCTGTTTCAACGATGGCCGCGAGATCGATCCAGCCGTCGTTGTCGATATCGATGGGAGTTAATCCCCACCCGCGCGTGGCGCCGTTGAGCGGCAGCTCGACGCGCTCGAAGCGCCGGCCGACGTGATCCGGTGCTTCGATGTTGCGCCACAGTGTAAGTCCCGGAGCGCCGGCATGAGTGACGGCGATGTCCATCCAGCCATCTTTATTGAAGTCGAGGACAGTTATGCCGACCGTCGGCGGAAGATTCGCATTCTCGTAGAGCGGCTGCCTGGGATATTTGCCTTCGCGCGGATTCACATAGAGCGTCGGCGCGGGACCGTCGCCGGTAACCGCGAGATCGACGGCGCGATCATTGTTGAAATCGGTGAGAATCACCGAAGCAGTAGTACCGCTGCCGCCCAGTCCGGTTGGCTCGGTCCACTCAGTGAAGGTCTTGTTTCCATTGTTGCGCCACAAAACGTTTGGCGCACTATCCGGCTTGATCGGCGCGCCGGTAATGAGCAGGTCGAGATCGCCATCGTGATCGTAATCGACAAATGTAATTCCAGAAGGCCGGTTGCGCCCAGCAAGCCCGGCTTCGGCGGTCACGTCCTGGAATTTTCCGTGGCCCAGGTTGCGGAAGAGCAGCACGGCGTCGTCGAGCGCGACGGCCAGGTCGTTCAATCCGTCGTTATCGTAGTCGCCCACGGCACAGGCTACAGCGTTTCCCTTGGCTTTCAATCCTGCCGCGGCGGCGTCCAGTTCATCAAAGCTCCCATTGCCGCGATTGTGCAGCACGCGAATGGCCTGTGCGCCGGACTGCATCAGCACCAGGTCCATGTGGCCATCGCCGGTCACATCCATCATGCAGGCGCCGCCGGTGCTCGTTTCAGCCACCGCTCCGGGTGTCCCAGATGCTGATTTTGCGGTCTCGGAAGCCAGCTCGTGCGCTTCAAGATGAACCAGAATCATCGCGCTTGTGCGCGCCTCTTGTTCCACGACGGGCGTTGCAGTCGAGTAATGGCCTTGTTCGCCGTAAGCCAGCCCGATGGGTGTGCCGATCTTGGTGCTGGTCAGATGCTGAAAGCGCAGGAAGTGAGCCTTCGCACCGGCGGTGTCGCCGGAGCGCTGCAGCGCGCGCGCCAGGCCGAACTCCGATGAAGCATGGAGAGAATCGATCTTCAGCGCCTGTTCGAAAGTGGCAATCGCTTTGTCTAACTGCTTCAGCTCCTGGTAGCACACACCCTCGAAATAGTCGGAGTCCGCGTCTCGCGGGTCGAATTTCACCGCCTGTTGAAAGCTGGCCAAAGCCGCCTCGACTTCGTTGCCGGAGTGCTGGGCAAGGCCCAGGTTGTACCACGCCTGCGCGTCGCGAGGATCGAGCGCGATCGCCTGCTGAAAATATTTCTTGGCGTCGTCCAGTTTTTCCAGAGTGAGCAGCGCAATGCCCTCATTGATGGCCGCCTGCGCCAGAGTGGGATCTTTTTTGAAGGCCTGCGCGAAGGTCTCCGCCGCGCGGTCGGTAAACTGCTGGCCCATCAGCGCCACGCCGCGATTGTTCAGCTGCACGGCTTCCGGGTCAAAATGTGCCGGCACGCCGGCAACCGCAGCGGACACGCAGCACAAAAGGAGGGCCACCGGCCCCGTAATTCGCATCATCAACATCATTCTCGATTCGGCGAAACGAATGCGCGACATTGCGGAACCTTTTAGTGTATTCGAGCCGCTGCGGCAATATTGTCGGGCGCCGCGATCGGTTTCGCCGAATTCGCGGCGCGTGTGATAGTTGCGCCAAAAACTTTTCTTAGATTTATCGATTTAGTAGCAAAAGAGACATTATTCAGTTATGAAGTTTCCTGTATTGGTACTAAAATATCCTCAGGCATGCATCCTTTCGGTGCTTCTGTGAATCTTAGCGGACAGCAGCTCTCAGAGTGAGTTTTGCGCCAGGAAATCTGAGCGGATGTGAGCCTTCTAATGGCCAGGTGAGCAGACTAAAGACACCTTGACAGGATATCGGGCAGACTCGACGATCAAGGTAGCAGGAGCACATCCGAACGGATCTGAGCAAGATGGGTCGGCCAATCGGGCCGATGTGTGAGGCCGTTGGCATGGCAAGCGCTGACAATTTAGCCCATCTTTCCCAAATCTGACATTTCTACTGGAACATTTCCAAATCGGGATGCCGGTCGGGGGTTCCAGGCTCCGGTAGCGGGCTTCCGCAATCTCGCTCCCTAAACTGGCTTGTGCGTTGTTCGCAGAGGGTAGGTGAATATGGTTGTCAAAACGCAAAGTAAGGGTCATGGGTTGACAGGACTGCATGTAGGCGCAAGTAACGCGCGCCGTTATTTTCCCAAAGACACATCGGTCATCGAATTGCAGTTGGATCATTTGCAGATTCAGTGCGGACTTGACCCCAACTTCTGGCAGGATCGGCCGGAGATCCACGATCCGCGGCTGAATGCATGGCTCGAGTCCAAACGCACGAAAGCCAAGCCGAATCAATCCTCCATTCTGCTGGCGATGATCCCTTCGGGAAAGAACGCGTTCCGGTTGCAACCGGTTTCGGCAAATGCGCAGGTGAGGACAAAGCATGACGCGGGCCCGATTGCTCTCGAATTGAACGGTTAGCGCTTTGGTACGCCGGTCCGCTGGATCGGCGTACCAAAGCGGTTGTAATCGTTTCCAAGCCACCCTTACAATCCTCCCCCACTCCGATTCCATCCACCCCTCCTCATCTTCTTAGGTTGATACACTCGGATGGAATGACCCACGCCGAACCCCTGCAAAGTGAAATTGAACGGCACTTTGCCGCCGGGCCTGCCGCAACCGAAGATCCGGCGGCGACGGCGGCTTTTCTCGAGCTGCGCTCTGCCCTGGAGCGCGGCGAGGTTCGCGCGGCTTCACCGGATGCCGCCGCGGCCACCGGCTGGCGGGTCAATGCCTGGGTCAAACAGGGTATTCTGCTCGGTTTTCGGCTCGGAGCGCTCGAAGAGTTCCCTTCCGCGTGCCTTTCGTTCGTTGACAAACACACTTTTCCCGCCCGCCGCTTCGGCGCCGCCGACGGTGTGCGCATAGTTCCCGGAGGCTCCGCCATTCGCGCCGGAGCTTATGTTGCGCGCGGTGTGGTCTGCATGCCGCCGATGTACATCAATGCCGGCGCCTACGTAGACGAAGGCGCCATGGTCGACTCGCACGCGCTGGTGGGCTCCTGCGCGCAGATCGGCAAGCGCGTCCACCTGAGCGCGGCGGCGCAGATCGGCGGCGTGCTGGAGCCGGTGAACGCCAGCCCGGTGGTGATCGAAGATGACGTTCTGGTGGGCGGCAACTCCGGCGTCTACGAAGGAACCATCGTGCGCAAGGGCGCGGTGCTCGCTGCCGGAGTAATCCTCACTCGCGGCACGCCGGTCTTCGATTTGGTCAGCGGCCAAATCTTGCGTGCCTCCGCGGAGCAGCCGCTCATAGTGCCTGAAAATGCGGTCGTCGTGCCCGGCTCGCGCGCGGTGAGCAAGGGCAGAGGCGCGGAATGGGGATTGAGCCTCTATGCGCCGGTGATCGTGAAGTATCGCGACGACAAAACCAGCCTGAGCACCACGCTCGAAGAGTTGTTACGCTAGGCGCATGAGCTTTCGCGCCCATAAAGTCATTCCCATCCTGCGCATCTTTTCCATCGAGAAGGCCCGCGAGTTCTATCTCGACTATCTCGGCTGCCATCTCGATTGGGAGCACCGCTTCGACGACAACGCGCCGCGCTTTCTCGAGGTGTCGCGCGACGGCCTGGTGCTCCACCTCTCCGAGCACTATGGAGACGGCTCGCCGGGTGCGTCGTTTTTTGTCGAAGTGGAGGGGGTTCGCGAGCTGCACGCCGAGTTGTCGGCCAAGAACTATGGATATTGGCGGCCGGGTCTCACTGAAACTTTTTGGGGAACGCCACAGCTTAAGTTGCTGGACCCGTTTGGCAACCGGATTATTCTCGGCGAGCCCAAGCCGCAGAAATCCGAAACGCAGGCAGATGGGACGGCCTGAAACCGGCAACCGCCCTGCGTCAGACCATCGTGATCGCAATCCACGATTATGAGCGCGTTTCGCTCTTTGAAACCTCCGAAAAAGTCAGCGCATTGAAGGATACGGGCTTCAGCCCGCACGTAGAGCCAGGCAAAATCGACAGGGCTTTATTGATCGCTGCAAAACAAATGTCCGGTTCGGATCACCCGGCAGATCGCGGGTTTTGAAAGGGCACGGCTTAAGCCGTGCCGCAAATGCGCAATGAAATCGACGGCTTTAGCCCCTGCG
>JBAUBR010000528.1:0-3462 GCA_049676965.1 Occallatibacter sp.
GGGCAACGGGCGCGCTTTGAGCCGCGGCCAGAACGCGCGCCGCAGCTCGACTCCCGGCGTGCGCGGAGTGGCCGGCGCCCGATAACATCGCGCCCAGAATCAGAATTGCCGCGGGGCGAACCATTGAAAGGGCGGCCTTCTTTCCGGCCTTGGAATTCCTCTCCGCGACCAGGCTTTTGAAGGTCGTCACCATCCCGTGCATGGAGATGCGAATGATGCGCCCCATGCTGCGCAGCACGTCGTCGGTCTCGCGCGCTTCACCCCAGCCCAGCCAGGAGTCGGCGCGCGAATAAAGCACCATGGTCAGCACTTCCTGCTCGTCGATGGTCATCGGCTTGAAGTGCACGCGCAACACATCCCCATCCGACGAAACCACGGTGGCGGGCAGTTCGGTATCGACCGACGGCAAGGGAAACGCGAGCCGCACGCTCGTCTCCGCATCGACGTTCACGGGCTCGGTAAGCTGTATTCCGCAGCCGGCCGAAGACATATCGAAGGTCTCGCCGCCGACCAGGGTTCCATCGGCGAGCCGGGTCATGACCGGCATTACCAGATCGATGCGAACCGCGGTGCGCCGCTGCCTCATCTCGCGCGCCGCGGCAGCGGCCACGCCCAGAATGACAATGTTGAAGCAGCACCAGAGCACATTCATGAGCACCGTGCCGGGGCGGTCGCGGTCCCAGATGAAGAAGCGCGGCAAGGCGACGATGAGGCCGGCGATATTGAACAGGAGCATAATCAGGAACGGCTGCGCGATCCTGGTATCGAAAAAGGTGCGCTTGACCACGCCGCCTTTGGCTGTCACGTTGAAATTGCCGATCTTCGGATTGATGAGCGCCGTCAGGGTGGGCAGCAGGATATATGGCGCCAGCACGGTCTCGTAGATCTCGTTCCAGAAGGAGTGACGGTGCTCGCCCTGGATGCGCGAGTTGGCGGCGTAGGAAAGCACGAGGTGAGGCAGCGCGTAGGCGAGGATTGCCGCCCAGTAACCGGGCACGTTGGTGTGCGAAAAGATGAGGTAGACCAGCGGCGCAGTAAGAAAGATGAGGCGCGGCACCGCATAAAGGAAGTGGCACATCGCGTTGAAGTAGCACAGGCGCTGGGGAAACGTGAGGCCGTGTGCGAAGAGGGGATTTTCGGTGCGCAGAATCTGGATCATTCCCCGTGCCCAGCGGATGCGCTGCGCCACATGCGCAGAGAGCCGCTCGGTGGCCAGGCCCGCCGCCTGCGGAATATTGATGTAGGCCGTGCCCCAGCCCTTCATCTGCATACGCAAGGATGAATGCGCGTCTTCGGTCACTGTTTCAACGGCGAGCCCGCCGATCGCGTCGAGCGCGCTGCGGCGCAGCACCGCGCAGGAGCCGCAGAAATAGGTGGCGTCCCAGAAATCGTTGCCGTCCTGCACGACGCCGTAGAACAGCTCGCCCTCGTTGGGAATGATGCGGAACTGGCCCAGATTGCGCTCGAACGGATCGGGCGAGTAGAAGTGATGCGGCGTTTGCAGCATGGCCAGCTTGGGGTCGCGCACGAGCCAGCCCATCGTCATCTGCAGAAAACTGCGCGTGGGGATGTGGTCGCTGTCGAAGACGGCCACATAGGGCGAATCAATGCTCTGCAGCGCCGCGTTGATGTTGCCGGCTTTGGCGTGCTTGTTGTCGGGGCGGGTCTTGTAGCCAACGCCGGCCTCGAATGCGAACTGCTCGAACTCCGTGCGCCGCCCGTCGTCGAGAATGTAGATGTGCAACTTGTCGGCGGGCCAGTCCATGTTCAACGCGCCCAGCACTGTGTAGCGGACCACGTCGAGCGGCTCGTTGTAGGTGGGAATGAGGACGTCGATGTGCGGCCACTCGTCCACATCGTCGGGCAGGGCCACGGGCGCGCGGCGCAACGGCCAGATGGTCTGAAAGTATCCGAGATAGAGAATGAGAAATGCGTAGACCTCGGCCAGAAGCAGGCTGAGGATGAAGAATGCGTCGAGCGCGCCCCAATGGTTCGCGGGGTCGTGAAAATAGCGCACCGTTTGCGCGATGCGCCAGTACCCGTAGCGGAAGGTACAGAACATCGACATCCCTATCAGCGTGAGAGTGATCAGGTGGGAGTCGGAGTTGCGCGCAATGGCCATGGCCATCAAAAGGACCAGCAGACCGCAGACGGCCTGTTGCGGCCAGGCGAGGGGAAGAACGGCGAAGAAATAGAAGAGGACTCCGCCGGCGATCAAGATACCGAGGCGAAGCATCTTGGTCAGAACGTTGGCTCCAGCGCCAATATTCTGCCAGATGCCGGAAACCGTCATCTTTCGCTCCAGCGCACCCCGCGATAGCTTGAGGTAACCGGGGCGGCGACGGTCTTGGTCCAACCGGCGAGCGAGATAAAGTCTTCGGCGAGCGTAGAGTTGGGAGCGTAATCCATCACCGTCATGCCTTCGGCCAGCGCCTCGCTCACCGCCGGCGAGCGGCGCATGGCGAAGGGCAGCAGGCGGTCGCCCACCTGCTCGCGCAACACTTCGCGCACATCGAGATGCAGGGGAAGAGCCTGATCGAACTGGTTAAGCAAATAGTATGGCAGAACAGGCTGGCCGGCCGGTCCGGTGTGCTGACGAAAGAACGCATCGATGGATCCGACGCTGACCACGGAAGTCATGTCGGGAAGCATGGGCACGAGCACCGTGGGCGACATGCGCAGGATGCGCCGCGCAACCGATGCGGAGGCGGTGGCGAGATCGACAAGCACGCGGTTGGAGCCGCGCGCGTGGCTGGCGATGTCCTGCGTCAGCGTGTCCTGCATGGCGGCTTCGGGGCCCAGCGCGTCGGGATCGATGGTGACCAACTGGATGGGAGCATCGCCGCCGGCGCCCGGAGGGCTGAAGGTGCGCAACACACCGGGACGATGATCGCGCGCTCCGAAGAAGAAAGGCAGCAGCCCGAACGATGCGGTATCCACGAGCAGCACGCGCTCTCCGCGGGAGGCAAGAGCGCGCGCCAGCGTGGCGACGAGACTGGTTTTGCCTACACCGCCGGCGAGCGAAAACACGGCCAACACCGGTGTGCGCGACGACGTTGGAAATGCCGCAAGTTCAGCCGGAGCCTGCACGCCGTTCTCGAACACACCCTTCAACGCAAACCAGCGCGCGGTCATGCGATCGCGCGAGCTCTGCAGCGAATCCTGCGGAGCCTGGGGAACGGGCGGCGCGGCGGGCTCAGGCTGGCTGGGCGTGAGCCACGCGGGACGGCTCAAATCTTCTTTCGATTCGTTTCCCCGATCGCCTGTGGTGCGGTAGGCGCGCGGCTCGTCGCGCAAGGGAGCCATGCGAGGAACATTCGGCGGCGCCGTGGTGCGCAGGCTCTGGAACGTGGAATAGGCCCTCGTTTCGGGCTGCAGGCCGTTCGGTAACGGGGCGGCGGGCTCTCGAAAACCGCTCGGCAGGGATGGCTGCCAACTGTTTTGCTGCACGGCTGGCTGCGC
>JBAUBR010000529.1:0-55352 GCA_049676965.1 Occallatibacter sp.
CCATACCACTCTCACAGTTAGAGGCTATCGGCGTGGATGAATCAACCACACAGGCCATCGAAGACTGGCATTACTGGGTCGCCCAAGGCAACAGCTTCTGATTTACGCACCTCTGCCGAAAACACACCCTTGCTGAGGAACGGAAGGTTGGCTTCCGGCTTCCCTTTCAGCTTGCGATTATCCACGTGAACCACCGCAGGCTTGCCTTGCTTCCGCGTCATATACCTCCATGCGCTTCGAAAGTATCCGTGTCTGGTCTATTCAGCCCGATTGTTTGCCGCTCTGCTCCCAAGACCTCAAAGGGCGAATTGCCAATCCGGTAGCCAACGGCACTATAACCTTTTAGCCGGCGCGCATACATCCTTGCCAGCATGAAGACCTTGGAATCGACATAGTCGTAAACCCGGACAATGCGCTTCGCATCATGAAGCCGATGAAGGCGCCCAACATACTGCTGTAACGTACCCTTCCATGAAATGGGCATTGCCAGAAACAGGGTATCAAGGCGAGCATCGTCAAAACCCTCTCCAATGTAGCTTCCCGTTGCTAGGATGACTCTTGGATTGCCCTCTGGAACTGCCGCAATTGCATCCGCGATTGACCGACGCTGCTTTCTCCCCATGCCACCTTTCAGTACAAATACGTTTTCAACCCTTCCATCGAGGGCTGTCTCAAAAAACTTGAGATGTTCGATTCTGGCGGTCAGTAATAGCGGCGAGCATCCAACTTGTACCGCGCGCAGCAGATCGCCGACGATCAGTTCGTTGCGGGCTGTGTCATCGACAAGACCAGCGTACAATTCCTGAATCGTCGTGTCAGCCTGTTCGAGAGGAACACAAAACTCTGTGAGGCGTGGGATTACCTCATGCTCGAATGGAGAGGAAGCAATCATTGAACGGGCGCTGAGCTTGTATCGTATCGGACCGCACTGCATATAGATGATAGGATGATGCCCGTCTTTGCGCTCAGGAGTTGCAGTTAGGCCAAGAACATACTTCGCCTTGACCTGTTTCATCACCTGCTCAAACGTGAAGGCGGACAGGTGGTGGCACTCATCCACGATGACCTGACCGTACTCAGCGACGAAGTCTTTCACTCCTGCTTTGTCGTGACTGCTCTGAATGATGGCAATGTCTACGTCACCACTCGGGTCATTCTTGCCGCCGCCAATTTGTCCTATCGATTTGGCCGGGAGATCGAGGAACATCGCTAATCGTTCCTTCCATTGATCGAGCAATTGCTGCCGATGGACTAACACGAGAGTATTCACTTTCCGTTGCGCAATCATCCAAGCTGCCAAAGCGGTCTTTCCAAATGCTGTAGGAGCGCAGAGAATCCCGTCGTCGTATGCGGCGATCGCAGTGGCAGCATCGAGTTGCGTCGGGCGCAGTTGTCCTGAGAACTCCACGTCTATCGGACAACCATTGAACCGCTCATCACGGATCACCGGCTCGATGTGGTGTGCTTCAAATAGCTGCTTGACCTCGGCAATACAGCCGCGCGGCAACGCGAGGTACTTGGCAATATCTTCGCCACACGCGATGATTCGCGGCTTATTGAATGTTGGAAGACGCATGGCCTGGGCCTTATAGAACTCAGGATTCTGAAAGGCCGCCAGACGTAGGAGCCTATTCAACATCGCAGGAGGTAGCCCATTCTTCTCGACATATACGAGATTCGACCGGACTATTTGTACCTGCGCTGGGAAAGGTCCAGGGATTTCACGTTCCGCCCTTGCCTTTGACGGCGGTAACGCCCAGGGATCAACGTCCTCATCTTCGGCTTTGTTGATTCTGACACCGAGGAGGTCTCCGCGCTCTTGTGCTTCCAGCACCACAGCCTCGACGGCGTCAGCAGTCATCCTCTTGACGCTCGCCAAAAACTCCCATTGATCTTGATATGGTCGGAACTCTGCATCAACAAAAACGCTATTCTTGTTTGCTCGTGGAATCTTTTGCAGGGGAAGAGCTATCAGGTTGCCAAACCCGCCCTTGGGCATGGTGTCCTGGTTGGGAAACAAGCGATCATAAGAATCTAGCCCTAACTGGTGGCGGGATTCCATGGTTCGAGTCAGGATTACGCAGCCAAGTTTTCTCGCGGTCGAAGCGGGGATTGCTCGATCAAAAAATATCCAAACATGGCCACCCTTCCCTGATCGTGAGCGTTCCAATGCTCCCGGGACGCTCAATTCGCTACAGGCGGATAGAAACGCAGCGGTGTCTTCCTGCCATGCCTTTTTGTCGAAATCAACCGCCAACAGCCAGCATGTCTCATCCTGCAGAAGCGGATAGATCCCAACCGTTTGCTCACCGACGAGATGTCCGTGAATAACATCATCGGTGAGCGGCCAATATGTTCGCGTCAGACGATCAACCTTCCTGCGGTCTGCATCTTTCGCCTTCAGATAGGACTTCCAGTCGCGATCCGCTTTGGGCATGTATCCAGATCGCCCGTCATTATTCTCCCAATGAGTGGCATAGATGTCTTCTCGGCCACGGAAGAGACTGCGAAACAAAGCGATTCGCTGGTCCGCTGTGGCTATTCCAGGCTTCTGGGCCTCAGGCACAGCATTCGAGGCTTTAGGAGGTTGCAAAGTTGGTTGTGATGCCTCTGGAATTGGTATGCTGTGAGCAGTCAAGAGGCTTCGCAAACGAGCGTTCTCTTCCAGCAGCCGACGGACTTCCACCGCGGAAGCAATTGGACTCGATAGTTGTTGATCGACTGAGTTCACCCTTGGCTCCGTCCAGACGCTCTCGTGTATTGACAGCAAAATGATCGCACATTGCCGGAAACGTCCACGCTCTTCACTGCACAGCTGTGAATGTCAGGAAAAGCGGAGGCTGCGATTGGCCGCTAGCATCTTGGAATCGCCCAGCGATTGTCTGGGCGATTGCGAACGCGGGGAATTGTCCGGACGCCGTCTGGATGATCTTCAGGAACCCTTTAGAAACAGGATAGGCATTGCGAAATGTTGCATTGTGTCATTACAAGTGGTTAACTAATGATGGTTTGACACAATGAAAATGACAAAGCCAATTGAGAGGACCATGCAGTACGTCCGCCGGAAGGGAATTGTGAGGCCCCGCGACTTGGAAGCTCTCGGCATTCCTCGCGAGTACCTGCTACGCCTCCACCGTCAAGGAAAGCTGAGCCGAAGCGGGCGCGGGATCTACACTCTGCCAGACGCGGCGGTCACGGAACGTCACTCCTACGCGGAGGTATCGAAACGGGTGCCGGAAGCAATCCTGTGCCTGCTCTCGGCCCTGGCCTTTCACGAATTCACGACGCAGAGTCCGGCATCGGTCTGGATCGCTCTTGGCAAAGGGGCAAGAAAGCCCGCCATCCTGTCGCCTTCACTCCGAGTGGTGCGTCTCATGAAACCTTCTCTGTCCGAAGGCGTCGAAACGCATATGGTTGAGGGCGTGCCTGTACGCGTTTTCTCAGCCGCAAAGACCGTGGCAGAGTGCTTCAAGTTTCGCAACAAGATCGGCCTGGACGTTGCAATCGAGGCGCTGAAAGACAGCCTCCGCCAAAAGAAGGCCACCATCAACGACATCTACCGCTATGCCAAGATCTGCCGCGTGAGCAATGTCATCCGTCCCTACATGGAGGCGCTATGAGCCGCGAACCGGCGAAGAATCCCGCGGCTTCAATACGCGCGCGTTTGCTTGCTCTCGCCCAGAGTAAAGGCCAAGATTACCAGCGAGTTTTGGGCAGATATGCGATCGAACGGTTTCTGTATCGGCTGGGCAGCTCGACCCACCGCGATAGATTCGCAATCAAGGAGCAACGCTGTTTACGCTCTGGACGGGTGATACGCACCGGCCTACGAAGGATTTGGACTTGCTCGGATGGGGATCATCGGCCGTTCATGAAGTGGAGGAGACAATTCGGGCCATCTGCAAGGTCGAAGGGAATGACGGCATTCTCTTCGACGGCGAATCAGTCGAGGGAACAAGGATCAAAGAAGAGGACGAATACGAGGGCGTGCGAGTGAAATTCCACGCCGCCTTGGCTGGCGCGCGGATTCCGATGCAGGTTAATCTTGGATTTGGCGATGCGGTTTATCCAGAACCAGAATTCGCGCCCTCTCCAGTCTTGCTCCCCTTGGAGCCGCCGGTCATCCGTGCCTATCCACGCGAAGCATCCATTGCGGAAAAACTCAACGCAATGGTTGTGCTGGACATTCGCAACAGCCGCATGAAGGACTTCTGCGATATTTGGTTTATGGCCAACACCTGGAACTTTGAAATGGCCACTTTGCGCGACGCAATCCGCGCATCTTTTGAACGGCGTGGAGTCAGAATTCCACAGGATATTCCTTTTGCTCTGACTGAGGAATTCCTGGGCGATCCGCAGAAGACACGGCAATGGAACGCGTTCGTGGGTCGGCTGCATCCAGGCAGCGCCTCGCCATCGCTTGAAGATGTCGGCGCTTTACTCCGGACGTTCCTTCTGCCTTGCATCTTTTCGGTGTCGGCGGCTGAATCAACTGCCCACTATTGGACTCCGAGCCTTCACTGGAACGAACAGGAATGAGTTGCAACAGAGATCTGGATGCGTCCGCGTTGCCATCTTCCCAGCGGATAGCCGCGATAAGGTGGTTCGTCGTCGGTGAATCCGCCACATATAGTGAAGACGCGCATTCCGATCGCCGTGCATCGATCAAGACGCTCATTGATAGGAGGTTGCGTGCTAGTCGGGATAACTCTCTGATCACGCAAAATCCCGAGCATTTCTGGTTAACGACTAAACCAGGTTGATCGCTTGGACACGATCAGCAAAAAGAATTGTCCTACGGTTCTTACAGCGATGTTTTTGATCCCGATCGCCGAAAAGTAGAAGACTGCCTTCATCTGCACAAAAAGGAGGCAGTATGCAACAAGGAAGCATTATCCAAACAGTCCGTAAACAGGGTCCCAACGTCTGGTCGTTTCGCTGGTCTGAGAAGAACCGGAATGGTCGCCGCGTCTATCGGAAAAGGGTGATCGGAACGGTCGAGCAATACCCCGATGCCAACGCGGCGCGTGCGTCCGCCGGCGCCCTCCTGGCTCAAATCAATTCACATTTCAATCACAACAATGCTTGCAGAATCACTGTTACCCAGATCTGTGAGCATTTTGAACAGAAGGAATTGAGATCCGGAGATAGCTTTCGGAGCTTCGCTACAGTCAAGACGTATCGCGGCTATATTCTAGCGTGCAGGTGCTGGGTAATAGACCATCACGTAAAACTCCTTGGTATTGAAATCCGTGCCTTCAAAGCCATTGTCGAAGTTGAAGCTGTACTCGAGGATCGTTCCGTCGGGACTAATGCTCGGATAAAGATTGGGATCGCACGGAGACTGACTATTGCCCGTCTGATCGCGCTCGCACGACCAGTAGAAGCCTGGCTGGAGGTTGTAAAAGAGCCCATTCAACGTGTGCGTTTCAAGGCGCGTGTCGCCGACGGCGACATTCAGGTCCTTGTAAAGAGCACTTATCTCGGCGAGGGTGGGAAGTTTCCACTTATCGCTTCCTGCGTAGGTGCTCGCATTCATGTTGGTAAGCCATCCGGTCGAGCTTTCGATGGTAGAGAAAAGCATAGTGCCATCGGCATCAATAAGGGGAGCTGTGAGATAGTCTCCGCTGACTGTCGGCCCCATGGAGGTGTTGCCTTTTACGCCGAACCTCTCAGAGGCGGGAAGATTTGCGTTGACGGGCCACGAGAGTTCAGTGTTCGTGTCATAGACTGCTATGCCCGCGCCATCGCCGGTTACATAGGGAACCAAACCTGAGCCCGACGCAGATGTGCCGAGCATCTCATGGGTTACTGGAAGAACGTGCAGATAGTTGTATGTGGTCGTGTTTGATCCGTTGACTCCGGTGTTGAATGAAAACGTCACTTGTCCGTCAGCGTTTATAGCCGCGCTGTCCGCGGTCCAGTAGAGCCCTGGCTGCAGGTTGCGAAGGTGTCCGACGGCATTGGTGAAGTCAGGCGCCACGCTGTTCGGCATGCGCACGTTGAGTCCCACGTTGTAGAGGTTGCCGAGGCCGCTGCCGGAACAGAGCAGGCCGAACGTGCCGTTGTTGCTTGAAGAGCAGCTGGTGGAGTCGAACAGTGGAGTCGTCGGGAGCTGCCAGTTGTTATGCCCGAGAACGCCGTGGCCGTGGTCGAAGCTATTCATTGCATCTACCCAGAGGAGTGCGGTCGCGTAATCCATGGTCCCGTCGGGGTTGATGCCAGCGACTTCCATTGCGGCGCGTACAAAGGGGTCACCGGCGAGGTTTCCGTTGGCGAGCCAGCAGACACCCTGGTTCCCGTCGTAGATGATGAGGCCCCAATCGGCCGGTATGAGCCCGTGACTTGTATTTGGCGGCCCCGGAATTCCCGAAAATTCTGGACGGTCTGCAGCCAGTGGCCTGACCGCATCGGGCAGGGGCGCCGTTGCGTGCGCGCCCGCGTCGCAAGGGCTGGGATTCTGCGGGGCGGGAGGCTGAGCGAAAGCGGCGGTCGCAACGGTCAGAAGCGAGATTGCGGCGAATGCTGCCGGCAGAAAGCGGCGTGCGTTCATGCGTCTCATTTTTTCCTCCCTCGACGAGTCTTAGAGTTTTTGATTTATGGATACACTACGGCTGGTGTCATGGCTGCGAATCTGAATGACATAACGAAGTTCAACAGCACTCTCCCTCGGTGTCATGAATTGCAGTTCGCGCTGCCCGGTAGACACATGGGCGGGATTGGCGGCTTCGGGTACACGCGTCCGCAGTCTTCCGGATTGGGAAGGTCGCAGCCCGCGAAATACACGGTGACAAAATGCGCGCCCGGCTCGCGCGCAGTGCTGAGGAAACCATTTCCAAAGGAAAAGTCGAACTGTGCGCCGGTATTGGGAACCGGTGTGCTGCCCTTGACGCACGGCTCGCCGACGGCGGACGCTTCGCAGGTCCAGTAGTAGCCGGGTTGCAGATTAAAGAATGGACCCAGCCCAATTTCTGGAATAGGTACGATCGGTGTGCCCGCCTGGAAGCCAAGCTCGGTATAGTACAACACGCCCATAGGATTTTCCTTGACACAGTTGTACTGTGGGCATCCGGGGTCTGACGCGGGCAACTCCCACACGAGTTGCTCATTGGTTTCCGCTCCGTAGTTTGCCGCGTTCATATCCGCAATGAATACCTCGGCCGAATCGTGGTTCATGGAGCCATCAGCGGCAACACAGAACTCCGGCTTCCCCGGAGTCTTGCAAGGCTTCAAGGAGAAGGGTTGCTGTGCGGCCAGGTTGGCGTTGGCTGCCCAGGTAACGTCTGCCACCGGGTCATAGACCGTTAGCCCGTCTGGGCTGAGCTCAAGGCCCGGGGCGTTGCTTGGCTGCTTCCCCATAGGAATTCGGCCCTTGACCATGGGAAGCACGTAGGAATAATTGAAGCTATTCGTGCCGCCCTGCGCCCCATCGGCAAACGAGAAGTTCGCTATGCTGTCCGTGAGACCTCCGCCCTTCGAACGCGACCAATAGGTTGCCGGCTGGAAATTCTGAAACGGACCTACCGTGTTGGGCGGTATTGGAACGGCCGTATTGGGAGCGGTAATGCCGATGCCAACGTAGTAGAGAGATCCCAGCGCGCCGGCGCTGCAGCCAAAGCCGAAGCTGTTGTTCGACGGGCCCTTGGATGAGCATCCAGAATCGTTTTGCGGAGTGGAGGGAAGCTGCCAAGTATCGTGCCCAAGATAGCTCGCTCGGTTCATGCGCCTCACCCATTCCTGTGCTGACGTGAAGCTCATCGCGCCGTCGGCCCATACGCACTTATCGGTGCTGTCGGCGTTGCACAGCGGAAGGCCAAAGCGGGGTGGCGCGTCGACGGAATCTGCTGCGTCGTCAGGGCTTCCCGCATCCAAGGTCGAAGCCAGATTGGCATCCGTGAGCCATGTGACACCATTCACCGCGTCATATACGGTGGTGCCGTTGGAGATCAGGTAGTGGGGCCAGCTATTCGAAGCGCCGTCCTGAGCCGAGAGGTTGGCCGAGCTCGCAACGGCGAGCGCAGCGAGTAGTGTTCCGATTACACAGGCAAGTTTCATCCGATTCACCTTCGATCCTCACAAGTTGCAGTCGGCGGAACTCCGCGGGGAGTTAGCCGAATTAGGCAGCCTATAAGCAATCCGTTTTCAAGTTCTCACACAGAAAAGCGGAATGCGGGCGCCGATCGTCTCATATGAAAATGAAAAAAATCGTGAAATAGCGAAGAGAGACCGTCTTTTTCGGAAATGCGAATCCGAAATCGATTTGAATCGATTGCAAGGTTTAGTCCTCATCCAGGCGCAGAGCGAAGAGAGTATGGCAATTGACCGCGGGGGAACGCACGAATAAACTCAAAAGCACTCCACAAGGGGGCGGCGATTCCTATGCCCGACGGCGCCAACGGTCAGGTCACTGAGCTACTACAAAACTGGAGACAGGGCGACGAGAGAGCCCTCCATGATCTTTTGCCCCTCGTTTACAATGAGCTCCGGCGTCTAGCTCACTACCATCTCCAATCAGAACGGCCCGACCATACATTGCAGAGCACCGCGCTGGTTCACGAAGCCTACATGCGGATGATGGGTCAGCAACCGGCGCAGTTTCAAAACCGAGCGCACTTTATCGCAATCGCTTCCCGGCTGATGCGTCAAGTCCTGGTGGACTATGCTCGTGAGCGCAGGGCGGGCAAGCGAGACGGTGGATGCCGGATCGCATTCGAATTCGCGGAAGCATTGCCCGTCAACGGAGATGCCGAACTGCTGGCGCTCGACGATGCGCTGGACGCGCTCTCCCGGATTGATGAAAGACAAGCAAAGGTTGTAGAAATGAAGTTCTTCGGCGGATTATCGGCTCCCGAGATCTCCCAGATTCTGGGTCTTTCGCGGATCACTGTTGACCGCGACTGGGCGACCGCGCGCGTCTGGTTGCATCGGCAAATGAGTCGGACGGCATTGTCATGACCGCTGAGAATTGGGAACGCGTCAAGGAGATCCTTCACCGGGCCATGCAACTGGCACCGCGAGAGCGGATGGCCTTCCTTGATGAAACCTGTGACTCCGATTCAGCGCTGCGCGAAGAGGTTGAGTCGCTTCTCCTGGCCGACAATGGCTTGCATCCCGATTTTTTGAAATCATCGCCGATGGCCGGCAAATGGAACTTTGTCGCGAATGGAATGGATCGTGCCGGCGGTCTGACAGTCGGTCAGATATTCGCGCAACGGTTTCGGCTTGTCCGCAAGCTGGGTGAAGGCGGCATGGGACAGGTATGGCTCGCCGACCAGACGTCACCGGTGAGCCGGCAAGTCGCCTTGAAGCTGATCAAGGCCGGGATGTATGACGAGTCGTTGGTGCAGCGCTTCGAGGCGGAGCGGCAATCGCTAGCGATCATGGATCATCCGGCAATCGCCAAGGTGTTTGACGCAGGGACCACGCCGCAAGGCCAGCCATATTTTGTGATGGAGTACGTGCAGGGACTGCCGATCACCGAGTACTGCGACCTAAAGAAGCTCAGGATCCCCGACCGACTCGAAATTTTCATCCAAGCTTGCGAAGCCGTGCAGCATGCCCATCAGAAGGCCATCATCCATCGGGATCTGAAGCCAGCCAATATCCTGGTTGCGGAAGTGGACGGGAAACCTACGCCGCGCATCATCGACTTCGGGCTTGCAAAGGCCGTCACGCCTCACGCAAGCGCGGAACCCGATTTCACTAAGGTTGGGCTTTTCTTGGGTACGCCCGGATATATGAGTCCCGAACAGGCCGACCCGAGCGTTCGTGACATTGATACACGCACCGACGTGTACTCTCTGGGGGCCGTCCTCTACGTACTCCTCTCAGGATTGCAGCCGTTTGACACAAAACAGCAGCAAGAATTTCCGCTCGATGAATTACTGCGAAAGCTGCGCCTGGAAGAACCGCCAACGCCCAGCACCAGGGTCGGCGGTAATCGCATCAACTCCGCTGGGACGGCAGAAGCGCGAAGCACCGAGCCAAGGCAGTTGGTGAAAATACTGCGCGGAGATCTCGACTGGATCACGATGAAGGCTCTTGAGAAGGATCGCGCCCGCCGCTACGGAACAGCCTCAGATCTGGCTGGCGACATTCGCCATTATCTGCACCATGAACTGGTCGTAGCGCGCCCGGCAGATATCTCATATCAGTTGAGGAAGTACGTGCGGCGTCACCGTGTAGCGGTAGCGGTGGTCACTGGTTTGGTAATAGTGCTTATTTCATTTTCCGTCCTCCAAGCACTCCAGCTGCGTCGGACCACTCGCGAGCGAGACCGGGCAAATCGCGAGCGGGATCGTGCAAATCGCATCGCCGATTTTATGACCAGCATGTTCAAGGTCTCTGACCCGAGTCAGTCGCGTGGCAACACCATCACCGCCCGTGAAATTCTCGACAAAGCTTCAAACGATCTGAACGCCGGCCTGGCCAAAGATCCTGAAGTTCAATCGCAGATGATGCAGGACATGGCACGTACCTACGAAAATCTGGGCCTCTACCCGCGGGCCCATGAGCTCGCCCAACGTGCATTGGATTCCCGTCTCAGCCTTCTTGGGCCAGACGACCCAAAAACACTGCAAGTAAGGTCGCAACTAGGCTACATCGTGTACCGGGAAGGCCGCTATGCTGATTCGGAAAAGATGCTAGGTCAGGCGCTGGAGGTCGAGCGCCGCGTCCTCGGAGCCGGCAACCCGCTGACACTTGAGACCATGAGTCACCTCGGCGTTGTGCTTGGACAGGAGGGCCGAAACGACGATGGGGCGAAGCTTGAACGTGAGGCGATTGAAGTTGGGTCGAAAACGCTCGGCTCCGAAAGTGAGCTGGTCATGCAAACAACTTTAAACCTGGGCGTATTGCTCTGGAACGAAGCCCACTATCACGAGGCTGAACGTGTTTTTCGTCAGCTGGTTGATGTTGAGCGGCGCGTTCTTGGAGCCGACGACATTCAGACCATGAAGGCATTAGGCGATCTCGGCTTGGCCCTCAAGTCTCAGGGCCGTCTCGCTGAGGCGGAGCCTCTCTATCGAGAAGTCCTGGCCAACTCGCAGCGCGTGATGGGTCCCGAGCACCCTGAAACTGCCTTCAATTTAGATCGCCTGGCAAATCTGCTCTCCGAGGAAGGCCACCCAGCCGAAGCCGAAAAGCTGACTCGCGAAGAATTGGCCATCCGCTTGCGAACCCTAGGACCTGAACACGAGCGTACACTGATCGCGAAAATCAACCTGTCCGATGAACTCCTCAAAGAAGGACATTTTCGCGAAGCGGAGAAACTGCAAAGGGAAGCCTTAGCGGTTGAGGTTCGCATCCTCGGGCCTGAAAATGCAGATACCTTGATCTTCAAGACCTACCTCGCCAAAAGTCTAAACAAGGAGCGTCGCTACGCAGAGGCAGAAAAACTCGCCCGGGAAACATATGAAATCCAGTGTCGCGACTCTGGGCCTTACCACACCGACACCATCGATACTCTGCGCGAGCTTGGTAAGGCGTTGGCCTACACGCACCGCTATGGCGACGCTACCAAGCTCTTTCAAGACGTAATTCAGAACGACGAGAAGTCCGCAGGGCAAGGAAATCCTTGGTCCATATGGTATGCCTTCGCCTGTACGGCAGCTGCTGCCGGCCATACCGATGATGCATTTCAGTTTCTGCTGGAAGCCAGCAAACGTGGGTATATAAATGCCGACGCCTTAGCGGCTGACGATGATTTGCGAAGCCTTCGCCGGGATTTACGTTTCGAGCAACTGATGACCTCGCTCAAGCATCCGGCTGCAAGTCTGCAAACACAGTAGGGACGATCTGTTTGACGCTCCGCCGATATCAAGAATCGGATTGCTTCGCCGGTTAGAGAGTCCCAGACCTGAGGTTGAGATATCAATTCTGCTGCCTAGTCTAGATTTGAGTTCGACCCGACCCGCGACTCCATAATTCCAATAGTTGCTCATCAGTACGGGATCGAAGGTCGGATTCGTTGAAAAGCCTCAAACCGCAAGCCCGTCAGGGCGGGAATCAACAACCACTTGGACGTGTAGTCGGCTGTACGTCCAGGTGCTGTGTCGCCGGCTCACCCGGGTTCGATGCCGAGTTTGTCGTTAACTGCTACTCTCAGACGCTGCCTGCAGCCAATATAGCGTTCGGTGGTTTGCACAGAGACATGCCCAAGGAGAAACTGAATCTGTTCAAGCTCCCCTCCGGAGTCATGGCAGAACCGCGCACATGATCTCCGGAGATCATGAGGCGCGAGATGTGGAATGTTCATGCTCGCGGCAGTTTTCTTGACAACATGCCAGACCGTCTTTTCTGATATACCGTCTCCCCATGGTTTGCCGGCCCGACACACACATCGGAAGAGAGGACCGCTCTCGATGCCAGCTGCGACTAGCCACGCATCTAGCGTCTCTTTCACCCAAGTTGGGACGGGAACGGTTCGGATGTGTCTTCCCTTGCCAATTAGATCGACGATAGCCCAGCGCTCCTCCCTGCGCTGCAAGCTCTCAAGCGTCAGTTCAGCAAGCTCGCGACGACGCAGGCCGCAACCAAGCAGAATTGCCAGGATAGCCCGATTGCGCTTTCCGGTCAGAGTTTGTCCATCGGGAATCTGCCAGAGCGCTGCTGCTTCGCCCGCCGTAAGCCAGTTGCCCAAGCGGGAGCCCAGCTTGCGGACACCTTTAACGCGATGAATGCCGGCGGCCAATTCAGGGCTCAACAGCCCACAGTCAGCCGCCTCGTAAGCCAACCGTCGCACGGCCGCCATTCGGACGTTGATCGTCCCCGGCGCGAGGCCGCGTTGCTCCAAGTGAAAGCGATAGCGCAAAACGACTGTTTTGTTGAAAGCCAATCGTGGTTCAGAACAATACCAGGCAACGAACTCATCGATGGCATGCTGATATCCCCGCACTGAGTTGGGAGAACCAAGGCTCCGTAGTACCGCGGCTTTCGAATGTTCCAGATCCGGTATACCGAGCTTGGTCTTTGGCCGGCCCTTCTTGCCTTTTGCATTCGCTGGCGTTTTCCTCATGATTTCCGCCCTCCATTGCGGCGGACTAATGAGGTTAATCGGTCAGTCGAAGTCGCGTCTGCGATTGCCGCTTCCGGGTCAGCTGACTGGTTGCCGGTTTTTCGGCGAGGTCGACCGGATTTGTAAACACATCCCGACATTTGAGAGCCTATTCGCGCTCGGTCAGTGCCTAAACGATTCAGCGCGTTGGAGCGCATCAAAGACTGCGCCGGACGCGCTCCCGCGAGGGCACGCTCGGCATTCTCTATAATGAAACCCCGGTTCTATGCCTTTGACGAGACCACTCCTGTGTTTTGCCGGCGACAATGCGCTGGTACGCGGCGCCTGGGCGGAGGCGCGCGAAGAGTTCGAAAAATCGCTCCGCACGGATGAGCTTCCCGAAGCCCTTGAAGGGCTCGGAAGCGCCGCATGGTGGCTGGATCTCGCCGACCTGGTATTTGATTCCCGTGAGCGTGCCTACCTTTTGTACCTGGCCCGCGGGGATCGCACAGACGCTGCCCGGGTCGCCGTCTGGCTGGCATGGGACTATTGGGCCTTTCGCGGCGAGAGCGCAGTGGCAAACGGCTGGCTGCAACGCGCTCGCCGGCTCCTCGAAGGGTCTCCGCCGTGCTCCGCACGCGCGTGGCTTGAAGTGCGCGAGGGCTCGCTCTGCCTGCTTGAGGCGGGGGACCCGATTCGAGCTCTTGCCCTGGCGACGGAGGGCGTGAGCATCGCACATGAGGTAGGGGACATCGACCTTGAAATGCTGGGACGCGCTGTTCAGGGGCTGGCGCTTGTGACATCCGGTGCGGTGACGGAAGGCATGTGCAAGCTCGATGAGGTGAATACAGCGGTAATTGCCGGGGAGTTGACCGACCGCGTTGCTATTGGATTGACTGGATGCTACATGATTGCGGCATGCGAGCGAGTGCGCGACTACGACCGGGCAACGCAATGGTGCAAAAGGCTCAAGGAGTTTTGCGCGAAGTGGGGTTTGCGTCCGCTTTTTGCTGTTTGCAGGACGCAATACGCGTCGATCTGCCTGTGGCGCGGCACGTGGCTGGAAGCCGAGGAGGAGTTATGTGCCGCAAGCGTGGAACTTGCTGCCAGTCGCCCGGCAATGGCCGGCGATGCGCTGGTGAGATTGGCGGAGCTGCGCCGCCGTCAAGGACGCCTGGCGGAAGCGGCCGCATACGTGGAGAAGGTGCCACCGCATGGAGCGGGGTTGCTGGAGCGTGCGGAACTTGCCTTCGATTGCGGCGACTATCGTGGCGCCACGGAGCGCGCAGAACAATATCTTCGTCACGTGCCGATGACCAACCGGACTGAACGCGCTTTTGGACTGGAGATCCTGGTTCGCGCGCTCGCAAATCTTGAGGATTGGGAGCACGGCAAGTCTGCACTTGCCGAACTCTGCAGCATCGCCACACTGGTTGCGACCCTCCCGCTGCAGGCAGCGGCCCGTTTTGCCTCCGGGTGCGCTGCGATGGGCGAAAACAAGGTGGACACGGCGCGCAGATGCTTCGAAGACGCAGTCGACTTATACCTTCGATGCGGCGCCCCCTTTGAGGTTGGGCGCGCGCGTATTGAGTTGGCCCGTTCCCTTGGCAAGCTTGGACGGATAGATGCCGCCATTGACGAGGCCACGCGTGCAAAGAAGTTGTTATCTGAGCTCAAGGCCGAACTCGCAGCGGCGCGAGCGCAGAGCGTACTTGACGCGCTCGCCTGCCTGGAGCCGATCGATGCAGTTGCCGCGACCTCAAAACTCAAAAGTGGCAAGCTGACTAAGCGCGAGATCGAGGTCCTGCGGCTGGTCGCCGAGGGTCTGAACAATCAGACGATTGCAGAGCGACTGTTTGTCAGCGATCACACCGTCCATCGCCATCTGGCAAACATCCTGAACAAACTGAACGCTTCGACACGCGCAGCCGCGGTTGCGCTGGCCGCGCGCCGCGGGCTCATTCCTTGAATTCCGATATGGCCCGTTCAGGCCATTTTCACTAAAGCATCAAAAATGACCCGCAGGTGCGATGCGGGGGGCGACTGTCGCCTGTCAATATTGTTCCCACGGGCTAGCGCTCCAAGGCGCGGCCTGGGAGGAAGAGATGAGAAAACTTTTTTCGGCCATCGCAGCGACAGCCCTTCTGGGCAGCGGATGGTGCGCTGCCATCCATGCGCAAAGTCAAGACCATGTGATTGAAACACCCCGCGAGGCGCACTGGGGGCCTGCACCACCCATACTCCCTGCCGGAGCCCAGATCGCGGTATTGGCAGGCGATCCGACCAAGGCAGTTCCGTATACGATTCGACTGAAGTTTCCAGCCAACTACGCCATCCCGGCTCATTCGCACCCGACCGACGAACATGTAGTGGTGGTATCCGGTGCATTGACCTTTGGAATGGGCGACAAATTGATGCGGGGCGCTGCCACGAACAAAACGCTTTCCACCGGCGGTTTTGCGCTGATGCCGGCAAACATGAACCACTTCGCGTACACAACGGCCAAGGAAACGACAATCGTTCTATACGGTCAAGGGCCTGTCGAGTTCAAATACGTGAATCCGGTAGACGATCCGCGCAATGCGGATGGAAAGACGAAATAGTCGAGCCCTGTCCGCATGCCGGAGGTCGCAGTGCCTGAAACGAATGAAACTGAAATTCGCAATTCACCGCTCGAAATCGGCTCCGAGGAATTTCGGGCGGTGGGTTATCAACTGGTCGACCGGATCGCCGACTTTATTGATTCTCTTCCTGAGCGTCCGGTGACGCGGTGCGAGCCCCCTTCCGATGTTCGCAAAGCGCTGGACGCTGAGCGGCTGTTGCCGCAGCAAGGTGCGGACCCGGCGATGTTGCTTAATCGCGCAGCCGACCTTCTGTTTGAACACTCACTTTTTAATGGGCACCCTCGTTTTTGGGGTTACATCACTTCATCCGCCGCGCCGATCGGCGCGCTGGGAGAACTGCTTGCCGCCGCGGTGAACCCAAATGTCGGAGCGTGGCCACTTTCCCCGATGGCAAGCGAGATTGAAGCCCAGACGATTCGCTGGATTGCCGAGATGATTGGCTACCCTCCCCATTGCGGAGGTCTGTTTGTCAGCGGCGGAAACATGGCCAACCTCGTCTGCTTTCTGGCCGCACGCCAGGCGAAGGCAGACTGGGATGTGCGAAAAGACGGCCTCGCGCATGACCGTCTGCGCGTTTACTGTTCGAAGGAGACGCACACCTGGATTCAGAAAGCCGCAGATACCTCCGGCATGGGCACGGATGCCATTCGATGGATCTCGACCGATGATCGGATGCGCATGGATGTTTCGGCTCTTCGGCGACAGATTTCACTCGATCTCGAAGCGGGCAACAAGCCGTTCCTGGTTGTCGGCACGGCCGGCACTGTGAGCACGGGCGCCATCGACCCGTTACCTGAGCTCGCATCCCTGTGCCGCGAGTTCAATCTCTGGTTTCACGTCGATGGCGCCTACGGCGCGTTGGCAGCTTTACTGCCCGATGCGCCTCAAGACCTTTGCGCTTTGCGAGAGGCAGACTCAGTGGCGGTGGATCCGCATAAATGGCTCTACGCGCCATTGGAGGCTGGCTGCGCGCTGGTTCGCGACCAGGGAGATTTGCGCAGCGCGTTTGCTTATCATCCGCCCTATTATCATTTCGGCACGGAGGCCATCAATTACTTCGACCTCGGTCCTCAGAATTCGCGCGGATTTCGCGCTCTGAAGGTCTGGCTTGCAATTCAGCAGGCTGGGCGCAGCGGTTATGTGCGGATGATCTCCGATAATGTTCGCATGGCTGACCAACTCTATGAGAGCATCGCGCAATTCCCGGAACTCGAGTGGTTGACTCGATCGCTGAGCATAGTCACATTTCGTTTTGTTCCCCGGGATCTTGATGCCGGCAATGAGGACGCTCAACGCTATCTCGACGAATTGAATTCCGAACTTCTCACGCGCATGCAGAATGGCGGAGAGTTCTACCTATCGAACGCGGTCATCCATGGAAGATTTGCGCTGCGCGCATGCTTCGTAAACTTCCGGACAGAATTGGCGGACGTTGAAGCAGTCCTGCCTTTGCTTGTGCGGGAAGGCACTGAGTTAGATTCCATTTTGCGGCCCGAAGCTTTTCGAAGCAAGACTCCCATCGCAGGATGAACTACCGACTTTGGTTTTCAGCTGATGCCAATGCGCTCATTGGGGCCCGCTCAGCGGGTCGATCCCGTAACGCCCCAGCGTTCACCGCTTTCTAGTTGAGAACATTCCACATGGACGAAAAGTCGGCTTGTCGAACAAATGGCATTCGGATTTCAACTGACGTTACCAGGACAACGTGCGCATTCAGGCACGGGGTAAGGCCAAGGCCCAAGAGTCGAACTCAGCTCGACAATCTACATCACTGCCAGCGCAAAGCGACACGATGAGGTCGAACCTCAGCAAAGGCTGGACTCAATAGAACTGACGAACGGAACATTCCTTACTGGATCGCCACTGCGATCCAGGAGGAAACATGCAACATGGAAGCCTTATAAGAAGCATTCGAAAGCACGGTCCGGACGTTTGGCAGTTTCGATGGTCAGAAACAGGTGGGAACGGGCAACGCGTATATCGGAAGAGAGTCATCGGGACGGTGGAGCAGTATTCCGATGCTGTGGAAGCTCGGCGGTTCGCCGCCGGCATTCTCGCAATGCCCAGCCCCGCCGATCTGCCGACCAAACCAGTAGCAATGACGATTGCGGAACTGGGCCAGCACTTTCAGCATCATGAATTGGCACGCGATGACAACTGGCGAAGTTATTCCACGAGGAGGAATTACGAGTTCAATTTGCGAAAGTGGATCATTCCGCGATGGGGAAACTATGAACTCGGTGAGGTGCGAACGATCGAAGTCGAATCCTGGCTGCGAAGCCTGCCGCTAGCCAAAGGTAGTTGCGCCAAAATCCGCAACCTGATGTCGGTGCTCTTCAATCATGCCCGGCGGCATGAGTTGTTTGATCGGAATCCCATCAAGCTCGTTCGCCAGAGCGCCAAGAGACGGGCCGCTCCCAATGTCCTCGCACCGGCTGAAATCAAGCTCCTCTTGGATCATCTTGACCTTCGAGAACGAACTTTGGTTCTGGTGGCAGCCTCAACCGGCTTACGCCAAAGTGAGTTATTTGCGCTCAAGTGGGGCGACATCGATTTTTCCCAGGGCACCATGAATGTGACGCGTTCGATCGCCTATGGCATCGTCGGCCGATGCAAGACTGAAGCTTCTCAGAAGCCGGTGCCCGTCCATTCAATCCTCGCCGAGGAACTTACTCAGTGGAGAGATCGCTGCCGATACCGTGAACCCAATGATTGGGTATTCGCCAATGAGCATCATCGCGGACGCCATCCATATTGGGGACAAGCAATTCTCCGCGGAATTATCCGACCTACTGCGGAGAGAATCGGGATCAAGAAGCGGATCGGCTGGCACACGTTTCGCCATACCTACTCGACGCTGCTGAGGAGTGTCGGAACGGAATTCAAAGTCATGCAGGAGCTGATGCGGCATTCTTCCCTTCGATCCACGATCGACATCTACACCCAGGCTGTTACGCCGGCCAAGCTCGCGGCGCAGGCCGCCGTGTTGTCCCTAGTTTTCTCCCCAAGCTCGGAGGCAAAGGTTCAATCCGCGGAGTCCGAACAGACCCAGCCATAGGACTGTCGGGCAGGCATTTCAAGGCAACGGATTTGTGGGTGCAAAAGGGACACCGAACCGTGTCCTTTTTGCACCCACGAATGCAAGGCGAAACCTAGCGTATCTTGTTGATTTCATATTGGCGTCCCCGACGGGATTTGAACCCGTGTTATCGCCGTGAAAGGGCGGTGTCCTAGGCCGGGCTAGACGACGGGGACGATATCGGCCTGAGAAATGGCCGGGATGAGGCGGATGAGCCCTTCTGAAGGCTACCAACTCGCGGGAGTGGTGTCAAAAGAGGGATCCGAGTCTGCCCGGGTTGGCGGCGGAGGTGCTGGAACCATCCTCAGATCATGGCGTTTGCTCTGAAAGCGGTCATCGGGCTGCGATATCGACTGAGCTATCCTTATATGGTGACCCGCCAATACCGGTATCTGGACTCGTTGACCATCGGGTTTGTGGTGGTGCTCCTGATTTCGAATCTGGTGGGGCCCAAGATCTGCCAGTTCGGGCCGCTCCAGATCAGCGCGGCGGAGTTTCTGTTTCCGCTCACCTACATTTGCGGCGATGTGTTCACCGAGGTGTATGGATACGGCGCTTCGCGGCGCGCTATCTGGCTGGGGTTTTTCGCCATGGCGCTGCTGGCGGCCATGGGGCAGCTGGCGGTGGCGTTGCCGCCGGCGCCGGGATGGAACGACCAGGCGGCCTTCGCCGAGGTGTTCGGGGTGGTGCCGCGATTCGCCGCGGCCAGCCTGGTGGCCTACTGGGCGGGCGAGTTTACCAACAGCTACACGCTGGCAAAGCTCAAGCTGTGGACCGGAGGCCGCTGGCTGTGGACGCGGACGGTGGGGTCGACCGTCTCCGGACAGGCAGTGGACACGACCGTCATCATCCTGGTGGCATTTGCCGGGGCGCATCCCGCCAAAATGCTGGGTTGGATGATCTTTTCGTCTTATCTCGTCAAAGTCGCCGTCGAAGTGATCGCCACGCCGGTTACGTACCTGGTGGTCTCCCGGCTGAAGCGCGCCGAGGGCGTCGACGCGTTCGACAGGCGCACCAACTTCAATCCTTTTGCCTGGCGTGGGCAGGCGGCTTAAGGAACCTGTACGGACTCTGCCTGGTATACCGCTTTCAGCCAGGAATTTTTTGTGTCGCCAACCTGGGGGTGGGCGTCCAATGGAAAACGGCGCACTTGATTCGATTCTTTAAGCGATTGAAGCGGCTCTGCAGCCGTCCAGACGGGATCAAGCCGATTTGCGAGAGGCAATTCACGGCACCGACACTGATTACAAGCAACTTGGCTGATTCCGGAACGCGGCGGCCAGCAGAGAACGGCGGGAAGTAACTTCATGAGACGCATTCTTATTTTGGGTTCCGCAGTATTTGTTTCCTTGGCCGTTGCCGGCTGCCAGCATAAGGACCCGGCGCCTGTGGCGGGGGCGGGCGGGATGCAGGGCATGCCCGTGCAAACGGTTGCCGTCTCAATGCAGCCGGTGCCGGAGAGCAGTGAGTATGTGGCGACCATCAAGTCGCGGCGGTCGGCTACATTGCAGCCGCAGGTCTCGGGAACGCTCACGCAGATACTGGTCAAATCCGGCGACCAGGTGAAGGCCGGCCAGATGCTGATGGCCATCGATCCCAAGCTCCAGCTCGCTACGGTTGAGGCGCAGCAAGCCACGGAGCGACAGAAGAAGGCGGTTTACGACTATAACGAGGTGGAGGTCGAGCGCCAGAGAAAGCTGTTTGAGGCGGGCGTGACCAGCCGCGACGCCTTCGACCAGGCGCAGCAGGCCTACGACAACTCCAAGGCCGACTACGAGTCGGCGAGCGAGTTGCGCCATACGCAGGAAGAGCAATTGGCCTATTACACCATCCGTGCCCCGTTCGACGGCGTGGTGGGCGACATTCCCGTGCACGTGGGCGACTATGTTTCGCCGCTGGCGTCGCCGCCAACCATCCTAACCACCGTGGATGAGCACAAGGACCTGGAAGCCTACATTTATATCCCCACCGAGCGCGCGGGACAGGTGCGGCGCGGGCTGGATGTCGATCTGCTCGATACCTCCGGCAAGCTGCTCGAAAAGACCAAGATTGACTTCGTCTCGCCACAGGTGGACAGCACCCTGCAAGGGATCTTGGCCAAGGCCCCGGTGCACGCATCGCCGGAGATTCTTCGCAACGCAGAGTTGGTGCAGGCGCGCGTGGTATGGAGCACATCTCCCATGGCCGTCGTTCCGGTACTTTCCGTCGTGCGCCAGGGCGGGCAAAGTTTTGTTTTCCTGGCCAAGCAGCAGAACGGCCGTTTTGCGGCCCACCAAACACCGGTCACTCTGGGCGATACGGTAGGCAACGCCTACTCCGTGCAGGCAGGTCTCGCACCGGGCGACAAGGTCATCGTCACCAATACGCAGTTCCTCGTGGACGGCATGCCGGTGATGCCGATGGGCGGATGAGCCGCCAGGCCGGCTGAAACCGGGCATGGCGATGCGCGAACGATACGCGAACGAAACACGAACCATGTACGCTTAAACCCGCGGAGCATCTTCGCAAAAACCGAGGAGTGCGAAAGCAAACAAGCCCGGTTAACGTGCCCTTGCGGAAGACTTATCCGGCATAACCGCCAACGCTCACGTTGCCAATCGCAGAAACCGCAGGAGGAACGACTCCCAAGTGTTTGTCGACTTCTTCATTCACCGGCCGGTCTTTGCCACCGTCTGCGCTCTCATGATGATCCTGGCGGGTGCGGTGTGTATTCCCACGCTGCCCATCGAGCTCTACCCAAACCTGGCGCCGCCGCAGGTCTCCGTCACCAGCACCTATGTGGGGGCAAACGCCGACACCGTCGAAAAAGCCGTCACCATTCCCCTCGAAGAGTCCATCAACGGCGTGGAGGGAATGCGCTATATCAGCTCCTCGAGCACCAACGGCGGCGTGAGTACGATCATCATCTCCTTCAAGACCGGCTACAACCTGGACATCGCCGCCGTTGACGTGCAAAATCGCGTGGCCAGCGTACAGGGCCGCCTTCCCGCGGCCGTCAACTCCACCGGCATCAGCATCGTCAAGGTCAGCCAGAACTTCGTCTTCGGCGCCGGTTTCTTTACGCGCGACAACCGCTACTCCAACGAGTTTGTCTCCAACTATCTCGACGTTTACGTCAAAGACGCGCTCAAGCGCGTACCCGGCGTGGGCGACGTGGTCATTTTCGGCGAACGCAAGTACGCCATGCGCGTGTGGCTCGACCCGGTAAAGCTGGCGGCACGCAGCCTCACGGCAACCGACGTGGTCAACGCGCTGCTCGAGCAGAACATCGAGATCCCCGCCGGCCAACTGGGCCAGCCTCCGTCGGATTCGACACAGGCTTTCCAGATACCTGTGCGGGTGGTGGGCCGGCTGAGCGATCCGACTCAGTTCGACAACATCATCCTCAAGAACTCACCCAACGGCCTGGTGCTGCTGAAGGACGTTGGCCGCGCCGAAGTGGGCGCCGAAGACTACAGCACGACCCTCAAATACAGCGGATTTCCGGCGGTCGGCGTCGGCGTGCAGCAGCTTTCCAATGCCAACGCACTGGATGTGGATCGAAACGCCCGAGCCATGCTGGAGCAACTGAAGAAGAGCTTCCCTCCCGGGCTTGAATACGCGATCGCCTTCGATTCGACCACCATCGTCGGCGACTCCATCCACGAAGTTCTAGTCACGCTGGGCGAGGCCATCGTGATCGTCATCGTGGTCATCTTCCTGTTCCTGCTCGATTGGCGCGCCACTATCATTCCCGCGGTCACCATTCCGGTTTCATTGATAGGAACCTTCGCCTTCATCAAGATCTTCGGTTTCTCCATCAACTCGCTCACCCTCTTCGGCATCACGCTGGCGACGGGACTGGTGGTCGACGACGCCATCGTGGTCATCGAAAACGTGCAGCGCCACATCGCGGCCGAGCATTGCGATCCGCACAGGGCCACGTCGGAGGCCATGGGAGAAGTGACCAGCGCCGTCATCGCCACGTCGCTGGTGCTCATCGCGGTGTTCGTCCCAGTCTCGTTCTTTCCCGGAACCACCGGCATTCTCTACCGCCAGTTCTCGTTGACCATCGCCTTCGCGATTGCCATCTCGGCCTTCAACGCGCTCACACTGTCGCCGGCCCTGTCCGCCTTGTTCCTTCGCAGCGAAGAGGAACGCCCGCGGCAGCTTGACTTCCTGCACATCCGGTTCGTGTCGAGGGCCACGGCGGCCTTTATCCATGGCGCGGACGCCACCATCGGCTGGCTGGGAAGAACCTATGCCAATGCCATCCACGTTGCTTTGCGGTTGCGCTACGTCATCCTCGTCCTCTTCTTTGCCGGCCTTGCGGCCACGGCGTGGATATACCAGCGCGTTCCCACCGGCTTCATTCCTCAGGAAGACCAGGGCTATCTCATCGCCATCGTGCAGGCCCCCCCGGGCGCATCGCTGGCGTACACCGCCGCCGTTGCCGACAAGGCACAGGCGGTGATCGCAACCAACAAGGACGTCGTGGGTTCCTTCGCCGTGATGGGATTCAGCTTCTCCGGCGGTGCGGCCAACTCCGGACTCATCTTTCTGGCCACCAAGCCGGCCGATCAGCGGCGCGGAAAGGGGCACGCGGCCGCCGATATTGTGGCCGATCTCTCCCCCAAGCTCTTCATGATTCCCGGCGCCATCTGCGCCATCTTCCAACCACCGGCCGTCAACGGCGTGGGCACATTTGGCGGCTTCCAGTTCATTCTCCAGGATCAGGGGCGCAACACGCTCGCGGATCTCGATCGCGTGGCGCACCAGATCGTGGGCGCCAGCCGCGCGCGTAAGGACCTGACAAACCTTCTGACTACCTTCTCCGCCAACGATCCGCAAATCCTGGTGACCATCGATCGCGAAAAAGCCAAGGCAATGAACATTCCGCTCTCGCAGGTCACCACCGCGCTTGGCGTGTTCATGGGCTCGGAGTACGTGAATGACTTCGACTACAACAACCGCACCTATCGCGTCTATGTGCAGGCCGACCAGCACTACCGCATGACCGCCAGGGACCTGCACAACTTCTACGTCCGCTCCGACTCCGGGCAGATGGTGCCCATGGACAACATCGCCACGGTTGAGGAGAGCTCGGGTCCGCCGGTTATCTCGCACTACAATCTCTTCCGCTCGGTGGAGATCGACGGCTCGGCCGCGCCCGGCTACAGCTCGGGGCAGGGCGTGATTGCCATGCAGGACCTCGCCAATCAGATCATGATGCCCGGCATGACTTACTCCTGGACTGGCCTTACGCTCGACGAGATCGAATCCGGCGGCAAAGCGCTGATCATCTTCGGCCTGGGCGTCCTGGTCGTCTATCTCACGCTCTCCGCGCAATACGAGAGCTTCGCGTTGCCCTTCATTATTCTTCTCGCCGTGCCCATGGCCGTCCTCGGCGCGCTGGCCGCGGTCTCCGCGCGCGGGCTCGCCAACGACGTTTACTGCCAGATCGGATTAGTGATGCTCATCGGCCTCTCGGCCAAGAACGCCATTTTGATCGTCGAGTTCGCCGAGCAGCTCCGCCGCAAAGGCCGCTCCATCGCCGAAGCCGCGATCGAAGCCGGCGAGTTGCGCCTGCGCCCCATTCTCATGACGTCGTTTGCCTTCATCCTCGGCATCTCGCCGCTGGTCTTCGCCACCGGCGCGGGAGCGTTAGGCCGCCACTCGGTGGGAACCACGATTGTGGGCGGCATGTTGCTTTCCACGGTGCTCAACCTGTTCTTCATCCCCGTTCTCTATGTCATGCTGAGCACGCTGCTGGCGCAATTCATCAAGCCGCGTGTAACTCGGGAGGGATGCGACGAAGAAGTCACTGTGGTTGGCGATGTGCGATGATGAAGTCCTTAATGCGGTCGTAGGCCTGGCTTGACAGCACGCCCCGATCGAGCAGGTCCTGCTTGGTCCAGTAGGGCCTGAAGCGCACAATGCGTCCAGCCCAGCTCCGCGTCATGCCCGGGACCTTCAGAAGCTCTTCAACGCTGGCATGATTGATGTCGACCCGCGCCGCGACCGGCGGCGGATCGGACCGCTTTGGAGGCGCAGATTGCGGCGACACAGGCGGCATCGCCAAAAACGCTGCAACCGCTAATGCCAGAAGCCGAACCCGTGCGCGCACGCGAGTATTCTCCGCTTCGGATTCGGCTCACCGCAAGAGAAACGCGAGCGGCGCGTCGGAAATCTGCTTCGACCCAGTTCAGCAGTGCCGATTTTCCTGCAACAATAGCTCCATGCCAGTTCCCCCCATTGCTCCCGCCCCCAACGGCACCGCTCTGGCTCGGATCGCCGGCAGGACCAGGTTCGTTGTTCTTGCCGCGCTGCTTGTGCTGATGATTCTGTGCCTGGCATTCGCCTGGGCCACGCGCGATGCCATGGCGCATCTTCCATTTATTGCCGGCCAGGGCGGCGTGCGCGCCCCTGCGAGCACCAGGTCGGGGCCGGTCGATCAAAGTCCGTTTCAAACCGCCCAGGCCTTGGCGCCGCTCGCCGTGACCGCCGAAGAGACAGCCTTCGCCCGCGAAGCCCAGCATCTCGCCGATCATGAAGTCGATCAGGCCTTTGCATCGGCCCTCCGCACGGCCGCTCTCGAAGCGCAGCACCGCGTCCTCACCGGCGATGCTCTTGCGCTCTCCCAGAAAGTCGCGCAGCTTCAGCAGCTCATCCGGCAGGACCAGGCATTGGTGCAGCGGCTCACGCCCGCGGCCGCTTCTTCACCCGGCGCTACTAAAGCAGGCCCGCAACCGGCGACCGGCAGCGACGATCTCGAAGTTGCCAAGGCCCAGCTCGGCCTCGATTCCGACGAACTGGCCGACGCCCAGAACGACCTGGCCCGCGCTTCCGGCGACAACAGCGCGGAGATCCAGAACGAACTCACCGAACGCGAAGCAGCCATGCGGAAATACGATGCCGAGAGTCAATCGGACGGGCAGATTGCCATTCTTTCGGCAGCGCAGCATGGCACGCTGGCGAGCCGCATCAAGGCATGGTTCAGCCAGGAGAGCCGCTATCGGTTGCTGCAGCAGGCGCTCGAACAGGCCCAGGCAGACGCGGCTCGCCTGACCGCGGAGCACAACGCGCTCGAGGCAAGGGCTAATGCGGGCGCGTCTCCGGCCGGAAGCGATGCAGCAGACAGCGCCACGCGCCTCGCCAACATCAAAGATCGGGCCGGGGAGCGGCAGATTCTCTCCATCTATGACGATCGCATTCAAACCGAGCAGCAGCTTGCCGCCGTCTACGGCAAATGGTCGGCGCAGGTGCTTTTGCAGCACCGCATCGTGCTGCACCTGATGCTGCAGTCGATGGCGCTGATTTTCTTCATCCTTCTATGTATGGTGGTGGGCGACGTACTCGTGCGCCGCCTCATGTCGCGCCTGGGACTGGACCGCAGGCAAGGCCACACGTTGCGCACCATTCTCGAAGTAGGTTTGCAAATTGCGGGAGCCGTATCGATTCTGCTGGTGGCCTTCGGTATGCCGCAACAGACCACTACGATGCTGGGCCTGGTCACCGCAGGCCTCACCATCGCGCTGCAGGACGTGATCCTCTCATTCTTCGGCTGGTTCGTGCTCGTCGGCAAAAACGGCATCCATGTCGGGGACTGGGTGGAGATCGACGGAGTCGGCGGCGAGGTAACCGACATCGGCCTGATGCGTACGACGCTTCTTGAAACCGGCGGCATGGCCGACAAGGGCTATCCGACGGGGCGCCGCATCAGCTTCCTCAACAGCTTCGCCATTCACGGCCAGTACTTCAACTTCTCCACCTCCGGCCAGTGGATGTGGGACGAGATCGTAGTCAGTATTCCCGCATCCGATCGCAGCTTCGGGGTAGTGGAGCGGATTCAGGAGGCGGTGATGAGCGCAACGGTGGAGAATGCGCGCATCGCCGAAGAGGATTGGAAGCGCGGCGCGCACGGGGAAACTCGAAATCTGTTCAGCGCAACTCCTTCGGTAAATCTGCGGCCCTCCGCTGACCTCGTCGAGGTTCGGATCCGCTATGTGACTCGTGCGTCTGAGCGCTTCGAGATGCGCAACCGCCTGTATCAGCTCGCCATCGAGCTGCTCCATGCGCAGCAACCCGCCGCCGCCCAGACCGTGTAAGCCGGTGACGCCGCGGAATTTGACACCGCGCCGCGTTTACGTTACGGTGTGAAGCAGATGCAATCTCGCCGCCATCACGGTCACCATCATCATCATCATGGTGCTTCCATGCCGGCGGACTCGCATGGCCTGACGTAGACGGCCAAAGAGATTGAGGAATTCGAAGCCCGCCGGCGACTAACGCTGGCGGGCTTTGTCGTTTCCTTCCACAAATCCAAACCAAAGGCGGAAACCCATGGAATGGGTTGATTTTGAGAAGATGGGTGGGCTCGCTCCCGGGATCGTGCAGGATGCACGCACCGGCGAAGTGTTGATGCTCGGTTTTTTGAATGCCGCGAGCTTCGCAAAGACCGTCGAGACCGGCTACGTAACATTCTGGAGCCGCACGCGGCAAACGCTGTGGATGAAAGGCGAAACCAGCGGCAATCGTCTGCGCGTCATCTCCGCTTCCACCGACTGCGACAACGATGCGCTGCTTTTTCACGTGGAAGTGGAGGGAGACGGGCTGGTTTGCCATGAGGGCACGGTCAGTTGTTTCACCCGGCCGCTCTCCATTCGCGCTGACCAAGTGCAGCAGGAGGTAAGCCGTGACCAATAAGGTCAGACTTGGCATTCCCAAAGGCAGCCTGCAGGATGCGACCATCGCGTTATTCAAACGTGCCGGGTGGAACATCTACGCCGACGGCCGCTCCTATTTTCCGTCGATTGACGACAGCGAGATTGAATGCATGCTGATTCGCGCGCAGGAGATGGCGCGCTACGTGGAACACGGCGTGCTCGACGCGGGACTCACCGGCATCGACTGGGTCGTTGAGAGCGGGCTCGATGTCGCCAGCGTGACGACGCTCACTTACGCCAAGCAGAGCCGCCGCAAAGTGCGCTGGGTGCTCGCAGTCCCTGAGTCGAGCAGCTTCGAGAAAGCCGAAGACCTCGAAGGCAAGATCGTCGCCACTGAACTCGTCGAAGTCAGCAAGCGCTACTTCGCCGGGAAAGGCGTGAATGTGAAGGTCGAGTTCAGCTGGGGCGCCACCGAAGTCAAGCCGCCCATGCTGGCCGACGCGATCGTCGAAGTCACGGAGACGGGCAGCTCGCTCAAGGCCAATCGCCTGCGCATCATTGACACGGTGATGGAGAGCGAGACGCATCTGATCGTGGGCAGGGCCGCGCTGGCCGACGCGTGGAAGCGCGAGAAGATCGAATCCATCGCGCTGATGCTGCGTGGCGCCATCGATGCGCAATCGCAGGTGGGCCTGATGCTCAACGTGCGGCACGTCGATCTCGATGGAGTGCTGGCCGTGCTGCCCGCGCTGAACTCGCCGACCATTTCGCACTTGAGCGATCGCGAGTGGGTCGCGGTGAACACCATCGTCGAAGAGCGCGTGGCGCGCGAGGTCATTCCGCGTCTCAAGGCTGCACGTGCGACGGGAATTGTCGAGTATCCGTTGAACAAGGTTGTGCTATGAACCCACTGGGTAGTTGAAGGGTACGGGCTTCAGCCCGTACGTCAAGCCGGAGGAAAAGTGAATGCGGCTTTAGCCCCTGAGGAGATGCTGTTCTAGCGAAAGAACACGGCATGAAACTGATTTGCACAACAGGACGAAACGCACGACAAGCGACGGAGATCCTCGCCAAGCTCGAGAACCGCGGATCGGCCGCTCTCGACGATGTGCTGCCTGCTGTAGGCCGCATCGTGGCAGAGGTTCGCCGCCAGGGCGACCGCGCTCTGTTGCGTTACGCCAGGCGATTCGACGGCTTCATAGGAGCAGTGAGCCTCTGCGTAACGCGCGATGAGATGGCCGCTGCATGGGAATCGCTCGATCCCGCGTTGCGCGAGGCATTGTCTGCGGCCGCGGCGAATATTCGCGCGTTTGCCGAGCACCAAATGCCGGCGTCATGGAATATGTCTCCAATTGCTGGCCTTACTACCGGCCAGCTTGTGCGCCCAATCGCCTCGGTGGGATGCTACGTACCCAGCGGGCGTCATCCACTGCCGTCAACGCTGCTGATGACGTCAATCCCCGCGCAAGTGGCCGGCGTCAAGCGTATCGTGGTGGTCTCCCCGAAGCCCGCGCGTGAGACTCTCGCCGCGGCGCACCTGCTCGGTATCGCGGAGTTCTATCGCATGGGCGGCGCTCACGCTATAGCCGCGCTGGCTTATGGGACTGCAAGCATCTCGTGCGTCGACAAGATCGTCGGACCGGGAAATCTCTTCGTCACCGCCGCCAAGAAGCTCGTAGCTTTCGACTGCGCCATCGACATGCTTGCCGGGCCAACGGAAATCGCGATCATGAGCGATCGCGGCGATCCAGCCTTTATCGCCGCGGACCTCGTCGCGCAGGCGGAGCACGATCCCCACGCGCTGGCCATTTTCATCACCACGCGTGCGGAATTGGCCAAAGCAGTTATCGCCGAGACGAAGCTGCGGTGCCGGAACAATCCCGTTGCACACCAAGCCCTCGATAGCAACGGCCTTGCCATCCTCGCAACCAACGTGGACGAAGCGCGCCAAATCACCAATCGCATCGCACCCGAACATCTCACCGTTGATTCGAAGGCGGACCTCGAATGGGTGCGGAACGCGGGTTCCGTCTTTATCGGACGCTGGTCCGCGCAGCCGCTCGGCGACTACATCTCCGGACCCAATCACACCTTGCCCACCGGCGGCACGGCGCGCGTGCGCGGCGGCCTGAGCGTGAACGACTTCGTCAAACTGATCACGGTGCAGGAGTACACCGCGCAAGCCATCCGTTCCCTCGGGCCGCCCGCAGTCTTGTTGGCCGAGGCGGAAGGCCTGGTCGGCCATGGAGAGGCGATTCGCACGCGCCTTAAGAGGAGGTCCCGTGGCTGAAATCGAAACGGCGGTGAGTCCGTCGCCGCGCGCGCGAGTGATCGCTATGAAGGAGTATCACCCTCCGCTCGGCAATCGCGATGCGTTGCGCCTCGACTTCAACGAAAACACCGTTGCCTGTTCGCCAAGAGTGCGCGAAATGCTGGGACAAATCTCCGCCGACTCGCTGACGCGCTACCCCGAACGCGAGCCGGTGGAAGCGCTCGTTGCCCGCTATCTTGGTCTGAGCGCGCCGCAACTTGCGCTTACCAACGGCGTGGACGAAGCGATTCACGTGCTCTTCGAGGCTTTCCTCGAATCCGGTGATGAACTGCTGCTGCCCGTTCCCACTTACTCCATGTATGAGGTCTATGCATCCGCAACCGATGCGCGAGTTGTTACGGTGCAGGCCGCCGGCGATCTCCATTTTCCCTTCGAGCGTCTGTGTGCAGCGGTCACACCGCAGACGAAGGTCATCGCCATCGCCAGTCCTAACAGTCCTTCGGGCAGCGTGGCGACGCGCGGTGAAATCGTCGAGCTTGCACGCCGCGCACCTCACGCTGTCGTTTTTGTCGACGAGGCCTACTATCATTTTCACGGCGAAACGGTGATCGATCTCGTCGATACACTGCCAAATCTGGTCGTTGCGCGAACGTTCTCCAAGGCCCATGGACTAGCTGGCCTGCGGATTGGTCTGATGGCCGGATCATTAGATCTGATGCGCTGGGTTCGCCGCGTACTTTCGCCCTACAGCGTGAATTCGCTTGCTCTCGCCTGCCTGCCGCCGGCACTTGAAGACTCGACCTATCTCGATTGGTATGTCGCCGAAGTGCTTGCCGCGCGCGACGAATTCGAGTGCGCACTCGATGCAGCCGGAGTTCGCCGTTGGCCGAGCCGCGCCAACTTCGTTCTTGTCGAGATCGGTGCGCAACACGCAGAGTTTGTACAGTCGATGCACGCAATGGGCGTGCTTGTTCGCGACCGGTCGAGCGATCCCGGCTGCGACGGCTGCGTGCGCATCACCATTGGGACCCGCGAGCAGATGCGCCACGCTGCTTCTGCGCTGAATGAAACAGTGGCCAAATTGCGTGGCCGGGGAGAAGCGCAATGACCGCGAGAAAAGAAGCGCGATCGGCCCGCGTCAATTCCGCCCGCACAGCGATCGTTGAGCGCAACACCGCCGAGACGCGCATTGCGATCGAACTCACGATCGAAGGGCGCGGCCAATACAAAATCGCGACAGGCATTCGCTTCTTCGATCACATGCTGGAGTTGTTCGCGCGCCACGGAGCCTTCGATCTGGATCTTGCGTGCAAAGGCGATCTCGATGTCGATCAGCATCACACGGTCGAAGACGTTGGCATCGCACTCGGCGAAGCCTTTGATCGCGCGCTGGGGGATAAGCGCGGTATCCTGCGCGCAGGATACTTTTTAATGCCGATGGACGAAACGCTGGCCATCGCCGCAGTCGACTTGAGCGGGCGCGCGGCCTTTGCCGTCGAAACCAAAGTGCGCACGCGCCTGGTTGGCGATCTACAAAGTGAACTGGTCACAGACTTTTTTGAAGGCTTTGCCCGCGGGGCGCGCGCCAACGTTCACGTGAAGACCATGTATGGCCGCTCCAATCACCACAAGATCGAAGCCATTTTCAAGGCCTTTGCGCGGGCGCTGCGCGCGGCCTGCTCGCGCGACAGGCAACTCGCGGGAATGCTGCCCTCGACCAAAGGACTGTTGTGATGCGCGTGACGATGATCGACTATAAAGCCGGTAATTTGGCAACAGTGCTCAAGGCGCTGCGCCATTTGGGCGCGGAGGTCGAGGTCGCTGCCGGCCCCGCGCCGGTGGAAACGGCAGAACGCCTGGTGCTGCCGGGCGTAGGCCACTTCGCCGCGACGGAGAGGCTCGACGCGGCGGGCCTCACGCCGGCAATTCGCGCGGCGATTGCGCGCAAGGTTCCATTCCTCGGTATCTGCGTGGGAATGCAATGGCTCTACTCCGGCTCGAGCGAAGCTCCGGGAGAACCGGGACTCGGACACTTCGCGGAGCAATGCACGCGCTTCCCTGCGAGTGGCGAGAAGGTTCCCCATGTCGGCTGGAATTCGCTCGAGGTGCGCAATGGCTCGCGATTGCTGGCCGGTGTTAAGCCGGGCGAGTTTGTCTATTTCACGCATTCGTACAAGGCTCCGGTTAGTGGCGAGACCACGGCGATTACGCACTACATTGAGCCTTTTACGGCCGCGGTCGAATCAGGCAACGTGATGGGCGTGCAGTTTCATCCGGAGATGTCGGGAGCGACGGGATTGAAAATTCTACGCAATTTTCTCATGTGGGAGGGTGGCAGGGACTGATGCTCACCAGGCGAATCATTGCTTGCCTCGATGTGGATCGCGGCCGCGTCGTGAAGGGCGTGCAGTTTGTCGACATTGTCGACGCGGGCGATCCCGCCGCTCTTGCCGGGCGCCACACACGCGAAGGCGCCGACGAGATTGTGCTGCTCGACATTACGGCTACTCACGAAGGCCGGCAGACTCTGCTCGAAACGGTCCGCAGAACCGCGCGCGACCTGTTCGTACCATTTACAGTCGGCGGCGGCATTCGCTCCGCGGACGATGCGGCGCGCGTATTCGAGGCCGGGGCCGACAAAATCAGCGTGAACTCCGCGGCCCTTGCCGACCCCTCGCTGATCGATGCCATCGGCCGAAGCTTCGGCGCGCAGGCCGTCGTCGTTGCTATCGACGCGCGGCGCGATCCTGGGGCTGCAGATCCGGTTCGCGACGCGCAGGTCTTTGTGCAGGGCGGGCGCAAGCCTGCCGGGCGGCGCGCGGTTGAGTGGGCGCGAGAGGCGGAAGACCGCGGCGCCGGCGAGATTCTGTTGACCTCAATGGATGCCGACGGAATGCGCGTGGGTTTCGATTGCGAACTAACCGCCGCAGTGAGCGGAGCGGTGAGTATTCCAGTGATCGCTTCGGGAGGGGCCGGCTCGGTGGATCATTTCATCGATGTGTTTGCGCGCGGCAAGGCCGATGCTGCGCTGGCCGCTAGCATCTTTCATTTTGGCGTGTCGAGCGCGCGTGCGCTGAAAGCAGAACTCGCGGCGGCAGGCGTTCCCGTGAGGCTGCCGTGCTGATTCCATCCATCGACCTGCTCGGCGGCCGCATCGTTCAGCTCGTGCAGGGCAAGGAGTTGCGCCTTGCGTTTGACGATTTCGAATATTGGATTGAGAAATTTTCTCCATTTCCTCTGGTGCAGTTGATCGACCTCGATGCGGCCATGCGTCAAGGCGACAACGCCGCACTGGTTGCCCGAATTGCGCAACGCCTGCCGTGCCAAGTGGGCGGCGGCATCCGCTCCAGTGAGCGCGCGCGGCAGGTGCTGGATGCAGGCGCCAAGCGCGTGATCCTCGGTTCGGCACTGTTCTCGGAGTTCGAAGGTCGCGGAACCGTCAACATTCCGTTTGCCGCTGAACTTGCGGCAGCCGTGGGCGCGGAGCGCGTGGTCGCGGGCATCGATACGAAAAACGGCAGTATCGCCGTGAATGGATGGAAAGCGAACGTGGCACTCACGCCGGACGAGGCGGTTCCGCAACTCGAAGCTCATGTCGGCGGATTTCTTTACACGCACGTGGATGGCGAGGGCCTGATGCAGGGCTTTCCCGTGGCCGCGGCAGCGCGATTGTGCAAACTTACCAGGCGTCAGCTCATCGTTGCCGGAGGCATTCGCAGCCGGCAGGAAGTGGATGAGCTCGATGCGCTCGGTGTGGATGCCGTAGTTGGCATGGCGATCTATACGGAATCGATGTCTCTTTGATGCGCTGTGATGCGCGCCGCTGAGGCCTCAATCCGCCATCGGATATGCTGGAACCGTCGACTTCTTCATCTTCGGCGAAAGGAAACGCAATCATGGCGACCAAAGTAAGTGGATTACGGCTGGCCAGGCGGCTGGACGAGGTGGGTTTTTCCGACATTGTGCAGATCCGCAACAAGGTGATGGAGCTGCGCGCGGGAGGAGTGCAGGTGCACTCATTGCACGGAGGAGAGCCGTATTTCGAAACGCCGGAAGCGATCAAGTATGCGGCCATCAAGGCGCTCGCCGATAATCAGACGCACTATGCGCCGTCATCCGGCATATTGCCGCTGCGCAAGGCGCTGGCGGAAAAGCTGGCGGATAAAAACAACATCCATGTCACCACCGATGAGGTGATTGTGACCGTGGGCGGATCGCAAGGATTGTATGGCGCCTTCCAGAGCGTGCTCGATCCGGGCGACGACGCGCTTGTCTTCTCGCCTTACTGGACGCCGATCGGCGACCTGGTGACTGGAGCGCAGGCGCGGCCGCTGCTGGTACCCACCGTCACCGCTCGCCGTAATGGAATTCGCAAAACTCTCGAGCAGTTCTCCACGCCGAAGACGCGCGCCATTTACTACAACACGCCGCAGAATCCCAGCGGGCTGGTGTTTACGCGCGAGGATGCGGAGGAAGTGGCCAGGTTCGCCATCGACCGTGACCTTATCGTAATTGCCGATGAAGCCTATGAGGACCTGGTTTACGATGGCGAGCATGTTTCCATCGCTTCACTCCGCGGCATGGCCGAACGCACCATCACATGCTTCACTTTTTCCAAAACCTACGCGATGACCGGCTGGCGGGCCGGATACGCAGTTGCCAAAGAGCCTTTCATGACTGCGCTGCGCAAGATCGTGCTCTACTCAACCAATGGAGTGCCCACGCCGGTGCAGCATGCAATGCTGCAGGCGCTGGCCACGCCGGAGAGTGACATCGCGGAGCGGCGCGAGGAGTATCGTAAACGGCGCGATTTGTTGGTGGCGGGATTGAACGAAGTCGGCCTGGAGTGCGCTCCGCCTGCCGGCGCATTTTACGCATTTCCAATCGTCGAAAAGATCCACAAGAGCAGCCGCACGGCGGCGCAAATCCTGCTCGACAAGGCGCATATCGCCACCATCCCCGGCGTGGTTTTCGGCGCGCAGGGCGAGGGCCACCTGCGTTTCGGCTACGCCATCACGATCAAGGAGATCGAGGACTGCGTGGAAGCCCTGCGCAGGTTTTTCGAGTAGGGCGCTTGCGCTTCGCACGAATGGAAAACATGGTGCTGGAGGCCCTTCGCGTTAGCATTAGAGCATTGCGTTTACATCTTCAAACTGGGTTAAGACATGCTGCGAGTCGGATATCCGGACACCGTGCTGCCGGAATTATTGAGCGAATTTCCCGAGGGGATCGAACTCATTCGCCTGCAAGATCGATTGGATCGCGACGTGAATGTCGACGTGTGGATTCCGGATGCGTATCCATCGCGCGCGGTGCACACCTGGCCTCAGCTCCGCGGAATCAAGCTGGTGCTGGCGCTGGTGGCCGGCACTGAGTGGTTGCCCAGCCTTGTCGGCCCGCACGTGACTATCTGCAACGCGCAAGGCGCGCACAATGTGTCGACCGCGGAGTGGACACTGGCCTCGATTCTCACGATGCTGAAGAATTTTCCGCTGTTCCTCGATATCCAACGGAGCGGCGTGTGGAAGCGGCGCTTCGAGGCTCCTTCGCACTACGCGAAGGTCAATCGCGATGCGCGTCCGTTGTATCCGCCGGTGATGCTCGAAGAACTGACCGGCAAGACCGTTCTGCTGGTGGGCTACGGTTCGATCGGCAAGGATATCGAGCGGATGCTGGAACCATTTCATGTCGAGATTCTGCGGGTGGCCCGCAGCGCGCGCTCCGAACCCATGGTGAGCGCCGTCGCCGAGCTTGACCGCCTGATCCCGCAAGCGCAGGTCATCGTGCTCATCGTTCCATCGACCGATGAAACACGATGGCTGATCGATGCTCCGCAGCTCGCATTGATGCGGCAAGGCGCGCTGCTGGTGAATGCGGCGCGCGGACCGGTGGTGAATACCGACGCTTTGGTTACGGCGCTGCAGTCGGGCAAGATTCGCGCCGCGCTCGATGTCACCGATCCGGAGCCGCTGCCCGAAGGCCATCCCCTATGGAGCTGCCCCAACCTGCTGATCACTCCTCACATCGGTGGATCGAGCCCGCAGTTCACGCCGAACGCAGTGCGCATTGCCGCCGCGGAGCTGCGTCGCTACATGAAAGGCGAGCCGCTGCATAACGTGGTGCAGGCTGCGATTTGATGTCCCACCCTTTCCGCAAAGAACGCGGAAAGGATGGGGCACCCCGTTTCGTGGAAATTTCACGCGACGATTCAGGGGCCGGCAGAGATTGCTTCCGCGCGGCGCCAATCGCGCAGGCCCAGCACAGCCAGGGCCACGAGGCCGGCGTACAGGACAGCCGTGGCCAGCAGGCTCTTGTAGATGTATTCGCCGACATAGATCACGTTTACAACGATCCACAGCCACCAGTTGGCGGTGTGCTTGCGCGCCTGCCACCAACTGGCAACCAGGCTGTAGCTGGTCAGCGTTGCATCAAGATGCGGAAGCGCCGCGCCAACCCGCGCCATCAGCAATCCGAGCACGACGCTGCCCAGCGCGCCTGCCGCGAGAGCAGCCAGCAGATTCGCCGTTAACAGCGGCACAACACGTACTTCGCCCTCTTCGCGCATGCCACGCCACCAGTGCCACCACCCGTAAAGCGTAAAGGCTACAAAGAAAAGTTGCAGCAGGGCATCGGAAAACAACCGCGCGCGGTAAAAAACAATGAGATAGATAATGTCCGCGGCCAGCACCACTGGCCAGCAGATGAGCAGACGCCGAGTGGTCAGCCAGATTCCCAGCACCGTGGTGATGGTGCCCGCAATCTCCAGCCAGTTTGCGGCCAGGTAATTCGCAATTGTGATCATCGTTTTCGCGATTCCCGCCTGTTGGGGCGCGCATCGGCCCATGTGCGAACGCAATCCAGTAGAAGCTGTCCGCTGGGAGAGCGAAACCAACGCGCATGGCCTACAAGGTAATTAGGCGCGGCCATGCGAGCCTGTTCCTTCGAGTGCAGCACACCGAGAAAATAATCGGCTTCTGTAAGCGCGAATTCGGCGTGGCACAGAGCCGTCATCGGCGCGAGTGCTGCTGCCTCTTTAGTGGAGAGCGCGCGCACGGACTCATACCCGGCAAGCAGCGCGTGAAGATCTTCGACGTGGACCGGAACCGACTCGGGGCGCGACGGATTCTCAACAAGCGCAAGCCATTCGACGATGTTGCGCTCGATAGCGTGGGCCAGATCGTGCACGGCATAGGTCCGATCGGAAAGGCCGAAGTCAATAATTGCTACGGCCCGCGCTTGCGCGCTCGCATTGCTCCACAGCAGATTCGAGGCGTGCAGGTCGTTGTGCGTCCACAGCGCCTGCAATGCGGGCAGCAGCGGTTCGAGCTCGGCATGAAACGGCGCAAGCAGATCGAGTGCTTCACGGCAGGCTTTGCGCGTCATTTCATCTCCAGCCAGTGCAGGGCGCGCGGCGACATAGCGCTCCATTGCCGTTTCGGGATTGTGGTCCGCGAAGATCGTGAAACTGGCTACCAGGGGACGCGGATTGCGGGCAGGCGCCGCGTACTCTTGCGACGCGCAGTGCAATCGCGCCAGCGCACAGCCGGCGGAATACGCGTGCTGCACGGAACGGAACGGCGTCCACGACTGCGCATTCTGGTAGATGTCGACGCCGTCGGGCGCTTCGTGCACTTCATAGGTCCATTCGTCAATCTCGATCGCGGTTTCGCCGGACGACGCTTGCAGCACGCGCGGCACAGGTGCTCCGTTTTCGCGAAGATACGCAATGAATCGGTGTTCTTCGAGCAATCCTTCGCGATCGCGGACAAGGCGGTGATGGCGCTTGATGAATATTCGTCCGCGCTGCGTGCTCACTACGCTGGCCGCGGAGAACGGCCGCGGGCTCGCGTAGAGAATCTCGATCGGCTGTCCGCAACCGGGGAATTCACGAAGCAGCGCGCGCACCTCGGCCAGCGTGAGCGGATGCCAATCCGGCTCGACCAGTGTGCCATCCAATCCGTGCGCTTTTGCGGTCGTTTCCATGTGCGAGAATTCCCCGGAAGCTCCTTACGAACTAAAAAACGTAGTGCGCGGAGAGCCGCACAGTTGTCGGCGCGCCCAGGTGAATAAACGTGTCGCCGTAGCTGGCGCCGGTGTCTTTCCAGTAGCGCTTGTCGAGAATGTTGTCGGCGTAGAGACGCAGCGTGACGCGGCCGTTTTCGCCGCCGGGCGTGTAGCGCGCGCCCAGGTTGAAAAGGTTGTAGCTGCCCACGCTCACGCGGTCGTCGCGCGTGGCCTCTTTGCGGCTAGTGTAGCTCCAGCCGGGCATCAGGTGCAGCCCGTGCGCGTGCGGCACGAGCATATCGGCAAAGAATGCAGTGTGCATGTGGGGAAGGTTGATGACCTGCCTGTTGTCGAAAGCCGGCGTGCCGGTATCGGCGGAGATGCCGCGAATTGCGGCTGCCGAAGCGTTGAGTTGCAGCCAACTCGCGGCCTTGCCTTCGGCGTTCAATTCCAGGCCGTCATGCGTTTCGCGACCTTCCGATTCGAAACACAGATCCCCGGGCTGCACGCTGCCGCCGGTTACGAGATTGCTCGTGCAAAAGCTGTTGGCGGTTTCGATCACTTTGGGGTAGAAGAAGGGCTCGCGCATGCGGAAGATATCCGCGGTGAGCAGAATGTTGCGCTCGAATTTGAAGCCGGCTTCGGTTTGGCGCGTAATGAATGGATCGAGGTACAGGTTGGCATTGTCGGCCCACCACGGCGCCTGCGGGCCCAGCGACAAGAGCGATGCGTAGTTCGCATACAGTGTGACCGGATGAGCCGCGCCGGCGGGAAACTGCGGTGTGTAGGTGACGGCATATTGCGGCAGCCATAGCGAACGGGGCTGCGCATAGTTGAAATCGCTGACGCGCGCGTAGCGACCGCCGGCGATGAAGTCGAATCCGGCCGGAGCCTGCACACGATCCTGCACAATCGCGGAGGTCTGATGATTGAAGTCGGCGATCGACGACGGGCTCGGATGCTGATAAGGGACCTCCGCTGCGTAGGCGATGTCGGGCTGGTAGATGTTCTCCACGCCCAGCGGGGCATCGACGATGTCGGGTGAAAGATCGACCATGCGATGAAACATCGATCCGCCGGCAACGACGTGGTTGGTGAGCGGACCGGTTTTCACAACGCCATTCACCAGCGCCTCGCCCACCGCGTCGATGCGCAACTCTTCGGGACTGCGGTAGTCGTAAATCTCATAGCTGCCGTCGGGGCAAAAAAAGTAGATGGGTGCGTTGGGGCAGAGCGAGTTGCCGTTGGCGTCGAGGGCCGCGCCGTACGGCCAGATCACGTTGTCATCGATGAGCGAATGGCTGTAGGAGCCGGCGAGATATGCGTGCCAGTCCGAAGGCAGTGTGCGGTCGAGGCGTGCGCCTGCGTTGAACACGTCGAAAGTGTTCGGCTTCGACCACGCCGCCTGATCGCCGAGCATCACGTCCGGCGACATGTGCGCGGGAACGATGCTGCCGCCCAGGAGCTGATAGCCGGCCACCGAGCGCTGGATGCGATGCTGATATTCGAAATCGGTTTTGAGGAACGTGGCGGAATCGAGCTTCCAGTCGCCGCGCCCCGCGCCCACGCCGCGCCAGCCGTTGGTGCTCTCGACATAGGGATGCATGTTTTCGGCTGCGATATTGAAGCGAAGGCCGGAGCCGTTGCCACTCCCGAACAGTTGTCCCAGATCGAGCGCGCCGTATGAGGTTCCGCGCTGATCGGTGGCGAGATCGATGGCGCGAACGGTGAGCGCCGGCTTGGTCACGTAGTTGATGACGCCGCCGGCCGAAGTTACGCCGCTCTCTACGCCGGCAATGCCGTTGAGAATCTCGACTCGCTCCTTGTTTTCGAGCGGGACATCCTGCTCGCCGGCTATTGTCATGCCGTTGATTTCAAGTCCGGTGGCGAGATCGATGGGGAATCCGCGAATCTCAAAGTCTCCGTAGTAGCCCACTGGCGCGTAGTCTTCGCCGACGGAGGCGTCGTTTTTCACCACGTCGGAAAGCACGCGCGCGACCTGGTCGTTGAGCACCGCGCGAGTTGCTACCGAGATGGAGAGTGGTGTCTCTTGCGTGCTGGTGAATTGGCCACCGAGGCCCCCGATCTCGACCTCCGCCGGAGCGTAGCTGTTCTTCACCTCGGCGTGAACTACCACTGTGGTGGTTACGGGCGCGATTTTTTGCGGATTGGCTTGGGGCTTCGGCGCTTCTGCCGTTGGCTGCGCGGGAGATTGACCTTGGTTTGCCGATTGTGAAGACGGAGCTTGCGCAGGCGCTAGGACAGGCAGGGCGATATAAGCGAGCAAAGTGAGCCGCTGCGCCAAATTGCCGCGCCAGGCCGAAGAAGCTGTAATCCGAGCCGGAGCGGCGGTGCGCCTGAGCATAGACCCCCCTTGAATCCAACTGAAACAGGAGAGCCAACTACTCGATGAGGATTTTGCCGCCTCGCTTCGGAAACTTCCCACGCCGGTATTATCCGGATCGGGTTCGAGGGTATTATCTCAGCCCCACTCCTGCGGAGCACCCCTGTTTCAATAACCGAATTGAAACACTTCTCTTCGACGTTTGGCAAATGAGGAGGGCAGAATGCGGGACCGGCCGGCAGCGACGGATGATGCGTCGAGCGATCGGGCGAATCAACGCCAAATCGATACAACCAGCTCACGATAACTCGCAAGCGCCGGAACCTGAAGGCCGGGGACTTTCGCGGCATCGTCGGCGTGGCGCAGCGTTACGGCTTCGTGCGCGTAGGGCAGCGCGAGAAATGCTTCGGCCTCGGCAGCGGTCATGGAGCCGCCCTGCAGGGCGAGGCTGTGCTTTGAGGCTGGCGAGAGCTGTTTCAAATACTGTTGATTTGCGAAACAGAGATAGCGCTTGGCGGCCACGTGCAGATGAATGGGGTCGAGCACAGCGGCCGGCAGATGACCGGCGAGAGCCTCGACTCCCATCTCTTCGTGGCGCGTGTCCACACCGCGCGCAGCGATATTTTCGCCCTCATCGTGGAGAAGATGGCCTAAGTCGTGCAAGAGACCGGCAGCGATCAGAGTGGGCTCGCCGGCCTTGCGCTGCACAAACCATGCGGCCTGCAGGGCGTGTTCAAGCTGCGTTACGGGCTCGCCGAAATATGCCTCGCTGCCGCCGGCGGCAAGCAGCTCGAACACTTCATCAACCGAAGAGATGGTCTGCATCGTCTCTATGCCTCCGTTGCGAGCGGCTCGCGCTTGTGCTGATGAATCACCAGCACGAATGCTACAACCGCGGTGAGAAATCCCACGACGGCCAGCATCAGGAACGCATTCTTCCAGCCGTAATCCACGGTCACGCGGGCCATGGTGTCGCCGGAGAGAAATCCGGCCGCCAGGTAGCCAACGCCATCCATCACTCCCGCTGCTGTGGCGCTGCCGCGCTTGCCGCCGAAGTCGAGCGAGATGGCGCCGGACAAATATGCATAGGGCCCCAGCAGGAAGAATCCGGTGAGAGTAACCAGTCCGACAGGAACCCAGGGATTGGCGGAAGAGGGCGTGAACGCCAGCGCCAGCAGGCAAAAGGCGACCAGCGCGAGGCCGCCGAAGAGGACGCGGTTGCGGCCGTTGAGTCCGAGCCGATCGCTCAAAATGCCGGAGACCACGACCGAGATTCCGCCAAAGAGAGGAAACAATGCCGAGCGGCTGGCCGCCTCGGCGCTGTTCAAGCCGACGTATTGAACGAAGTAGGTCGGCGTCCAGAAGTTGAAGGTCTCGCGCAGCAGCGTGGTGCCCACTGAAAGCACGCACACCAGCCAGAAGGGAATGCTGGTAAACAGCGGGCGCAGAATGGCCCGGAGCGGCGGCCGTTCTTCTCCTGCGTCGTCATCTGTTCCGGCATACACGTTGAGCGGATTGGCTTGAGGCGACGGCAGGCCGCGCTCTTCCGGAGTCTCGCGCAGAAAGATCCAATTCGCCACCAGAAGCACGGCGAGCGACGCGGCCCCCACGACAAAGATGCCGCGCCAGCCCATGCCGGCGCCGAGCAGCAGCGACATGATGTAGCGGCAGGCGGCGTCTCCGAACAGGTAGCTCAGGCAGAGCACGCCCATCACCGAGCCGTAGCGTGAATACGAGAACCACCGCGAGGTTACTTTCACCAGTCCCGCCCAGCCGCCGGATTGAACGAGCCGGTTGCCAATCCAAGCCAGCGTGAAGAAGGGCAGCGTGCCCGAGGCCGCGAAGATGAGCGTGAAAAGAATCGAGCCGGCCATGCCACCGAGGAAGTTCTTGCGGCCGCCGAACAGGTCGGCCATGGAGCCCGACAAAAACTTGCCAATGGCGTAGGCCAGCACGCCGGCCGAGACAATGGTGCCGAAGTGGATCTTGGCGGCGTCTGGCGAGATGCCGCGCCGGCCAAGCTCCTGGATGAGCAGCGGCAGCACCACGGAAAGATCGGACCGGCAAAAATAGTAGCCCATGTAGCCGAAAGCCAGCAGCGCGATCGTCGCCACATGCCAGCGGGTCAAGCGAGGTTGCGGAGCCGGCGGAGGAAGCCGGGCGCGATCGGCAACCGTCGTCTTCTCCGTTTGCACAGGTGCAGACTATCACGCGGACAACTGCGAGAACCGCTCAGACAATGTCAGGCGGCGCGGTCTCTAAATTTCGCCGGGCTCGACGGGGCACAAAATTTCCAAAAAAGAGCCTTCGCAACCGCTCCGTCTGCGATACAAATGACCAAAGGGCGAAGAGAAACCGGCTCTTCAGTAAATTTCCGTTGAAAGGCTGCTCGATGCGCATGACTCCTTTCCCGGCCGGATTGCTCCTCCCGAACATCCGGCGGTTCCTTGTTGCTTGCCTGGTTGCGGTTGCGGCCGCGGCGCTGCCGGGCCAATCTACTTACGGCACGATCCTTGGCAGCGTACACGACACCAGCGGCGCGCTGGTTGCCGGCGCCGAAGTTACGCTCAAGAACACCGGAACTTCCGCGGCGCGCACGTCGATCACGGATGGCGAAGGCAACTACGCCTTCAACAACATTGACGTGGGCAGGTACACGCTCACCATCACCGCGCCGGGCTTCGAGAAAGACGCGCTGCCTGAAATCGTGCTGCTGGCGCGTGAAACGCGGCGCCTGGATGCAACGTTGAAGGCCGGCGCCGAGGCGCAGACTGTGGTTGTTCTCGAAAATGCCGCGCCTGTCATCACCACCGACGTTTCGAATCTTGCGGAAACAAAGGTCGGCGACGAACTGGTGGAACTGCCTGTCGCCATTTACTCGCGCTCTACCGGTTCCACAAGCCCCATCTCCACGCTGACGACCGAGGCTGGCGTGCAGACCGACGACAGCGGCGAGTTGGCCGTGGCCGGCACCACCGCCGCGTTGCTCAGCGTCACCATCGACGGCATTTCGTCGGTCGGCGTCGAATACTCGGGCCCGGTAAACGAGATGTTTCCGTCGTTCAATTCCATCGAGGAGATTCGCGTTTCGGAGTCGAACAACGGCGCCGAGTTCGGCGGCGTGGCCGACATTACTACCGTCTCCAAGGCGGGCACCAATCATTTTCACGGCGGGCTCTTCGAGAACAACGAGAACACGGTTTTCAATTCCAACAACACCTTTGCGCTCTCCAAGCCCAAGATCATCATGAACGACTTTGGCGGAACGCTCGGCGGGCCGCTGGAGATTCCGCGGCTGTTCAATGGCCGCGACAGTACGTTTTTCTTCATCAGCTACGAAGGCCTGCGCCTGCCGCGCGAAACGCCCATCGTGCTCAGCGTGCCCTCGATGGATATGCGCAGCGGCAACCTGACCAGCTATCTCGCCGGACAAGGCGTGAGCGCGATTTACGAGCCGAACGGCGTGACGCCTCTCGACCCGGCCCATGTTCCAGTCAGCCCGATTTCGGCCCGGCTGCTGCAGGTGCTGATGCCGGCGCCCAACTACGGCCCAGCCGGTTCCTATGCGAACAATTACAACATCAATTTTCCCTCGCCTATTTCGTCGAACCAGGGCGATGTGCGATTGGACCGCACGCTCTCGTCGCGGCAATCGGTCTTTGCGCGCTTCTCGTACAAGAATCGCCAGGTGACTACGGCGCCCTCTGCCGCCTGCACCTTTACTTATTGCGCCGAGGCCGGCAGCCCGCTGCAGGGCGCCTACAACACGCCGGAGATCGACGAGGGGCTCACGTTCGCCCACAACTACATCCTTTCATCGAAACTGCTCAACGAGTTTCGCGGTGGATATAATGCACAGCATACGTCGGAGACGCAGAGCTACTCGACGGCCGCGATCCTGAGCCAGACCGGGATCACCGTTCCGCAGCCGGATCTTGAGTGGTCCGAGGCGCCGCAGGTGCTGATCAACGGATTCATGTCGACCGGCGCCGGTAATCCCGGCGCGCAACGGGGGCAGATTATCCAGGCGCTGGACAACATGACCTGGTCGCCGCAGAATCATTCCTTCAAATTCGGAGCCGACTTCAAACGCCTCTCCGACCACGACGACAATGTCTTCGGCAATTACCGCTCCGGCTGGTATGTCTTCGACGGATCGTCGAATGTGGGAAGCGCGATCGGCGACCCGTACACCGCGTTCCTGCTTGGGTTGCCGGACTACACCGAGGTGAGCTCGACCAACAACCCCACGATGAATGGCCTGGGTTACTCCTATGCGTTTTTCGGCCAGGACGACTGGAAAGTCGCACCGCGGCTGACGCTGAACCTTGGCCTTCGCTACGAGCTTCATCCTCCCATCCACGACACGCACTACAATACGGCCACCTTCGAGCCCGATTACTCGGCGAACATTGGCGGTCAGGCGGTGAGCGGCGCCGTGGTTGTTTCGAATGCACAGGCGGCGGCGCAGGCTTCATCGGCTCTTCTCAGCGCTATTGCGCCCACTCCGCTGCTGACCGCCGCTCAAGCCGGACTTCCCGAGGGGCTGCGCTTCACGGACAAAACCGACTGGGGTCCGCGCGTGGGGTTTGCGTGGCAGCCTTTCGGCAACGGCAAGACCGTGCTGCGCGGCGGCTGGGGACGCTACATCGAATCTCCGCTCGGCTTTTCCCTGGTCTCCGGTTGGGCCGTGCATTCGAGTTATGTGGCCACTTACAACCAGGCCTACGCCGCGGACAATGTGACGCCGCTGCTCACCTTCACCAATCCTTTTAACACCGCGGCTGGCAGCTCGACGGGCACTGCCGGTTTCTACTACGCGTTTCCGATCCACTATCACGATCCCAACGTGCAGCAGTGGAACCTGACCCTGGAGCAGGACCTGGGCCACAGCATCGGAGTGCGCGCTTCTTACATCGGCAGCCACGGCGCAAACCTTGAAGCCATGGTCGACCTGAACCAGGTTCCTGCTAACCCCTACGGCTATTTCAACACCGAACCCGGGCCGGCGGCCACCGGCGCCTGCATCAGCGATGGCGGGACCTTCGTCGACGATCACCGGCCGTTTCCGTGCTGGAGCGTGATCCAGAGCGTGACCAATCTCGCCGCCAGCAACTACAACGCCGGCTCGGTCGAGGTTACGCGGCATAGCGGAAAATCACTCACCTTCGACGCAAGTTATACGTTCACGCGGGATCTATCGAACGCAGGTGGTGCGACGCCGAATGCCTTCGCTGTCGCCGGAGGCACTTTTCTTACCGACCGATTCCATCCCGGCCTCGATTATGGCAACGTGATCTACGACCGCCGGCATCGTTTCCTGGTGACTTATCTCTACGATCTGCCCTTTGGAAAAGGCCAGCGCTGGCTCAGCTCCGGCTCCGCGCTCAACCGCGTGGTGGGCGGCTGGCAGTTAGCCGGCGTAACGATTCTGCAGAGCGGTGCGTTCCTCACGCCGTATCAGCAATCAGTCGATCCGGCAAACACCAACATCCTCACGACAGTGGGCGAGGCGCGGCCGGACGAGTTGCGCAATGTATCGCTCTATGCAGTGCATCGCACCACTTCGCAGTGGCTCAACCCGGCGGCGTTCCCCTATCTCAACCTGCAGACCGCGGCCGGCAACGGCATTGGCCGCTTCGGCAATGCGCCCGTCGGCGGCGTAGTGGGCCCAGGGACGGATAACTTCTCCCTGTCGTTGATGAAAGGCGAGGCGATCGGCGAGCAGTCGAAATTTACGCTCGGCGTGGAAGCGGCGAACGTCTTCAACCACCGCAACTACGAGCCGCCGAATATGCAGGTGGATGCTTCGGGCTTCGGCTCCATCACTGCGCTGCAAACTGCGGAGGGCGCGGGGCCGAGGAGTCTGGAGCTGGTGGGGCGGATCACGTTCTGAGGCGGCTTTTGCCCGGAATCGTGCGGCGCCATGTCCAAAGGCGATTGGGCGACAGCGGGGCTTGATCAATCGGAGAAGGGATATTCCAGATAAGGCCGGGAGATTTTGATGATCTGGTCGGACTTGAGATCGTCTTGCTGGCCGTCAAAATGAGTGAATTCAATGTCGACCTTGATGAGAGGGCATTTTTTGAACACATATCTCGATGAGTTGTGAAAGGACTGCAGCCCACCGTCGGGCCTGAAATCCTGCTCAACTCTTGAACGAGGAGTTCCTGGTACGAGGTCTTTGAGAATCTTGAGAGCGTCTTCCATGAGCGCGCGGCTATCGCAATTGGCTGGCGCCTGCGCATAGGCCGAGCTGGTAGGGGCGGGCTGAAGTGAAATTGCGGCGGCAAGAACAAGAAGTGCGAACCCTCTCATCACGGTCGAGCCTCAGCAGTTAGACTTCGCGTCCGCTCACCGGAAAGCACTCTGTTCCCTGATCCCCGTTCCCTCGGCTTACTTCCCCATTCCTTCTGTAATCGTCACAATCCGATCCACGCCAGGCACGGCGAAGTGCTCCACTTTCCCGCTAGGCCAGCGCACTTCAATGTCGTCCACCTTTGTAGCCTGGCCGAGGCCGAAGTGTGGGCGCGGGTCGTTGCTGGAGAGATAACTGCCGCCGCTGAGCACGTCTTCGCGCTGCTTCATTCCATTGGCGGTCACGTAAACTGTCGCGCCTACGGCGTCGCGCGGGCTTTTCGGTCCGCCCACCAGCTTTAATTCGAGCCAGTGGTTGTGATCCGGGCTCACGTTGCGCAGCAGCACCGGATGACCATCCATCACGTTGATCACCGCGTCGATCTTGCCGTCATTGAACAGATCGCCCACGGCCATTCCGCGCGCGGCAATCACGTCGGCGAGGCCTGTTCCTTCAACCGCCGGTACGGCCTCAAACTGCTTGCCGCCGATGTTGTGGAAGAGCATGGGCCGCTCTTTCCATGAGGTGCCCCAGTTGTATTTGTCGGCCTCGGGGTATACGTGCCCGTCGGCCATGAGAAGGTCCTTCCAGCCGTCGTTGTCGAAGTCGATGAACGCGTCGCCCCAGCTCAGGAACGGCACTGTGATCTCACCCAAACCGATCTTGTAGCTGATGTCGGTGAAGTTGGCGTCGCCTTCATTGTGGTAGAGCGGCTTGTAATCGTCGGAGAATGTGGTGTTGAAGATGTCGAGCTGGCCGGTGTTTTGCCAGTCGCCCACGGCAATGCCCATGGACGCGGTCTCGCGCCCTGCCTCGTTGAGCGCGAAGCCCGACTCGTAACTCACGTCGTCGAAGGTGCCGTCGCCCTTGTTCAGGTAAAGATAGTTGGGCGTGGAGTCGTTGCCGACGAGCAGGTCGGGCTTGCCGTCGTTGTTGATATCGACGAAGACAGCGCCGAGGCCGTAGTAGCCGGGCTTGTCGGCCACGCCGACTTTTTCGCTCACATCGGTAAACGTACCGTCGCCGTTGTTGTGAAATAAGTGATCGGGCTCGCCCTTCAGGCCGCGCGGGCCGCAGCTCACCAGCTCGCCGCGAAAAGTACAAAAAGCGTTTGTTCCGCCGTTCTCCGACGGCGTGGGCAGGTTGTTGCGGTCGTAATGCAGGTAGCCGGCGACAAAGAGATCGAGGCGCCCATCGCCGTCGTAGTCGCCCCATGTGGCGCCGGTGTGCCATGCGGCCGGATCGTTGAGAGCCACGCCGGCCTTGTCGGCTAAGTCGGTGAATGTGCCGTTGTGATTGTTGTGGTAGAGGCGGTTCTTGCCCCAGTTGGAGACGAAAATGTCCGGCCAGCCGTCGTTGTCGTAGTCGGCGATGGCCACGCCAAAGCCCCAACGGTCGTTAGTCACGCCGGCTTTTGCGGCAACGTCGGTAAATGTGCCGTCGTGATTGTTGTGGAAGAGCGCGGCATGCGGGGGAGTCTCCTTGCCGTCGAGCGCCGCGAAGGTCGAGCCGTTGACCACGTAGATGTCGAGCCATCCATCGTTGTCGTAATCGATCAGGCCTACGCCTGAGCCCTTGGTCTCGACGATATATTCTTTTTGCGGGCCGCCCATCTTGTGCGTCCAGTGCGTCAGGCCGGCCTTCTCGGAGTCGTCCGCGAAGATCACCGGGCCGGTCTTCACAAAGCCGCCCGCGGTGATGGGCCGGTGCTCGGCATCGAGCTGCAGAGGATGAGGAGAACCGGTTTGCTGGGCGCCGTGCGCCATCGGCTGCGCGCCCTCCTCGGGCGTCCGCTGCGCCGGCGGAACAGCGCCTAGGCCCCCGGCCTGCGCCATGAGAAGCGTTGAGAATCCAGCCGCCAGGAGTCCCGAAACAACGTGCGTGCGCAGCGCTTGCGTCATCGCAGCCAGTATACGAGGCGCTGCATCGAGGGCAGTATCGACCGAACGATGGAGGAAAGAGCGCGTCGAGATCGCTCTCATTGCGTTGGAAGGCCTGAGACGGGCGTCTGCACGTTTTCGACGATCCAGCCGTTCTCGCTCTTGGTCAGGATTGCCGCCGCGGTCTTTTCGCCGCTGGTGTCGGTGGCGATCTTGGGAAACGCGGTCCTCATTTCCGCAGTATTAGCCCAGTCAGCAAGTTGGGTCACGGCAAAGTGGTAGGTGACGCTGTATTGCGTGGCGCCGGTATTTTGCGCGGGCGTGAAGTTATCAATGGAAGTGACGTCGGCGTGACCGTAGCAGAAGTTGCCATATCCTGGCTGCGAAGCATCGACCTTCCACGTGGACCGGCCTTTGTCCGACAGATCGTAGTCATTCACTTGCTTTGAACCGATGAGGAAACGCTTCTTCTCTTCGGGCGTCCGCTTCAGCAGCCCCTGATCTGTCAGGGCGTCGAAGCCCTTGGTCTGCTCGTCGTTCGACGCATCGGCCTGCGCCGGAAACTTCACCGGCGCCGCCCATACGCACTCCTGCCGGCCGCTGTAATAGTTGTTCAAGGCCGTTTTGAATGCGTTCTTATCGACGGCATTTTTCCGGCAGCCGGCGCCGGTCCCGATCATCCCGATAAAGAATAGAAATAGTATCCATTTCGCGCGCATCACTTTCTCCCTGAGAGACTTGGATGCAGGAAATGCTGCGCAGCCGTCCCTGAGGTATGCTTTTGTCATTCCTCCCTGAGAGGTTCTCGAACGGTGAAAGCATCAAGGTTCGAAGTTCGCCACGCCACCCTGCTTCACTCGCTCCTGATTGCAATCATGGTCGCGACCTACCTCTTCGAGCGTGACGATGTCGTCTGGCGCTTCATCAAATCCAGTCCTTCGCGCGCCGTGCTCGAACACGCGTTCTTCTTCATTGCAACGCTGCTCGTCGGTCTCGGTGCCTTTCTTTGTACTTCGGCCCGAGTCCAATTCCAACCGGGCCGCTTCCACGCCGGCGAACTTCTCTACGCAATCGGTCTGGCCTCCCTCGCGCCCCTTTCCGGGGCCATCTTCTTCGTCGCCGGCGAATCGTTACGGATTCTGCGCCTTGCGCTCCGCGAACATGAGGAACCTCGCGGTTGGCCTTCGCCGGAGTTGCCTCAGCGGCAGGGCGCATTTCGTCGCGAAGCGGCCAAATGGGGAATCTTTATCACCATGATTGTTTTCTCCATCACGCTGATCGATCGCGTGGCCGACATTCTCGCCGCCGCCAGCGTCCTCACCTGGGCGATCCTCAACCTGCCTTCTTACTGCAAATCCCGCACCACGGTATCGGCCTCATCGTAAGCGCGCGTGAGGTCTCTTGGATCATTCCACACATCCCATCGCCAACTTCACCAATCCAGCGAGGCGGCATATCTGCGTGTTGGTCAGCGGCCGCTGGCCCGCGACAGGACCTTTCAGTTGATCTCGCGCAATTGTGCCGATGTTTTCCGCCCGGGCCACGCTATCCTCGCGCAGGCCAGTCTCACCGGCTCGAAGAAACATGTGCGATGGGCCGGGCTTGTGAATTGAGGTAGAAAGAGGAGCCGCAAGCACGGTAAGCGCGCGAGGATGGGAATTGCGCCCGTTGGGGGAGACAATGATCGCGGGCCGATTCTTGTCGGGTGGGTCGAAAGAAAAGTGCGCCCACCAGATTTCTCCGCGCAGCGGGTAAGCGCGCTCAGGCTCGGTCATTCGGGAGTCCCAATCCACATATTGGCAGCCGTGCCTTTAGCCCATTCCCGCTGTTCGTTGAGTTCTTCGTCGGTGGCCGAGTCGTAGTATTCCTTGAATGCCGCGTCGATCTCTTCCTGCTTGCGGGCAAGGATGGCTTCCCGCAGCAGCAGATCCAGCGCCTCGGAATCGGAACCTGCTTTGCGCCTTTTCCGGGTGTCGCGCACAAACGCCACAGATTCAGGCGCTAGTGTGAAACTTCGTTTTATCTTGCGTTTTGTCGCCTGTACCGTCATACTATTTATCGTACCATTGATCCGCACGTCCCCTTATTCGCTGCTCCGATGCCCAGGCAACTCCGTTAGCTCCCCATCCACCACCCCCGCCCGGCCAGCCAGCAGCTCTGCCCGGGCGCATTGTTGCGGACGAGGCGGCGCACGTCGCGCTGATGGCTCCTGCTGTAGGCGGCCTGAAGAGCGCGGCCCGCTTGTTCGTCCTGTGCGCCGATACAGGGCACGAATTGTACCGGACAGAGAAAGTTCGCTGCGTACTCGATTTCAGTTTTTCGCGTCACGAGCAGCATCTCGCCGGTTCCATCATCGGCAGCCAGCGGAAACAGCAGACGGCCTTCCGGCTTGAGCGTGTCGAGCCACACCGGCAGCGGTTCGACCGCCGCGGCGTTCACATAGAGCGCGTCGCACTGGGGCAGCGGCTCTAGCGTTCCCGAACGGCTGTGCACTTCAACCTGCTGAAAGTCGGCCAGGTTGGCCCGTGCCCGCTCCGCAAGGTCGGGTTCGATCTCGTAGGCGTCCACTTCGCCGGTTTCGCCCACCAGCAGCGCCAGCACCGCCGTGTAATAGCCAGTGCCTGCACCCACTTGCACGACGCGTTCGCCCCTTTGCGGGTTGAGCGCCTCCAGGCACATCGCATGCAGGCTCGGCTGCCCGTTATTCAGCCCCGGCTCGCCGCCCAGCGAGACCAGGACATCCTGGTAGAGCACCGCCGGATCGTCTGAAGTGGTGCGCAGGCGGCCGCGCCCGGAGAGAATCCTCCACGGCCGAGGGCCGACAAACATCTCTCTCGGGATCCTCGCCAGCGCCGCCTCAATCTCGCTGTCCGGCGGGATGCCGGCGGCTGCCGTCACCTGTCGCGCATACGCCGTGCGATGGGCCTGCAGGCGTTCTGCCTCGCTTTGTTCGATGGGTGCCATTCCGCTCTCTCGATGGCTGGATGCCGGCTCACGGGCCGGCGGCTCGAACCGGCAATGGTAGCGCATTCGTGGCTGATGCGGGTTTTGGGAATTAGCAAGTTAGCAGGTCAGCGGGTTAGCGATTTGGCCTCGCTCCCTACGCTGCTAAAATCGAGCAGGCCCGCGATACGCCCAATTTTCCGCACGCATGACCCAGCCGAACGAACCAGCGCCGATGACCCTCCATCTCTTTAACACCCTTACGGGACAGGTAGATGCGCTCGCTCCCGCGCCGGGCGAGCCGCTCCGCATCTACGCCTGCGGGCCGACGGTTTACGACTACGGCCACATCGGCAACTTCCGCACATTCCTCGAGATCGACGTGCTGCGGCGCTTTCTCAAGCTTAACGGCGTCCCGCTGCGCCACGTCATGAACATTACCGACGTCGATGACAAGATTATTCGCAATGCCGCTGCAGCCAGCGTACCCATCGGCGAGTACACGGCAAAGTTCGAGCAGGCGTTTTTTGAGGATCTGGACTCACTCCGCGTGGAGCGGCCGGAGATCATCGCCCGCGCTACCGAGCACATTCCACGCATGGTTGAGCTGGTGCAAAAGCTGGCCGCAGCCGGCGCCGCTTACCGCACCGAGGACGGCAGTTGGTACTTCCGCCTGGCCGCGTTTCCGGAGTATGGAAAGCTGAGCAAGAAAGATTTATCCGGCATGGAAGACGGCGCACGCGTCGACCTGGACGAGTACGAGAAGGATTCCGCGCGCGACTTTGCCTTGTGGAAGGCAGCCAAGCCGGGCGAAACCTCGTGGGACACACCCCTCGGCCGCGGACGGCCCGGATGGCACATCGAGTGCTCGGCCATGGCGATGGAGTACCTGGGCGACAGCTTCGACCTGCATGCCGGTGGCGAAGACCTGATGTTCCCGCACCACGAAAACGAGATCGCGCAGAGCGAGAGCGTGACCCACAAGACTTTTGCCCGCCATTGGATGCACGTGCGCTTCCTGCTCGTTGACGGGCGCAAGATGTCGAAGAGCGAAGGCAACTTCTACACCTTGCGCGACCTGCTGCTGAAGGGATACAAGGCCTCGGCGGTTCGCCTGGCGCTGATTTCGGTGCCGTACCGCCGCCAGCTCAACTTCACGTTCGACGGACTGACCGACGCGACCAACGCCATCGAACGGTTGCGGACGTTTCACCAGCGGCTCACCAAAGGAAGTTTTCCCGCCGGCCAGAGTGCGGCGTTGCAATCCGCCGCGCAACAGGCAGAAAAGGATTTCGCCTCCGCGCTAGCCGACGATCTCAACACTGCTGAGGCGCGTGCGCCGGTCTTCGAGCTGGTTCGCGCGGCGAATACTGCGATCGACCGGGGGCGGTTTTACTCGGGTGATCGCGATGCAATCTTGGAAGTTCTCAAGAAGCTCGACTCGGTGTTCGACGTGATCGAGGACCACGATCAGGAGCCAACGCGCCGTGCACTCGAATGGGCCGCGCAGGCCGGGCGGCAAGACGAGATCGCTCCGGAGCTGCTGGACCGCCAATCGATCACAGATGCAGAAGTCGAGGCGCTCCTGGCCGAACGGACGCAGGCCAAAAAGCAACGCAACTTTGCCCGTGCGGACCAGATCCGCGCAGAGCTGGCGGAGAAGGGCATCGTGATCGAGGATTCGAAGGACGGGGTACGCTGGAAGCGAAAATAGCGAAGCTCGCGTAAACTGAGACCAGTGGTGCAGGTTGCGTTCGGCGGAGGTTTCCCAATGGAATTCGAGATCGTTTTCGACCGCGAGGAAGACGGACGATGGATTGCCGAGATTGAAGCCCTGCCCGGCGTCTTGGCGTATGGGGCCAGTCGCGCAGAAGCGCAATCGAAGGTGGAAGCTTTGGCATTACGTGTAATTGCAGACCGGATCGAGATCGATCAAAGCACGCCGGAACAGGTTCGATTCGCCGTTATTTGATCAAATTCGTCCTGGAGCTATCAAATCGCATGTATGGCATGTCTGGCGCTTGTGGCAGATCAAGCACGTGGATGCCGAAAACTGAACGGAGTATGATCTCCTGGCCATATGAGTCATTGGCCATCGACAAGCGCACGTAAAGTTTACCGGGCATTAGAGCGAATCGGCTGGCGCGAGAAACCTCGCATAAGCAAAAGTGGCTCGCACAAGCAGCTTGAAAATTCGAATTACGAGTACGAATTTACATGGGCATTTCACGACGGCGACGAATTCGGACCAAAGATGCTGGCGCGAATCGCCAAACGAACAGGACTGAAACCCGAGGACCTCTAATCCCCCATGGAAGCCAACGAAGCGCAGGAATTGAAGGAGCACGCCGAGCATGGCGGCGAGTCCGGCATGCGGCCGGTCGCGTTTACCATGAGCCTGCTGGCGGTGCTGGTCGCGGTCACCACGGTGCTGGGCCATCGCACCCATACCGACGCCGTGCTCTACCAGAACCAGGCCACTGACCAATGGAACGAGTACCAGGCCAAGAAGATTCGCTCCTATAACACCGGTCTGGCCAACGATCTGCTCAGCGTGATAACGGTGGGCGACAAGGACAAAGCGGAAAAGATCGCCAAAGGCTATGCCGACCACCAGGCGAAATGGGCAGACGATCTGGAAGACGCGCAGAAAAAGGCCGAAGCACTGGAGAAGCGCGTGGAAAAGGCTGAAGCGCGGGCTACGCGTTTTGACCTGGCCGAGGCCATGCTGGAGATCGGCCTGGTGATCACCTCGGTTACGCTGCTCACGCGCAGCCGCATTTACTGGTACCTGGGAATGGTGTTTTCGATCGCCGGAATTGTTTCGGCGTCGTCGGCATTTCTCAAGTAGACTGACGCATCGTCCTCTCGGGAAGCCGTTGCAGCCGCGGGACTATGCAGTCAACGCGGTGCGATCGGCTCAAGCCTTTTTGCCCGCCAAGCTTCGATCCCATGAAATGGGAACTCGTTTGTACGCTTCTTGTCCTCTGCGCCGGTTCCCTCCCTGCGCAGCCGGCAGCGCCTGCCTCTGCGCCAACCATCCCCCAGCCCAAACCTCAGGTTCGTTCGATCGTTCTCGGCTTCAGCTACTTGCTTCCCGCCGGCTGGGAAGTGGTCGACACCAAGCCGTCGCTCCCCAAGGTGCAGAAACAGGTGGAAAAGGATGCGACCACCGACGCCGAGATGCGGGGCATCAACTGCGTTCAGGTCGCGCTGACGGCCCGGCACGGCAGCCCGGCATCTGTTGTCGTCGTTGTGGCGCTGCCCTTCGACTGTTTTGGAGAACAGATGACCGACAAGGAACTTCCCGGCTTCGCGCAGGGCGCATTGAATGGAATCGACGGTTCCTTCGCTGTCTCCGGCACGGTCTCCGCGAGATATTCACTGGGCGCGCACAGCCTGTGGATCGAGCGCTCGAAGGGAAACGTGAAAGGCCATGCGGAGGCCGAGTACACCATAGAGACAGTGTGCAGTGTGCTCAAAAAAGGCGCGGTGTGCTGGATGGTGATGGCAGCAGACCAGGACGCCCTTGCGGCATTCGAGGGCGGCGCCGTTACGCTGGATGGCGATGCGCATCCAGCGCTGGTTCCGGCCGCGGTCTTCGAGAATAAGCCATCGCGGGGTCAACGTTAGGGTAAGTCAATCGACCGGCATCTGTTCCAGATCTTCGACGATGGAAATTGACTTGTCTTTGACCCTGACCGTTGCGGAAGTGAGAAGGAAAACGGCCAGTACGATGGCCGCCATGCCGGCGAATTCCGTTGGTCCCGGCCGCTCGTGCAGCAGCAGGATTCCGAGCAGTACCGCGACTACTGGATTGACATAGGCGTAGGACGCGACCTTTGGCCACAGGGACGTGTTCAATGAGATAGATATACGCGGTGTAGCCGATGAGCGAACCGCAGGTGATCAGGTACGCGAGCGAACCTGCAGAAGCGGCGTTGAAGTGGAACCGGCTCCACTGGCCCAGCGCCGTACCCAGTGCGGTATTGAAGACGCCGGCGGCCAGCATCTGCCATGCCGCAGCTACAAAGCTGTTCACGGGCAGGCGCGCGCGGCGTGAAAGAATGCTGCCCGCGGCCCACGAAATCCCGGCGCCGATGAGCGAAGCCAGCGCCAGCAGGCGCGTGCGGTCGCCGGCAATTCCCATGCGCAGCGACGGCGAAACCAGCGCTGCGAGTCCCGCGAAACCCAGCGCCATGCCCAGCC
>JBAUBR010000530.1:0-81376 GCA_049676965.1 Occallatibacter sp.
CGCGCCAGGGAGCTGCCGGACTGGCTACCCGACCGCTGGAAAGCCGCACAGAAACCACGCTTGGCCGCCCTGCAAGGTCAAAACCCGCAATCTTGACCAGCCCTGTGGTTCACCTAACGCTCACGAAATATGGTGGCTACCGCAGCAATACTGCGCGCATCCATCGAGTCTCGACGGGGAACGGGCCCCGTTGCTGATCCCGGATCTCACAGGATGCCTGTCTAATAGCTGGCAGCGCCATTCCGCCTATGGCTGCGCGCCAGCGAGGTTCCCGTTTGATCACTGCACGCGGAGGCTCAGGTTCGAGGCTACGACCTCTGGAACGCAAGAGCGACACCCGACACATTCGTCATTGAATCCCGTACGGATGAACTATTGTCGCAGGAGCCAAAGGGAACAAGTCTTGATGGAGTGGACCTAGCGAGTCCTCGCACGCTGTATGAGGTGATGCCAAGTGAGAGAACAAAGGTTGCTACCACATGCCGGGAACGGTTGTTTATGTGCCACCATGGTTTCCAGATCTTCTTTCCATCCTGACTGCGAGGAGTCTGCTCAATTCAAATGGTTCTCTCACTCCTTCGCCCCAGATGACGGCCTACTTTTCGGTCGAGCTTCTCAGAAGAGGGTCTTATGAACAGTTTTAGCAGCCGGTCGAGTTTACAAGTCGGTAATCGGACCTATCAGATGTTCAGTCTGAGCGCGCTGACTAAAAGCGGCCTTTCGCTCGAATCGCTGCCGTATTCTCTGCGCATCCTTCTCGAAAATCTGCTGCGCCATGAAGACGGCAGGAGCGTCACGGAGGCGGATATTGACTTTGTTGCGAAGTGGGATGCGAATGCCCAGCCATCGCGCGAAATCGCATACAATCCAGCGCGGGTACTGATGCAGGACTTTACCGGTGTACCCGCGGTGGTTGATCTCGCAGCCATGCGTGATGCCATGCGAACACTTGGAGGTGATCCGGCAAAGATAAATCCATTACAGCCAGCGGAGCTGGTAATCGATCATTCAGTGCAGGTGGATCAATATGGTACTAGCGATTCCTATTCCATCAACACGCAGTTGGAGTTTCAGCGGAATCGCGAGAGATACGCGTTTTTGAAGTGGGGCCAAATTGCGTTTCATAATTTATCTGTTGTACCGCCCGGAATGGGTATCTGCCATCAGTTAAACCTGGAGTGTTTGGCGAGGGTTGTTTTCACAACGCAGCCAGATGCGAAGGGAGTCGTACAGGCATATCCCGATACACTGGTCGGTACCGACTCGCACACCACAATGATCAACGGTCTCGGCGTTCTCGGTTGGGGAGTCGGCGGCATTGAGGCCGAAGCCGCAATGCTGGGCCAGCCTGTGTCGATGCTGGTGCCACAGGTCGTTGGCTTTAAGCTGATTGGGAAGTTGCGCGAAGGCAGTACGGCAACCGATCTGGTATTAACCGTGGCAGAAATGCTCCGCAAGTTCGGTGTTGTCGGCAAGTTTGTGGAGTTTTGCGGGCCCGGCATCAGCGAACTTACGTTGGCCGACCGCGCCACAATCGGGAATATGGCACCAGAGTATGGCGCGACTTGTGCAATTTTTCCCGTTGACGCAGAAACGCTCAATTATCTTCGTCTGACCGGCCGCAGCGAGGAGCAGATCGCATTGGTGGACGCGTATTACAAGGAGCAGGGGCTGTTCCATACAACAAGTTCGCCAGAGGCTAAGTACTCTGCGACCTTGTCGCTCGATCTGGCATCTGTCGAGCCGAGCGTGGCTGGCCCCAGACGCCCTCAGGACCGTGTGCGTCTCAGCGAAGTTGCTGCGAGTTTCAAGACGCAATTGCCTATGCTGAAAGGTTCGAACCCGGACACCAGGAATCAACGCCAGGTTTGGAGGTGGGACGGTGAAGGCGGCCATCCGGCTGAAAACGAAAGCAACAGTGCAAAAGGATCGCCGGAACCAGGGAGAGCTACGTCCGTCAAAGACCGATTTGGAGTCGAGGTGGATAAGTATCTTGACCATGGCTCGATCGTGATTGCCGCGATAACCAGTTGCACGAACACTTCCAATCCATCGGTCATGCTGGCGGCAGGGCTGCTGGCGAAGAAGGCAGTCGAAAAGGATCTGCAAATTCCACCCTGGGTAAAGAGTTCGCTGGCTCCAGGTTCGCGCGTGGTCACGAGTTATCTCGATAAAGCAGGACTCACGCCATATCTCAACACGCTACGCTTCCATATTGTGGGCTATGGTTGCACGACCTGCATAGGCAACTCCGGACCGCTGCCACCCGATGTCGCGAAGGCCATAGACGATCACGGTCTTGTAGCTGTTTCCGTACTGAGCGGTAATCGCAATTTCGAAGGCCGTATCAACTCTGATGTGCGGGCAAACTACTTAATGTCCCCACCCCTGGTTGTGGCGTACGCGTTGGCGGGTCGCATCGATCATGACTTCGATAAAGACCCGCTCGGCAAGGATCAGGATGGGCGCTCTGTCTACCTGCGGGATATCTGGCCGTCCCAGAGGGAGATACAGAGCACGTTAACTGATTCGATCGATCCATCCATGTTCCGCAAAGAGTACTCGTCAGTGAGCGAAGGCGATACCAACTGGCAGAACCTTTGGTTTCCAACCGGCAGGACCTACGATTGGGAAGCCGGTTCCACCTACATCCGCAAAGCGCCCTATTTTGACGGTATGCAGGCCAGTCCCGCAGCGGTTGAAGATATTCAGAACGCTCGTGTGCTGGCAGTACTTGGCGACAGTGTGACGACAGACCATATATCTCCTGCAGGATCGATCAAGCTTAATAGTCCGGCAGGCAGGTACCTGACCGAACTTGGAGTGAAGCAGGCAGAATTCAACAGCTACGGCTCTCGTCGCGGCAACCATGAATTGATGGTGCGCGGGACGTTTGCCAATGTTCGGTTGCGCAATAAACTGGCACCAGGTACGGAGGGCGGCGTGACGCGTCTTCTGCCGGAAGGCGAGCCTATGAGCATTTTCGATGCGGCAATCTGTTATGCCGCTAGGAAGACGCCTCTGTTTATTGTGGCAGGCAAAGAGTACGGTTCCGGCTCCTCTCGCGATTGGGCGGCCAAGGGAGTAAAGCTGCTGGGTGTGTGTGCGGTGATCGCCGAGAGTTTCGAGCGGATTCATCGGTCGAATTTGGTTGGTATGGGGGTTCTGCCCCTGCAGTTCGAAACGGGCCAGAACCTCGAATCAATAGGCCTGACGGGCGAGGAAGTTTTTGAGATTGCCGGTTTGCGCAGGATGCTGGACACGAAGTTTGCCGATGGCCGTAGTCTAACCGTAAAGTCCACGGCTTCAGACGGGCAGGCGAGGACGTTTACAGCGCTCGTGCGTATAGACACTCTGCAGGAAATTCTGTATTACCAGCACGGAGGTATCCTGCAGTATGTGCTTCGGCAACTGTCTGGGAACATGTAGAGTATCCGTCTGATCACGGATCTACTGGCTCCGATTCGTGGTCCGTACCCTCCGCCTTCCTGCCGGGATGGACTGAACTCTCCTGGTACTCCGCGCTCGCCACAAGCAGAGGTTGACCATTCACTTTGAGGTCGTGAGAATGCAAGTAGAATCCGAAATTCCTGAAAGTCAGATGATCTGGGCAGAACCCGACATTGACGAATATCTTCGTAAAAGATTGATGCCCGTCGAGGGTGTAATTCCACTCCTTAATGGCATTGAGATGTACGGTAACTCGATTCCCGCGGGAAGGGTAGGTGGCGACCTCTTTGAGTACATCAACTTTCAGCAGCGCTACAACATCGATGCACGGACCTGCCGTGCAATCAAGCTCTCCCAAAAGTATCTGGAACCCCTTTCAGAAGGAACAACGCCGGGGAATGAAGTCGATCTTCATGTCCATTGGCTGGAGTCCAGAGCGGACTTTACCTTGGTCGATGCGATCCAATACAGAAAAGCCAAGAGTTCTGAGCAGTTGAGAATTGCCGAGGCGCTCCAAGAACTCCACACTACTGCAGGAGTGTTGTTGGTTGATGCCCAGGGACACGGAATCATTGCGGCAAAGATCGCGTCAACCGTGCATGATACCTTTCATACGGCCATGCTCTCTGAACTGGACTGCAATGGCAGAGCAACTCCGGAGATGTTCGAGAGAATTAACCTTAGGCTTGCGCGGTCTGTTACAGCCCGCAACGCCTTGAGCCCGGGCATGGGGGACAGTCCAAGGGAAATTGCAACTCTTCTATACGGGGAGATACGCCCTGACGGACTTTTTCGCTTTGTAAACTTCGGCCATCCTCCACCGCTCGTATTCTCCTCGGAATACGGCAGGTTCATGGAGATCAGGAAGTGCTGCATGGTGCAATTCCCAGCGCTTGGGCTCGAAATTCCTGAGGACCATCCAGACCGAAGCAGATATATTTCCATCAAATCACGCAAGAGCCAGATGAATGCCGCCGATTTGGCAGAAATTACTCTAATGGGCAGAGGAGACATTCTTTTCCTTTACACGGATGGTGTTTACGACGGTAGTGATGAAGTGGAAAGAAGAGAGTTCGAGCGAATTATTCGAGAGCACAAAAAGGAGTCGGCAAAGGATATCTGTAACGCGATCCTCGAGCGTGCAATTGGAAATGATGAGCTTCTTAGATTGAGCGGGGAGGCTGACCGTGTCGATGACAAGACGGTGTTCATTGTTAAAAGTATCTAGAGACCTACCGCCACGGGATCCTTCGCATCACCCGAAAGTGGTTTTCCCCGAATCCTGTCAGGGAGTACTTTTACGTTTTGCGAAGAGCCGGTTGCCGCGGATCGCAGTTAGTAGTCATCCGCAAAACTTCAGCCGTTTGGAAAGGACATTTTCTGCGGATTGACGATCTCATCGAAGGTCTTGTCGTCGACCAAGCCAGTTGAAAGCGCCGCCTTCTTCAGCGTCGTCTCCTCTTCCAGCGCCTTGCAAGCGATCTTCGATGCCTTGTCGTAGCCAACCACTGGGCTCAGAGCTGTCACCAGCATCAGTGAGTTTTGAACAAATTGCGCGATTCGCTTTTCATTCAGGGACGTCCCCTCGACCGAGAAGACCCGAAACTTCTCGCACCCGTCTGCGAGAAGGCGAGCGGAGTGAAGAAAGTTATTGATGACGAGCGGTCGCATCGTATTCAGTTCAAAGTTGCCCTGCGACCCGGCGAACGCTACGGCCGAATCGTTTCCAATGACCTGGATCGAGATCATGATCACAGACTCACACTGTGTTGGATTCACCTTGCCGGGCATGATCGAAGACCCAGGCTCGTTGGCGGGCAACATCAACTCCTCAAGTCCACAGCGTGGTCCAGATGCCAGCCAACGCATGTCGTTGGCGATCTTGATCAGTACGACGGCAAGCGAGCGAAGCGCGGCGTGAGCGTTCACCATGGCGTCAACAGAACTCTGTGCAGCGAACTTATTCGGTGCGGTTACGAAGGGCAGCCTTGTCAACTCCGCTATCTTTGCTGCAATTTCTTCGGCAAAGCGAGGAGGAGCATTCAGTCCGGTGCCCACTGCGGTACCACCCGCCGCCAACCTATAGATGCCTTGGAGGGAATTGTCGATCAACCGAATGACATCGCGAAGCTGGACAGCATAGCCTGACCATTCCTGGCCGACGGTGAGCGGCACAGCGTCTTCAAGATGCGTTCTGCCGATCTTGACGACGTGATGCCACTCATTTGCTTTAGCCTCGATCGCCGCGGCCAAGGCTTCTACTCGGGGCAGAAGATATTCTCTGATTGCAAGCGCACTAGCGATGTGCATCGCCGTTGGAAAAGTATCATTCGAAGACTGCGACATGTTGACATGGTCGTTCGGATGGATCGGAGTCTTGCTTCCCAATTCTCCACCAAGAAATTGAATTGCGCGGTTAGCGATCACTTCGTTGACGTTCATGTTTGTCTGTGTTCCCGATCCGGCCTGCCATACAAACAGAGGGAACTCACTATCCAAGTGACCGGCTATCACTTCGTCGGCGGCAGTGGAGATAGCATGTGCCCGCCACGGTTCGAGGAGTCCGGCCGCTGCATTCACATGAGCTGCCGCCTTCTTCACATATCCATAAGCGTGAAATACCTCCTTGGGAAGACGCTCATCGCCAATGGCAAAGTGGATGAGCGCGCGTTCCGTCTGCGCTCCCCAGTAGTGATTTGCCGGGACGTCGATCTCGCCCATCGAGTCCGTTTCCTTGCGCTTTCCAGTTGCTTCAATGCCGATGGGAATCCGCTTCAACTCTCGTGCTCTCTCTGTAGTCATGCATCACCTCGTCATTTGAGTTAGCGTATTCCCCGATTTGTTTTAGGCAATTGAAAAATGTGGTCTCCAGCAGACTTGAGTGCCCGGAAGTGTGGTATCACACTTATGCAACTCTTTCAGATCAGGCTGCGAGTTGCAGATTGGATCACATTGACCACGGCCGTTGGGTAAACTCCCAGCCAGACAAGTACCACGAGAAACACAGCCAGAACCAGGATTGCCGCCGGCGCACGGCGTGGAAGCGGCTGGAGAGCCAAGGCGCCTTCTGCCGGGTACTGGTACATGGCTGTCACAATTCGCAGGTAATAGAAGAGACCGATGGTGCTGGTAATAACCAGGATCAGGATGAGCGCCCAGGCTCCCTCGGCTGCGCCTGCGGCAACGATGTAAAACTTACCGAGAAAACCTGCCGTCAGTGGAATACCGGCCAACGAAAGCAGCATAGCCGTGAAGGCCAGTGCGATTCCAGGTCGTCGCCAGAACAGTCCCCGGTAATCTTCGAGTTGGTCGGCGTCGCGCTGCTGCCCGGAGAGCAGAGTGACCACGGCGAATGCGCCCAGTGTCATGACGAAGTAAGCCATGAGATAGAACACTACGGCATTCGCGCCCAGGGCGCCGCCGACTTCGAGGGCCACAAGCAGATAGCCCATGTGCGCAATGGAGGAGTATGCCAGGATCCGCTTCACATTGTTTTCGAAGAGCGCGAGCAAGTTACCCGTGAACATAGACGCAATGGCGATAATCGAGAACACGAGAAGGAGCGGTGCGAATTGGCCCATCCCAGACTGGGTGAAATACCGCAACAGCAGTGCGAACATGCCCCCTTTGGAAACAGTGGCAACGAAGGCGGTCACCGGCGCGGGCGCTCCCTGATAGATATCCGGCGTCCACATGTGGAAAGGCACAAGGGCCAGTTTGAAGCCGATGCCGGTAACGATCATCGCCGTGCCGGGCAGCAGCAATCCAAGATTCAAGTCTGCACGGATAGCCAAAAGACGGGTCATCTGGCGGAAGTCCATTGTCCCGAGATCGGCATAAACCAAGGCGATCCCAAAGACGAGGAATGCCGACGAAGAGGCGGCCAGAACCAGATATTTAACTCCTGCCTCTAACGGAAGCGGTCGATCGCCGAAATAGGCGATCAGTGCATAGAGCGCAACGCTGAGGACTTCGAGTCCGAGAAACAGCGAAGCAAAGTGACTGCTGGCGGCCAGGACCATGGCGCCTAGCGTCGCCACCAGCAGCAGGATATAGAACTCCTCCTTGTTGCCTTCCCGCTTTTCCAGATAGCCATACGCGAGCAGCGCAACGGCAGAACTGGCCGCAAGGATCAATCCGAAGAAGAACAGAGCGTACCTGTCGATGACGAGCAGCGCCGTCACCTGGCGCATAGGAACAAAGAATATTGACCCAAAGCCCGCTGCCAGACCGGCAAGTGTAAGTCCGAATGCAACCGCGTGATTGCGGCCCACAGCAACCGCTCCAAGCATCACGACAGAAGTCACGGCGACCAACAGGAGTGGCAACAGGGCTAGCAATTCAACGGCAGTCATGGATCATCTCCAAAGTGCGGGAGCGTGCTTTGCAGCTTGCGCGAAGGTTTGAAAGACGGGTTGAGGGAATAAACCCAGCCAGAGGAGTAAAACGATCATCGTACCTAGCACAAGGCCCTCGCGAAAAGCCAGATCCGGCAATCGCCATGGGCGGAGGTTCCGTCCCTGGAAGACGCGCTGCACAAAACGGAGTGCATAGAAAGTTGCCGCAAGAACCCCACAGGCCGCCACGGCGGCCATTGCGACATGAGCACGATAGGTTCCTAATAAAATAAGGAACTCCCCGATGAAGTCGCCGAGACCAGGGAGTCCCAGAGATGCCAGGGCGAAGAACAAAGCAACTCCGCTCAACCTCGGCATTGTGTCCCATACGCCTCCCATGGCACCGATGTCGCGCGTGTGCATTCGACCTTCGAGAGCGCCGGCCACAAGGAAGAGCGCACCGGTACTGATGCCATGAGCGATCACTGTCATTACGGCTCCCTGAATTGCGAGCGGATTCCCGGCAAAAATCCCTAGCAGCACGAAACTAAGGTGACTGATGCTGGCATAGGCAATCAGCCGCATCAGATCGGTTTGTGAAAAGGCCAGGATGGCCCCGTAAAGGATCCCAATCACCGCGAGCGTCATCGCCACCGGTGCGAACGCGCGTGCCGCATCCGGGAACAGAGGGAAGAGGAAACGAATCATCGAATATGCGGCTGTAGTTGCCAGAAGACTGGCGAGGAGCAGGTTCGTTGCAGTCGAAGCTGCGGCGCAGGCATCTGGCAACCATGTGTGGAACGGAAATATCGGGAGCTTGACTGCGAAGGCGATGAAGAAGCCCAGCATGATCCACATCGCTGCATGAGGACTGAGCGGCGTACCGAGCAGTTCCGTGTACTCGAAGGTGTAGGTGCCCGTCGCATGGTGATGGGCAAAGTACAGCGCAAGGATGGCGACGAGCATCAGCAGACTGCTCAGTTGCGTAAAGAGGAAGAACTTGACGGCCGCATAGGCGCGGCGTTCACTTCCCCAAATGGAGATAAGGAAGTACATCGGAACAAGCATCAGTTCCCAGGCGAAATAGAAAAGGAACAGGTCAAGCGAGAGGAAGACACCAAGAATTCCAGCGAGAATCCACAACAGGTTGAAGTGGTAAAACCCGACTGCCCTCGTGATGTCAGTCCACGAAATCACAACCGACACAACACCCAAAAAGAGCGTGAGCAGGATGAACAGAAGGCTAAGGCCATCCAGTCCGAGGTGGAATCGAATGCCGAACTGTGGAATCCAACCCCAGTTCAACTGTTCGATCCACTGACTTGTACCGGCGCTGCTGAAACCAAAGTCCCGCACCGCCATCACCAGCGCCAGAACCAAGTCCACCGATACGGCAGAGAGAGCGATCCAGCGGCACAGCGGAGGATGCGTGCGTGCGGCCAGCGCGGCGAAAAGCCCGCCGGCGAGTAGGATGGCAAGCAACCAGAGAAGGATCATAGGAACAGCACCACTGCGATAAAGACGATCGATCCAGCCGCGATTCCGGCGGCATACCAGCGCAGTTTCCCTGTTTCGGTACGTCTGAGAACACTCCAGGTGATTTCGGTTATGCCGGCCACGCCGGCATAGACGGCGTCAATGCAGTCGTTCTTGTCGACCTGCGCAAGCCAGACTAGGGGCCGCACGAAGAGCCGGTCATAGAGCCAGTCCATCCCCCAATCCGAAAGCCAGAAGCGGTGCAGCACCCCTCCCGCGGCGCTCGACCCCAGGATTTCGGCATAGGTAGGCTTGCGCAAGAAAAGAATGTACGCAATGGACATGCCCAGCAGAAACACCAAGGCTGCGATTCCTTCGGAAGCAGTTTCAGTGATGCGAATTGCATGGAAGTCTCCGGCATTCCAGGGAAGAACTGTCTCAAGAAACCGTGCGAAGGGGCGTTCAACATACCCGCCAACAATCGACAAGAGGCTGAGTATCAGGCATGGAATGTACATCACCTTGCCAGTTCTCTTGGTGACCTGGCTATGCGCCTCGCCAAAGAAAACCAGGAAGATCATGCGGAAGGTATAGAGAGAGGTCAGCAAAACCCCAACCAGAGCCACGGTCCAAAGCGCGGCGCTCCCGTGGGCCGCGCTCAGGGCACCCCAGAGTATCCAGTCCTTGCTGAAGGCGCCGGCGGTGATCAGTGGCAGCCCAGCCAGCGAGAGTCCGGCGATCAGGAATGTCCAGAATGCGACCGGGAGTTGCTTGCGCAGCCCGCCCATGCGGAAGATATTGTGTTCCTCGCCAAGGGACTGAATGACGATTCCTGCTCCGAGGAACAATAACGCCTTGAAAAAGGCATGAGTCATGAAATGGAAAATGGCTGCCGGCCAAGCGCCCACGCCAAGGGCAAGAAACATGTATCCGATCTGGCTTATCGTGGAATAAGCCAGGACGCGCTTGAGATCCCATTGCGTGAGGGCACTGAAGCCTGCCATCAGTAGAGTTGTAGCGCCGACGATTGCAACTGCGAACTGTGCCTGCGGCGCAAGGGAAAACAGGATATGCGTGCGCGCAATCAGATAGACGCCGGCTGTGACCATGGTGGCGGCATGGATCAGCGCGCTGACCGGGGTTGGACCGGCCATCGCATCGGGAAGCCACGTTTGCAACGGCAACTGCGCCGACTTTCCAACTGCCCCGCCCAGCAGTAACAGTGCGGCCGTAGTCGCGGCAGCGGAACCGATCGGCCAGTGTAGGGAGGCCCGCTGCATGAGCTCCTGGATGTCGAGTGTGCCCAATTCGTGAAAGAGCAGAAAGAGGCCGATCACGAAAGCGGTGTCGCCGACACGGGTCACGATGAACGCTTTTCGGCCGGCCAGGCCATTCTCCGGTTTACGATACCAGAACCCGATCAGCAGATAACTGCACAGGCCGACGCCTTCCCATCCCAGATAGAGCAGGAGCAGGTTATCCGCGAGAAGCAACGTCAACATCGACGCGACGAACAGATTCATGTAGGCAAAGAACCGCGCGTATCCATCGTCCTCAATCATGAATTCTGTCGAGTAGAGGTGAATAAGGAAGCTGACAAAGGCTACTACGACCATCATGATCAAGGAGATTGGATCAAGATAGAGCGCGATGTCCGGACGCAGACCGCCAACATCGAACCATCTCCACAGCACCTGCGTGTAAGAGTTGGTGGCGGGCGGAGCAAGCAGGTAGGAAACCGTCACAAGGAGAGAGACAATTGAAGAGGCCGCGATTGAGCCTACCGCGATCCAGGCTACGGCTTTCCTTGAAAAGCGCAGAACGGCCAGCAGGAGTGCGCTTGCGAATGGAATCGCCGGAACCAGCCAGAGGAATTCAAGCATCATCAGCCTCTCATCTCGCTGGTGGAGTCGGCATCAAGCGTGTTGTGAAGACGGAAGAACCGAAGCAAAAGTGCTAGGCCAACAGAGACTTCTGCCGCTGCCGCTGCCAGAATGAAGAGAAACATGATTTGGCCATCCGGCTGTCCCCATCGAGAGCCCGCCGCAACAAAGGCCACGCCGGCCCCATTCAGCATGATCTCGAGTGAGATAAGAATAAAGAGAAGATTGCGGCGCATCAGGAGTCCAGCGAGGCCGAGCGCAAACAGGACTCCGCCGAGAATCAACCCATGAGACATCGGAATCACAGTCACTCTCGAACCTCCTTTCTCGTTGGCGCAGGCCGGCCTAGGTGGCAAGCACCCACCAGCGCACCTAATAGAAGCATGGAAGACAACTCCACACCGACAAGATAGGGACCATAGAGAGCGATTCCAATCTGTTTCGGATCCGCGACGCCGCTCATGTTGCTATAGGTGCCAACGCGGGCTATTAAATAGATCACCTCGAGAAGCAGGAGCGCGGAAAGAATGACAGGGCCGATCCATGCGCCACCTGCAAGCCATTGACGTTCCTCTTCGCGGGCCTTCGTTCCCAGGTTCAACATCATCACCACAAAAACAAAGAGAACCACAATTGCGCCCGCATAGATGATTACCTCAAGCGCAGCTACCAAAGGAGCGCCCATCGTATAGAAGACCACGGCCACAGCCAGAAGCGAAACGATCATGTAAAGCAACGCATGTACGGCTACCAGCCGTGTGATAGCCATGATCGTGGAAATCACGGCCACAGCTGCCGCGATATAGAAAGCGAATCCCATGAAAGTCGTCATGGCAACAACCTGCGGAGGTCCACCGGAGGCGCTTCATTTTCCGCTTCACCTTTCCCTTTGCCGTCGACCTGCACTCCGGAAACGCGCCAATAGTTGTACCCCGGATACTTTCCTGGCCCGTCAATGAGCAGATCTTCCTTTTCATAAACCAGGTTCTGACGTTTGTATTCGGACATTTCAAAATCCGGCGTGAGCTGAATTGCATATGTCGGACAGGCTTCTTCGCAGTAGCCGCAAAGGATGCATCTGGAGAAGTTGATGCGGAAGAATTCGGGATAACGACGCCCATTCTCATCTTCCGTCGCTTGCAGCGAGATACAATCCACCGGACAGGCAACCGCACAGAGGTGACATGCTACGCATCGCTCGCCGCCATCCGGGTCCCGCGACAGAATGATGCGCCCCCTGGTGCGCGGCGCGAGATATGGCTTCTCTTCTGGATACTGGATAGTGACCCGCCGGTGAAAGGTGTGCAGGAACACGCTCCAGATGGTTCTCAACAAGCTCAGCATTGCTTAACCCACCTCTCTCAACGTTTCACTTGAAGGCTGCCACGACGGCCCCGGTTACCACGAGATTAACCAACGCCAAGGGAAGCATTACCTTCCAGCCCAGGGACATGAGCTGATCGAAACGCAGCCTCGGTAGCGAAGCCCGCAACAGAATGAAAAAGCAGATAAAGGCAAATACCTTCACGAGGAACCACACCAGGGGAGGCAGCCACGGCCCCATCCAGCCGCCGAAGAACAAGACCGTAATCATGGAGGAGATCAGTGTGATGCCAAGGTATTCCCCCACAAAGAACATACCGAACTTCATGCCTGAATACTCGGAATGAAATCCCGCAACAAGCTCAGCCTCGGCCTCCGGAAGATCAAACGGCAATCGCCGTGCTTCGGCCATGCCTGCGATCAGAAAAAGAACGAAGCCAAGGAATTGAGGAAGCACGAACCACCGATTCCTTTGCGCTTCCACGATTGCCGTCAGGCTGAAGGAGCCGGCAAGCAGCACAACTCCCATCAGGGAAATACCCATGAAAACTTCGTAGCTGATCATCTGCGCGGCGGCGCGCAGCCCTCCCAGCAGGGAGTACTTATTGCCGGATGCCCAGCCGGCCAGCACAATGCTGTAGACGCCAAGCGAGGACATGCCCAGAAAAAAGAGCAGAGCGATGTTGAGGTCCACGACGATGATTCCCGGAGCAATAGGCAGTACGGCGAACGACAACAATACCGTGACCATAATGATGGCTGGAGCGATAATGAAGACCGTCTTGTCCGCAAACGGCGGAATCCAGTCCTCCTTGGTGAAAATCTTGATCATGTCAGCGACCACTTGCAGCAAGCCAAACGGCCCAACTCGATTAGGACCGTAGCGATCCTGCCAGAGTGCAAGAAGCCGGCGTTCTAGCCATATGAGCATTGCCGAAAGGCTCAGTGCCACGATGAGGATTCCAAGAATCGACGCAAATGGGTAAGGACTGGTCATGTTGCCCGCTCGACCCGACGCCAGACAGGGAATTCTTCTCCAAAAGCTTCCGTGAGGCATGAAGGAATTGCTGCGACCCCCGCCGGCAGATCAGGGAGAACCTTCAAAGGCAGTCGCTGCTTTACTCCACCAAGTTCGATCTCGACTTCTCCAGCATTCTCATCTAAGTGAAGACTGGCCGCGTCGGCAGCGTTGAGGGCCAGGTATGGCTCAAACGCAAGCTCCGCAACACCGGGAGCCTGAAGGCTAAGTTCCTCAGAGCCGAAGATGTGTTCGATAGGAAGGACCATCCATTCCGCTTGGCGCCGGCTGAAGGCGGCTGGCACCGTGGTGAAGTACTCTCCTCCCTGCGATGGTTCGAACAGGCGAATTCCGGGGTCACCCCCGTTCAGTGGGCCGCCAATCTCACTCTGGAATTTGTTTACAGCCTGGATGGAGTTCCAGCCGGGAGTCCAGAAAAATGGTTGTAGTGCGCTGGGCGGCTGGAGAGGTGCGCCTTCCATGGAATATGCGAGCGCAGAGTCCGGGTCCTGTGGCGGTTTGGGTTCGACGACACTGATGTTCGCGGTGATGGAGGTGAGCCCGCTGTAGCGGTGTGGCTCCCGCGGGATCCTCGCGCCTGCCAACCGGAAATCCGATAGCGGCGCAGCCTTGATCACAGCGGCTAGTTCTGGATTCTCCTTTGTGATGGCGGTCAGAACATCGTCGAGCGACGACCATGTCGGATCGCGCAGCCATCGCCAACTCTCTCGCACCTCTTGCTGCGGCGCGAACACCTGGAAGAACCGTTGTGTGCGCCCTTCGTTGTTGACCAGCGTTCCATCAGACTCGGCAAATGTGCCGGCGGGAAGAAGCAGGTCTGCTTTTGCCGTGGTTCGGTTCGCCAGGTGATCGAGCACGATCCGGTGAGCCGCCAAACTTAGCAATCCATCCGCCTGTCTGGCTGGGATACGTCGGTATAGATCGTTCTCCAGAACGATCAGAGCATCGACCTTCCCGGTCAACGCGAGCGCCTCGTTCAGCGGGCGCGCACCCATCAACGCCAGACCGAAACTATTGCACTCGGGCGCAATCAGGCTGAGTGCTGCAGGTCGGCCGATGTCACATAAGGCTTTGGCCACGTTCGCCGCAGATTCTATTACGGACAGGCTCCGGCAACTGGGCCCGGAAACGACCAGTGGTCGTGCCGCGCCTTTCAGTGCGTCTGCGATGGTGCGGGCCAGTTCCTGTATTTCTTCTGGCAGGTTCGATACTCCCGGCGCAGCAGGGTTAACTTCATGGGCGACGGCGAAGCCCAGCCGCGCGATATCATCGGGCGCGGCCCGGTACGTTCGAGTGGCAACATCATCCAACCGCGTCGCTCCAGGCGCTGCAATGAAGAATGGGCCCTTTTGGTCCTGCACCATTTCCCGCACTGCGTCGTCCGTCCACAGAGGGGTGTGCGATTTCCTCGCCACCTCGAACGGCTGTTGACGGACGGACTGGCGCAGACTGAGCGCCATCCGGGTTGCAGAGTTCGTGACGTCTTCGCCTAGAATCAGCACAGCATCGGAACATTCAATCTCGTGCAGGGATGGAGATCTGGCGGGCCCCGTCTGAAGAATCTTCACCATCTTTCTGATCCGCGCCCACTCGCTACCGGCAATGCCCGCAAAAAAGCGGTCTCTCCCCACAAGCCGCTGCAGCGCAAAATTTGCCTCGAGCGAAGCCCTGGGCGAGCCGATCCCAATTGGTCTCTCACTCCTGGACATGAGCGATTGAAATTGACGCTCCGCCTCCTCGCTCGAAATCGTCTCTCCTTTTAGCTGCGCAGCGCGAATTCTAGCCGCGCTGTTTACAAACTCATAGCCAAAGCGCCCGCGGTCACAAAGAAAGTAGCCGTTTACCTCGCTGTTGAAGCGGTTCACGACCCGGCGCAGCAATCCGTAGCGCTCTCCAACGGTTATGTTGCAGCCCACTCCGCAATGGACACAAATCGAAGGCGCCATGCGAAGATCCCACTTTCGCGTGTAGTGCTGCCGGAGCGTTCGATCGGTAAAGACGCCAGTCGGACAGATCTCCACCAGGTTGCCCGCGAATTCGTTTTCAAGAACGCCATCTTCGTTTCGCCCAAAATAAACGGCGTTCCCTATGCCAAACGCATTCAGATCGTTGCCTCCGGCATACTGGCGATAGAAGCGCACACAGCGGTAGCACTGGATGCACCTATTCATCTCGTGGTACACAAATGGGCCGAGATTCTGGTTCTGAAATGTACGTTTTCTAAAATGAGTGCGGCGGTAATTATGGCCGGTCATCACCGTCATGTCCTGCAAGTGGCATTCGCCGCCTTCGTCGCACACTGGACAGTCATGGGGGTGGTTCAGCATCATTCCCTCAATAATGCCGGCGCGAAAAGCAACCGCTTCGGGATCGAGGATGGAAATGCGAGACTCAGGCACTGCAGGCGTCATGCAGGCCATGACGATTCTTCCGCGAGTATCTCGGTCATCCTTAAATTGCTTGACGGCGCACTGACGGCATGCGCCTACCGAACCCAGTGCGGGATGCCAGCAGAAGTACGGCAGGTCGAGTCCGAGCGAGAGACATGCGTGCAGCAAGTTCTGCTTCGGATTTGCTTCGTAGGCTTTGCCGTCGATGTAGATGGTTCCCATCAGGGTCTCCAGGGGCAGCGCTTCTCGTTTATGTGCCGGTCAAAATCATCGCGGAAAAACTTCAACGCACTCTGTAGAGGCTCTGCGGCGCCAGGTGCCAACGCGCAAAAGGTGTGCCCTGGAGACCAGAAGTTCGACTGGAAGGAAAGCTTGTCTAGATCGCCCGGTTCTCCATGTCCTTCCTCCAATGCAGCAAGGATTTGTTTCGCCCAGCCGAGGCCGCTCCAACAAGGCGTACACCAGCCACAGGACTCCTGAGCAAAAAAGTGAATGAGATTAGAGGCCATTCCCACCGGGCAGGTCTGATCGTCAAGGACGATCATGGTTCCAGTCCCAAGACGACTCCCGGCTTTTTGGACTTCGGTGTAATCCATTGGTACATCGAGATGTTCTTCGACGAGAAAATCTGTGGAGGCACCACCAGGAAGAACTCCTCGAAACCGCAGCCCATCGCGCATGCCGCCCGCGTGTTCTTCTAGGATTTCGCGCAGTGTGGTGCCCATCGGCAGTTCCCATAGGCCAGGACGCTTGACTTTTCCGCTGGCGCCATAGAGCTTCGTGCCAGCATCCCTCGTGCGGCCTAAACTCTGGAACCAAGCCGCACCCTTTTCAATAATGTGTGGTACATTCACCAGCGTTTCGACGTTGTTGACGATGGTGGGCTTGCCCCAGAGGCCCGATACTTGCGGAAATGGCGGTTTGGCGCGCGGGTTGGCGCGCTTGCCCTCGAGCGCGTTCAGTAACCCTGTCTCCTCGCCGCACATGTACCGTCCTGCGCTGATGTGCAGATACATTTCAAGCGCGTAACCCGACTTCAGAATGTCCTTTCCCAAATATCCGGCCGAGTAGGCTTCGGCAATCGCACGTGCCAGTCTTTCCTGCGACAATTTGTACTCACCCCGGATGAATATGAAGGCGATATCAGCCTCGTTGGCATAGGCTGCCAGAATCAATCCCTCAATCAGCTGATGGGGATTGCCTTCCATCAGATGGCGATCCTTAAAGGTTCCAGGCTCCATTTCGTCGGCATTGGCGATCACGTACTTGGGCCGGGGAGTGTCGGTACCCATAGGAGTAAAGCTCCATTTGAGTCCGGTGGGGAAGCCGGCCCCGCCACGGCCGCGCAAGCCCGAGGTCTTAACTTCCTCCTGTACTTTCTGAGGCGTCATCTCGTGCAAGGCCTTGCGGAGGCCCTGATATCCACCCGAATGCTCATAGCCCTGGAGGCTGAGAGCCTGGCCATCCGTCGGTATTGCTTGGGTCAGTGGTCTTTCAGTAGGCATCGCTACTTGCACTCCTGCAGAATCCCGTCAATCTTTGCCGCATTGAGGTTGCCGTGAAGTTCGTTATCCACCAACATCGCTGGCGCGTGTTGACATGCTCCAAGACACACGATGGGCAGAAGGGTAAACCGGTTGTCGGCTGTGGTTTCGCCGAAGTCAATTCCCAATTGTCTGGTTACGTGCTCTCGGATGTGTTCGTAGCCCATGATCCAGCAACTCACGCTGTTGCACAGCATGACAACGTGCCGACCTACCGGCTTACGAAAGATCAGGTTATAGAACGTAGCTACGCCATCGAGATCGGCGGGCGACATATCAAGCAGTTCGCCAATGTCGCGGATATTTTCGTCGGAAACCCATCCTCGGTGACGCTGCACGATCTTCATTGCATCGATGCATACGGCCTGTTTGGTGGGATAATGAACCAACTCGGCCTCGATCTCCTGCCGCTCTTCATCCATCAACATAGGTTTTCTCGCCTCATCGATCCACGTCCGCCAGCACAAAGTCCATCGCACCGAGAATGGCGAACAGATCCGGGATCATCCTGCCGCGAGCAAGCCGCGGCAACATCTGCATGTGCGCAAACGATGGCGTCCGAATACGAGTTCGGTACGAAGTAGTGCTGCCGTCGCTTACCAAGTAGTAGCCGTTGTTTCCCTTCGTGGCCTCAATCGCTCCGAGAGCTTCGCCCGGCGGAATCACGGGTCCCCAACTCACCCCCAGAAAATGAGTAATTAGAGTTTCGATGTCGTGCATGGTGCGTTCTTTTATAGGCGGACAGGCAAGAGGATGGAGTGACTTATAGGTGCCCTCTGGCATGTTATTGACGCATTGTTCGATAATGCACAGACTCTGACGCATCTCTTCGACGCGTACCAGCGCGCGGTCATAACAGTCTCCATGAGTGCCTGTCGGGATATCGAATGTGAATTGGTCGTATCCCGAATAGGGCTGCTTCTTGCGGAAGTCCCACTCGAAGCCGCAGGCGCGCAAGCCAGGCCCAGTGACGCTCCATTCGATGGCCTCTTCCTTGGTGAAAGCGCCCACTCCCTGGGTGCGGCTCTTAAAGATCCGGTTTTGCATCACCTGCTTGTCGTACTCGGCCAGGCGCGGTGGCAGATACTTCAGGAAGTCTCGGATAAGACCATCCCACCCTTTTGGCAGATCCTGGGCGACACCGCCGATACGGAACCAGTTCGGGTGCATTCGTGCTCCACAAATGGCCTCGATGATGCCAAAGGCGCGCTCCCGATCATTGAAGGTATAGAAGACCGGCGAGAGCTGCCCCAAGTCCTGAGCAAAGGTTCCATACCAAACAAGATGGCTGATGATTCGGAACAGTTCCGCCAGCATCACGCGAATCACTTGAGCGCGCGGCGGCACATCAATTCCTGCTAGCTTCTCCACTGCCATCAAATACGCCATGTTGTTCATCACGCCGCCGAGATAGTCGATTCGGTCGGTGTAAGGTATGTAGGTGTGCCATGTTTGTCGCTCTCCCATCTTTTCTGCTCCGCGGTGATGGAAACCGATGTCCGGTACTGCATCTATGATTTCCTCCCCGTCGAGTTGCAGGATGACCCGTAGCACACCGTGGGTTCCGGGATGCTGCGGCCCGACGTTGAGGAAGATAAAATCCTCTCCGTCCCGGTTCTTCCGCATGCCCCAGTCTTCAGGCCGGAAGCGCATCGCCTCCTGTTCAGCATCCTGCTTTTCGTCGGGAAGTTGGAAGGGACCCATTTCCGTAGCTCGCGCGGGGTGATTCTTGAGAAGAGGATGTCCCACCCAGGTCTTCGGCATCAGGATTCGCTCCAGGTGCGGATGTCCACGGAAACGGATTCCGAACATGTCCCAGACTTCTCTTTCGTACCAGTTCGCTGCGGGCCAAAGATCGGTGCACGTATCAATCGTCGGCAGCTCCTGCGTCAGCGGCACTTTAATGCGGACATACTGGTTGCGGTCGAAGGACAACAGGTGGTAGACCAGCGTGAAGTCGCTTGCCGGCGGACCATAGGGATGGGCCCGCATACTTTCGTCGATGGCAGTGAGGTCGTAGAGCATCCGGTATGGCTGATGCACTTTCTCCTTCAGGTAAGTGAGTGCATCGTGAGCGCTCTCGCGCGCAATCCAGAAGGTTGGGATTCCGTCCGCAGTAGTTTGAGCGGTCACCGCGTCAGTGCCCAGCCTCTCCCGCAATTCGCCAGCAAGAAGATCGGTCGGGACTGCTCGAACGTCGATTTTGGCTGTTGCAGTCATAGACTTTCAGATTTCGTCAACGGGCCGCAGAACGGTAGCGCGCTGCCGCTCCGTCCGATGAAGATCGCGTTCGGAAGGCAGCGGCGGACGGGTCGTCTCCTGCGGCCCCACCACCCAACTCAACGGTCGTCTCTCTGTCCCGACTGCCTTTTGCAGTAGCAACAACCCTTGCTCGAAAGCGTCGGGGCGCGGAGGACAGCCGGGCACGTAGACATCGACAGGAAGAAACTTGTCCACGCCCTGCACGACGCTGTAGATGTCATACATTCCGCCCGAATTGGCGCAGGACCCCATGGAGATCACCCACCGCGGCTCCATCATCTGCTGGTAGAGCCTCAGGATCACAGGGGCCATCTTGATGAATACGGTCCCGGCAACCACCATCAGGTCGGCTTCTCGAGGTGTTCCGCGAATCACTTCGGCACCGAAGCGAGCGATGTCGTACTTGCTAGTCAGACTGGTTGCCATCTCCACATAGCAGCACGAGAGTCCGAAGTTGAATGGCCAAATGGAATTCTTTCTCCCCCAGCCCAACAGATCTTGAAGGCGTGAAAAAACGACGCTGCGCCGGACAGCGTTCTCATTGGGATCGTCACCGGGATGTACTAACTCCGTGAAGGCGTTACGTTGGGCGTACGGAGACGGCATCAAATCCTCCTCTTTGCGTCATACCCCGCCGGATACCAGTCGAGCGCTCCAATGCGCCAGAGATATGCCAGCGTTGCTGAAAGAACTCCGATAAAAATGAGAACTTCTCTGTAGCCTGCCCAACCGAGTTCGCGACCTGCAACTGCCCAGAGGAGGATGAAGACCCCCTCGAGATCGAATACGACGAAGAATGTCGCAACGAGGTAGAACTTGACGGATATGCGTATTTGCGCGGAGCCCTCGGAAACAATTCCCGACTCAAACGGAGCACCTGTGGCTGGTTCCGCATGCCGTTGCCCCAGAACATACGACAGGGACAACATGACCGCGACGATGATAATCACCGCTGCAAAGTAGACAGCCAAAGGCCAGATCGTCACTGTTTTGCCCCCGTCGCTTTGTCATTCGGACTCAACGATGGACAGTGAGGCCAAATGTCAGATTGTCCGCCAGGGAATCGTTTCGCAATAGATCGTTTATCACGGCCTAGAGTACGCTTATCACGGTTGAGGAGAAGGAAAACTCATGACAGCTAACAATACCGTCCAACTAATTCTGTGTGCAAGTCAGATGGAAGCACCTCGTTATAAGGATTGTATAAATCGAATCGGAATCTCTCCTACGACTCAAGTCATCGACCGCTTTTTGGATCTGGCATAGCATCCGAGTAAAGGCGTCTCGCCGAACGGTAAGCACGGAGGCGCGAGTAAAGCAATGTCCCCCCTTCGAGGTCATCGAAACAGTCAGGTCGCGCATTGCTCTCCGAGCGGCGACGCATGAAGAAGGGAGAGAGGCGATGCGGATAGGATGTTTCAAGGTTTACTTGCTAGTTGGATACTTGTTCATGGTCACCTTGGCGGCGTCTGCTCAAGAGGTGGTGCATGCCCTGATCGGGACTGTAAGTTCTATCGATCCGGCTGCAAAGACGATTACGGTCAAGACCGATGACGGCTCACTAAGTCTCTTCAAAGACCTGATCAATTCCAAAACGAGAATCGAATTCGACAAGAATGTCCGCAAGGATGCGACCGCCGCGGAAGAATTCAAGAAGAGTGGTACTCATGTAATTGTCTACTACTTTGGTCTTGGTAGAGGGCGAACGGCAGTTGCGTTACGGGGGCTCGGCTCAGGGCCATTCACAAAAACCGTCGGAACGGTCGACAAGTTTGCAGACAAGGAGCATTCAATCTCGATCAGGGAAGATTCGGGAGTAGTCAAGTCGTTCAAGATCACTTCAGACACGATAGCTGAAACCGATACCGGGGCCATTGAGGGTCTCAAGTTTAGACCCAACAAGGGCGATCACGTCCGAGTGTCGGCTACTTCAGAAAATGGAAGCGCGACAGCAGTGCTTATCAATGCGTCGTATGTTCCCTAAGCAACCTTGAATAGGCGAAAGCGGGAGAGATTTGCCACATTTCGAGCCCATTGATGGGGATCCGCGGGATCAGGATCGGAATCGAGGGGCCAGGGTAATAAAGGCGAATCCGGTTTCGGTAGGACAGGTCTGTCCGTTATTCAACTTCCGGAAGAGGCGAACGGGTGCCTGGTCCTGAAGCCGCCTGGCCTGGACCGTAAGGTTCGGCTGCGACGTATGGAGTTCTTCCGCCGCAACGCGAAATCCGTCTTTTTCAAGGATCTTGAGTAAGTACGAAAGATGACGAAATTCTGCCCAATCGTACATGGCCCTCCTGTTGCGTCAAAAAATGACGCCCGGATTGCGGGTGTCTCTAATACAAGTCGAGGCGACAATCCGGCTCAATTCACGATGCCTGTTCTCGCACCAATAAATAGTTACGTTTGGCAAATTGTGTTTCTACACGCCACCTGAGGAATTCATAATTTGCCACTTGCAATTGCCAAGCGGCTCGGACTATCGTCAGGCCATCATCTGGTCCATTTCGGTCTTGAAAGGAGAGGCGATGCCCTCTTCCGAACAGCTGAAGTTCGCCCACCGGTTCATTCCGGATGGAACAGTTGACTCCATCTGCCCTCGGTGTTTTGTCACGGTGGGTCCTGCTGCAAACGAAACCGATTTGGTGCCCAAAGAAGAGCAGCATGTCTGTGACCCGTTTCTGGTTGCGCATTACGAGTTCTTCAAGAAAATGCCCCGTTCTGAGACAGTTTCCGAGTGCATCAGCCGTGACCAAAAACGTCCTTTATGAGCCGAGTGTCAACCGCAATGACCTCTGGCCCAAACGGGTTCAAACTCTCTGCAATCAGCCCTCCCCCAACAATTGGGCAGTCTATGGTTTCGTTGACCAAGAGTCGACGTTTCGGCCAACGTGTATGTCAGGTCATTGTTCGCATACGTCCGGGCGACCCGCGGAGAATCGTTGCTCTATCAACGCCAATCCCCAACCTTTCGGCCGCATCGCGGTCGAGGAGACTGATTCTGATTTATTCGCCGCCATTGATCGCGGAACGGGAAAGATTGGCCGCTTGTTGGGGCGTGAGTTGGAGCGTTTCCAGGACACCAGAGTCGATGGCGAGTCGGTCCGCTCAGCGCCGCACCTCGAGCCGTTTCAAGACTAGCCGCCTATCCCACGGCGGCTGATCGACGAAGTGACTAAAGGAGTCCATCGAATGCTTCGAACCCTGATCGAACACGCACAACTACTCCTCGTCTGGGTCTTGTTGATTGGATTCTTGATGACATTCGCCTTCCGACATAAATGTGTTGCATCGTGATACGATATTAAGATCAGGTGTCGCTGATGATTCCAAGCGGCCAAGAAGTTTCGTCGGGACAGCGCTGCAGAGAGATATCGGCAGCGGGGTACCGGCAACTTGCCGAGTTTCGCTATCGCATCCGCCAATTCCTGCACTTGAGTGAAGAAGCCGCTCGTTCGAAGGGAATTGAACCCCAACAACACCAAGTGCTCCTGGCCATTAGAGGGTTGCCGGTGGGAAGTCGTCCCACCGTCGGGGCGCTTTCGGAAAGACTCTGCCTGCGCCATAACAGCACGGTAGAACTTATTGACCGCCTCGTGGAGCAGGGAGCGGTAGCACGCCGGCACAGTGTTCAGGATCGTCGTGAAGTGCTCATTGAATTGACTCCACATGGAGAAGAATTACTGCATCAGCTCTCCGTTGTGCTTTGGCAGGAGTTGAGAGTGTCAGGTCCTGCTCTCTCTGAATCGCTTTTGACCGTGTTGGCTCACTCGGCAGGGCGGGGAAGGAGTCAGCATGGGTCAGCAGACGCAAACCAGACGGCATAAATCCACTTTGAAGGACCTCGGCGACTTTACGACGACTTTCCGTGTCGTCCCCATTATGCTGATGGCTATCGTTCTTGGCGCGATTGGTGCATATGTCGCGTGGTTTTTGCTCAAGCTGATCGGCTTCTTTACAAATGTTTTCTACTATCACCGGCTTAGCACTGCATTCGCTTCGCCCGTCGGCAACCAACTCGGCGTTTATGCAATTGCTGTTCCTATCGTCGGCTCGTTAATTGTCGGGCTCATGGCACGCTATGGATCCGAACAGATCCGGGGACACGGCATCCCCGAAGCAATCGAATCAATTTTGATGAATGGCAGCCGCATCGGCCCCCGGTTAGCCATTCTGAAGCCGATCTCGGCGGCAATCTCCATTGGTTCCGGAGGTCCATTTGGCGCCGAGGGGCCTATCATTATGACCGGCGGAGCTTTCGGATCGATCTTCGCGCAGTTTTTCCATTTAACCAGCATGGAGCGTCGTACGTTGCTCGTCGCGGGAGCGGCCGCCGGCATGTCGGCGACGTTTGCGGCTCCGCTCTCTGCAGTGCTGATTGCCGTCGAGCTTTTATTGTTCGAATGGAAGCCTCGCAGCGCCATTCCAGTGGCCTTGGCAAGCGCTACGGCCTGCGCAGTACGGCGATACTTACTCGGATTGGGGCCGCTATTTCCGGTTCCCGCTCACCCGGCCTACATCGGTCCGGTGGGACTGGGTGGTTGCGTTGTTGCCGGGATCGCCGCCGGAGGCTTATCGGCTCTATTGACCCTCGGGGTCTACGCTGCAGAGGATCTTTTCAAACGGCTGCCGATTCATTGGATGTGGTGGCCTGCGATCGGTGGAGTGTTTGTGGGACTGGGCGGATACATTTTCCCGCAAGCCCTCGGTGTGGGATATGACACGATCGGGAAACTTCTCCAGGGAAATGTCCCGCTCAGCATCTTTGCGGGAGTGCTGTTAGTTAAATCTGCAATCTGGATGATTTCGCTCGGCTCGGGAACTTCGGGCGGCGTTCTTGCGCCTTTGTTGATGATGGGAGCCGCGCTTGGGGGAATTGAGAGCCTATTTCTCCCTCATTTTGGTCTGGGGTTCTGGCCGCTTGTCAGCATGGGTGCGATTCTCGGCGGAACCATGCGTTCGCCCTTTACAGGCATCATCTTTGCAATTGAGTTGACTCACGATCTGAACATGCTACTACCACTTCTGGTCGCGTGTTTTCTCGCTCATACCTTTACTGTGCTCGCACTTAAACGCTCCATTCTCACCGAAAAAATCTCACGTCGTGGCTATCACTTGAGCCGCGAATACGGACTCGATCCGCTCGAAATCCTGTTTGTGAGGGAAGTGATGCGGACGAACATAGTCGCTCTACCTTTCGATGGAACTCTTCAGGAAGCTCAAGAACTTGTTCACCATGATCGTCGTCCACGAGGCCAATATCTCTTCCCTGTGGTTGATTCCGAAAGAGGATTGCGTGGAGTGGTCACTCGAAAGCAGCTATTGACATCCTTTGAGGAAAAACTTGGCGAGGTTCAGACAACAAGGATTGCGGATATTGCATCCACCGAGACGACTGTGGCTTTTGCCGACGAGCCTCTCGGTGTCGTCGTGCGGCGAATGGCCGAGTCGGGTTTGACCCGTTTTCCGGTCCTGGATCCCCACGACCGACGGCTTGTCGGCATGATCTCGCTCAACGATTTGCTTGGCGCACGAATCCAGAATCTAGAAGATGAGCGGGCTCGCGAGAGAGTGTTGCGGATTCGCATGCCTTCCGGGCGTCAAGCAGGAACTCCAACAACGCCGTAGCGCTTGACGCAGGAGAACGTAAATTAACGAGCGCATTAGCACCTTCATAAACCGTGTAGCGTCAAATGGCCGCTGATGGAATGAAAGCGATGATTAAGGTAAAGCGCGCATACGACTCAGTCGAGGCCGAAGAAGTCCGCTTGCTCGGTTACCGATTGTGGCCCAGAGGCATTGGGAAGGAACAAATTGAAAGTGGACGCCTGAGTTAAGAATGTGGCTCCCAGCGCGGAATTCCAAAACTGGTTCGGCCATGATCCAACGATCTGGAATGAATTTGCCAACGGTATTTCTCTCAACTTAAAGGCAAATCCGAACGGGTGGCAGCCAATTGTCGAAGCCGAGTCGAACGGAGTTGTGCCCCTGATCTACCGCGCGATCGACGAGACACATAACAATGCGGTTGCTCCTCGAGAATTCTTGGGTCCCGTACTTGTTCAACGTGAAATGTGCGAAACGTGATTCAGCGGATTCGCGAAGGATATTAAAATCAGATTCGCCATGGTCGAACCAACGTAACTTGCGTCGAAATCAATATCGTGTCACGATATATAGATGGACGCTCAACCCGCGACGCTTGATCCGGACTTACTCCTCAAGGCACTGGCTGAATTTCGCTATCAATTGCGACGCTTTTTGCTCTTCAGCGAATGCGCAGCTTTGGAAGCAGGATTGCAACCCCAGCAACATCAGCTTCTTCTTCAGGTGGCTGGTGCACCCGAGAATACGGCAGTGACAATTTCTTACGCCGCCGAGCGGCTAGCGCTGAAACACAACAGCGCAGTGGAACTTGTAGACCGCTCAGAGCGCGAAGGACTGCTGAAACGCAGGGCGGATGTGGATGACAAAAGACGAGCGATTTTGTGTGTTACTCGCAAAGGCAGACTGCTTCTTGGCCGGCTCGCTGGCGATCATGCGAAAGAGTTGAATGAGCTGGCGCCTCGGCTCACAAAGGCGTTGAGGCATATCTCGTCCGATGCGCATAGATCAAACTACGCGGAGGTTCGATGAGGTCTCGACCGTCCGCGTTGCGCGACTTCACTGTAGATCGGCGAGTATGGCTTCTGACAGGTGTAGCGCTTTTCATCGGTGCAGGCGCAGCAGGCTTGGCCGTCCTTCTGTTGCGAGCCATCGCTCTGGCGACAAACCTCTTTTACTACCATCGTCTGAGCTTGGCCTTGGTCGGACCTGCGGGATCCCCGCTCTCCCGATGGATCATGCCTCTTATACCGGTTCTGGGCGGACTGTTGGTGGGATTTATTGCGCACTACGGTTCGGACAAGATTCGTGGACACGGGATTCCAGAGGCGATAGAGGCGATCCTTCTCCGCGGCGCGCGTGTAGATCCCAAGGTTGCTTTGTTGAAACCTCTTTCAGCGGCGATCGCAATAGGATCAGGTGGTCCGTTCGGCGCGGAGGGGCCGATCATCATGACAGGCGGCGCCTTCGGCTCACTGGTCGCGCAGTGGCTCCACCTAACGGATGCTGAACGAACGACGTTGCTGGTGGCTGGCGCGGCGGCAGGAATGTCTGCGACGTTTGCTGCGCCGATCGCTGCGATTCTGCTCGCGGTCGAATTGCTGCTGTTCGAGTGGCGGCCGCGTTCGCTGGTGCCCGTCGCGATGGCAAGTGTTGTCGCTGCGGCATTACGCGTCAGTTGGATTGGACCGGGGCCATTATTCCCCGTTGAGTTGCACGCGTCCATGCCAGTGGGCCTTGCGCTCCTTGTTGCCTGTCCACTTGGAATCCTCGTTGGCCTTGCATCCGCCGGTCTGAGCCGCTTGATGTATAGCCTCGAAGATGGGTTTGAGCACGTTTGTGGTCACCTGAAAGTGCACTGGATGTGGTGGCCGGCGATTGGCGGAATCGGCATCGGCATTGGCGGCTTCTTTTTCCCGCGTGGATTGGGCGTCGGATACGACAACATTGCAGAATTGCTGCGCGGGAATGCTCCAGTTTCGATGTTGTTGGGTCTGCTGATTGCCAAGTCGCTGATGTGGGCATTTTCGCTAAGCTCCGGCACATCAGGAGGCGTATTGGCTCCCCTGTTGATGATCGGCGCGGCCTTAGGTGAATCAGTTGCGCGACTGGCTCATATGCCGGGAGAGACACAAGCTCTCTGGGCATTGATGGGGATGGGAGCGATGCTCTCGGGCGCGCTGGGCGTGCCGCTTACGGCGATCCTCTTCTCGCTCGAATTGACCCATGCTCTGCCGGCGCTACTTCCGCTGACACTCGCATGCACGGCATCGTATCTGGTCACCTCGCTTGTCATGCCTCGATCCATTCTCACCGAAAAGCTGAGTCGCCGAGGCTACCATCTGTCGCGTGAATATGGCGTCGACCCGCTTGAAATGGTTTGTGTGGGAGATGTCATGACGGAGTTGTCGGCAGAGATTTATGAGTCAGGAAGAGGACCTTGGCACCTGCCTGAAGTGCTCGCATATACAGATGAGACCTGTCGGGCCGTTGCAGAAGAGATGGCCATGAATGGCGTGATACAGATGCCGGTCGCGGATCGGGACACCGGCTTGATCTGTGGAAGCATCAGCGCGCAGGAATTATTGACTGGACGGAGGCGAGCTGTTGTGCGGGAGTCCGAGCGGAACAGGACCTTCCAGCTTGAGTCGCAATGAGAAGGATGACTCAAGCTGGGATTTGAACGGACTGCAAGATCCGTCGTAGATCGAAGTCAGATTATTTCCATTTCTAGTAACCGCATTTTCTGCTAGTACGCCGAGCGGTTCAGGAGTTGCCGAGATCACTCCATTCGAACTGGGCCATGAACGATCACTCTCGAAATACCAGTAGATCGGGGGTGACTTCGGATTGGAAGTCAAGCAGTTGTGGGTCCCGTTCGGCAGGAATGGCTATACCAGAAGATCTGGGCAATTTTCGCTTTGTCTCGCGGCTCTCGATAGGCCAAAAGCTCTGCTTGGAGGTTCTACCCGTATGGCCAACAAAAAGTACTCTTCAGCGCGCGCACGTATTCAAGCCTTCACTGACCGTTTAGGCATTCAGATCCCGATCCTCCTCGCACCCATGGCGGGGGCGTGCCCTCCGTCCCTTTCCATCGCTGTTGCAAATGCCGGAGGGATGGGGGCCTGCGGAGCTTTGTTGATGACGCCGGAAGCGATCAAGTCATGGAGCGCCGAATTTCGTCAGCAGAGTAAGGGAAAGTTTCAACTCAATCTTTGGATTCCAGATCTGCCTCCTGTCCGCGATTACGAGTTGGAAAGGCACCAGCGAGAGTATCTGGCGACGTGGGGCCCTCCAGTTGCGCCGGAAGCGGGCGACACGATCCTGCCGGACTTTGAGGCACAGTGTCAGACGATGATCATCGTCGGTCCGAAGGCCATTTCGTCGATTATGGGGCTTTATTCACCGGCCTTTGTTTCTGAATTGAAGTCGAAAGGGATTCTGTGGTTTGCCACTGCTACGACGGTCATCGAAGCCAAGCTTGCTGAAGCCGCAGGTGCGGACGTCATCGTTGCCCAAGGTATGGAAGCTGGTGGACACCGTGGAGCCTTTCACGCGGATGAGGCTGAACGCCAAATGGTTGGACTGATCGCTCTCCTACCGCAGATTGTGGATGCAGTAAATGTGCCAGTCATCGCGACGGGTGGAATCGCAGATGCACGCGGAGTTACGGCAGCATTGATCCTGGGCGCCAGCGCAGTACAGATCGGGACTGGTTTCCTAAGATCTCCGGAAGCGATGGTACATCCAGTTTATGCAGACGAGATCGCAAAGACGGAATCCCAAGACACTATGATTACCCGCGCATTCACTGGTCGGCCCGGACGTGCCGTCGCAACCGCGTACACTCGTGCCTCGGCTGCATCGAGTGCCCCTCTACCGGCTTCATATCCTGTCCAACGTGGACTCACTCGCGCGATGCGGGAAGACGCCCGGAAGGTAGGGGACGCCGGCAGAATGCAAATGTGGGCTGGCCAGGCCGCCAAGCTAGCTCGAGCTGAGCCGGCCGGCATCATCGCTCAACAGCTGTGGGAAGATGCCTCCCGCCTGTTGTCATAAGTACCTAGACCTTCCATGTGAATGTGGAATCCCATCCAGCGTGTTGCATTTGCATAACTGCCTTGTAGTGATTTGGCTTCGCAGCCTAAAGCTGCGAGTACATTTAGATACAGCGCCCCTAAGGGCCGTTCTACACTCCAACGAGGTTCACAATGAGGTACGACTTTCTGATCGAGACTTATGAAACGGAGCGCATAAAAGTGATCAGCGCCTGGAGCATGTTCACAGATATTGATCTCGCGGTCCGTCCAAACGCTTCCGATAGGCGTGGCCGCAGTCTCCACGAACACATGGTGCATCAGTGCGTCAGCGAGGACACCTGGTTCCGGACCATGCTCGATATAGACGTCGGAGCACCGCCGCTGCCGAGTGAAGAAGTCAGGTTGGAATTCATGCTGCGGTATGAGGAAGACAGCCACAAGCGCCTCGCCGTTTTGCGGACCAAGAATGAGGAATGGTGGGAAGGAGATACAGCGTTTTTCGACGTGCGGCGATCATGGGCGTGGGTGATGACTCGCCGTATGACGCATACCTCCCATCATCGTGGGCAGCAACTGGCTCTTTTACGGATGCTCGGTCGGGAAGAGTACAGCAACTATGGCCCAACCGCCGATACAGGCGGCCTGATGCAAAATCACGCCCCGACAATCTACGCTTACCCAAACCTGCACGCTCTCCTGGAAGGCGAAGCTGCCGGAGGAAGGAAGACGAAGTTGCCAGGCGCAGGAGATAAGCCGGTCACAGAACGGCCCGATGAACGGTAATAGTGATCAGGATGCGAAACGTACTCAGTTATTGGGCTCGAAGCGGCAAAAATATTCGATGTGGATTGCAGCGCAGCGATTGCTCTTCGGTGAACTTGAACGAACTGACGCCAAAGAAGGCTACGGCCATATATTTCTAGCCATTGACGGTCCGATGCACTAGAAGTCTTTGCTTGTTCGGCAGGGCGGATGGTTTTTCAGGCGACATGACGACTGTTGCGGAGGGAACACGTTTTCCAAGAACGAAAACCGGATATCGCGCTTCGGCGAGGACGCGGTAGCTCACGCTGTCTCTCCAAGCCTGTTCCCCCGATCCAATACCCGAAGAGCAGAGGACGATTGGACCCTCATTCCCAGAATAGAGGTGCTCCAGAATCTCTTCTGCTGGATCGCCTCGGCGAACCGTGATCTCGGCGGGGCATAAAAGTCCGGTTTCTCGCCAAGTTTCTAATGGAAGCTGCGAGGCCACTTCAACCGGATTGGGGACGGATGTATTCAAATCAGCACGCTTGCGATCGAGAATATGAAGAACCTTGAGATTCGCATGAGCCTCCTGGGCAAGCCGGGAAGCGAATCGAAGCGGAACCTGGCAATCTGAATTCAGCGATACAGCCAGAGTGACGTTTTTAGCGTGTGAGCCGTTCGGAGATGAGAGATTCATTCGGCTGCCAATCACACATACAGGAACTTCCATTACCGGCAGTATCCGCTCCACGAAAGTACGATTCTGGGACGCAGTGAGATTTGGGTTGTCTTCAAATGTCACAATCAGGCGGTCGACTCCGCTGGCCTTGGCGAACCGTGAGATTTCTACTTCCGGGATCCCATTCAGAACGACGGGCTCACAAGTGGTCCCGACCCAGCGAAGCTGCCGAGCCATTCGATCAAGAAGCGTTCGCGCTTCGCCATACCTTAAGGCCGATCGCTGCAATAGAGACTTGTGAAACTTCAACACATGATGGTCGGTGCTCACAACGTGAGCAAGCAGGATCCTTGCGCCGCTCTGTCTTCCCTGTGTGATGGCCGGAGGTAAGATCGCCAGCTCATCCGAGAGATTCGTTGCGACCAGGATCGTTTGTGGCGCAGACCACAAACGCAGCTTTGTTACGGAGACCGGTTCGATCGTTGGGTTGCAATCGATTGCTACACATTGTGCAAGTCGCATTTCAATAATCCTCTCGTGGTGCTTTCTCGCGTACTGAGGCGCGACGTCCCTTGACATTGAAGAGCGCCTTGAGGAACGATGTGCAAGACGTGTTGACTTCCGAAGGCCTTGGCCCTGAGCAAATCCTCACCTTCTGAGGAATATCCTTTTCTGCTTCTCGTCCAGATCCTGACCACCGTTGTGAGCAGGGAAGTCCTGATCTTTCGAGAAATTTCTCATGACAGATTTCAGGGCCTCAGCCGTCACCGAGCTCAAGCGATCGCTGGAACATCTATTTCCGGTTCTAAGCTGCAGCTCTGACCGCCTCAGGCTGATATTCGACATCCAGAATTCGGAAACGTCGAGTCCCGGAAGGGACTCGCCATTCGACAGTAGTCCCGGTCCGATATCCAATCAGCGCCGTCCCGATTGGAGCCAGAACGGAAATCCGGTTCTCGTCCAGGTCTGCGTCTTCCGGAAAAACGATCTGGTAGGTGTGCTCTCCGCCACGGCCCAGATCTTGTATCCGCACGCGCGAATTCATCGTGACCACATCGGGCGGGACTTCGCCGGATTTCACGACTATGGCTCGTCTCAACTCATTCTCCAGATCGTCGAGGCGCTCGGCATCGCGCTGAGAGAGCTGTTTCCATGATTCGACCAGCCATTGCAGGCGCTCAAAGTCTGTTTCAGTTATCACAATTTTATTGCGTTTCACGATTGCTCCTCCTCTTGCGAGCCGGAATACCATAAACACACTTCCTAGCTCCGTTCACAACTTCACCGGACCCGGCGGACCAGTTCCGATCCGTTCAGCGGTTTCGTTCTTAGCGACTCCAAAGGCGGCAAGCCTAGGTATTGGCGAGTGGCGGAGAGCGTTCGATCCATCGAGAGATGCCGCCGGAAAGTGCCCCATATCGTCCATTCGGTACTATGGTCGTTGCGATCCGATCGGTCTGTCTTGCGTTCTTCATTCTTGCCTCGGTTGGCAACTCTGCTGCGAAAACACATCTCCTGTACCGATGAAGAACCCTGCCTTCATCAGACGTTACAAATATGGACTGTCAGTTAGTCATCCGCTCCGGATGATGCGAGTTTGTACGAATTGGGTCAACTCGCTGTCATTGTCCCAGCACTCTGGACTTTTTCGAGCAGTACATCGCGACGAACCGGTTTGATCAGAAAGTCCAGAGTTCCAGCCTTCATAGTGGTCGCCTTTCTCACAGTTTGAAGGTGTAGCTCGTCATCGCTTCTGGTATCTGGATCAGTCTGGACTCATGCTCATAAATGTCATCATCAAGAATCCAATCAACAAGACCCAGACGAGGAATAGCTGCGCGTGTTCGATCAGAGATCGTAGCATCGATGGACTCCCTGTAGTCACTTTGTCGAATAGCTGCCGGAGCTTAAGCGTCTAGTCTTGAAATGCATCGAGGTGCGGCCCTGAGCGGACTGACTCGCGACCAACTCTGCCGCCCTGGGCCCGTTCCAACTCGCGTCCCAACAAGTAGCCGATCTTTCCGGTCGCGCGATCAATGGCGGCAAACAAATCAGAATCACTCTCCTCGACTGCTATGCGGCCGAAAGGCTGGACATTGATGTTGATAGAACAACGAATCCCCGCGGGGCCGTCAGGACATAGGCGGACAATGACCCGACCCACGCGTTGACCAAAACGGTTAAGAGCAAATTGAAACCGACGCTCCACATATGACTTGAAAGCTTCGGCAAGATCCGTACGGAAGTTGTGTATTGCGACTTGCATCGACCCCTCCTCGTTCATATCCTTCTTCGGCTGAATTCATACTTAGGTGGCAGCCACCTGACACTTCAGAGAGTAGCAACCTGGGAAATTGAATACTATCCTGCTTTAGGAGGAGACACGTCATCACTTCTTCTTTTCGACAGAGCTTACTTATCTCGCCGTCTCTCGACTACGCCGAACGTCGGGCTCATCTTACCTAGGACGCAAGAACCGATGAGCATCTACCTGCCTTCGCTTTACCGGGGAGGGGGTTGTCAAGCATCCTCCGGCTGGCTCCGATTGCTAGAGGGCCGATTACTTCAGGACGGATCGAAGCTACTGCCCGTTTCAGCTTCAATTGAGCTAACGGCCGCGACCTCGTTCTGAATCTTGTCGGGACGCTCACGCAACGACCGGCGCATTTGTGTCAACCCGACCATCCGGTCTCCAACACAGGGAGGGTCCTAGGAGTCAGGTCCGTCATTTGAGGGCTGTTCTCATGCAGGCTGTTGAAGAATCGCTTGTCGCATTCAGCGGAGTAGGCCCGGATCTGGTTGGACATTCATAGGTGGTTCGAAGAACGGTCCGCCCCGCCGACAGCAGCGACTCTGCTGCCGAGGGAACTATTTCAAATCCGCCGAAGATTCTGGCCTTCGGTGGCGAGGAGGAACAAGTCGAACAAAGGGAAGTGAAGGGATATGGAGGAGCACGACAGTTGTCGTGCGGCAGAAAAGCAGCGGGCCGGCCAGTATGGAGATGAACGGCCCGTCATGTTTAGAGGAACGATTTGGGGATGATCAGTCTCCCGCGACGGGCTCGACCATCTGTTGAGTTACCGGCTTGGCGGGGGCGATGGAGTCGAGGCTCACCAAGCCTTCGACGGGCTTCTCTCCCAATACCTGCTCGCGGTAAAGCTTAGCCATGCGGGCGTTTTCGGCATCAGACTTGACCTTGTCCGCGGTGGTCATGGCGCGGGCGCGAATCTTTTCCTCACGAGCATTTTTGGCGATGCCGAGATTGTCGAGCGTGTGGTTGGCTTCGGAGTTGACGTGTTCCATGTTGAGGGTCAGATCGTGACCCACATGGCTCATGCCCACCTTCTTGCCGCCGGCGAAGATTTCGTGACGGCCGTGTTCCTCGTACCACTTGGTGAGGGTGGCGGTCATGTGCATTTTCTCGATGATGTTACGCCAGCCCACGCCGGTGTTGTACGCGCAGAAGCTGATTTCGCCCTCCTGCGTGGCGTAGGGGATGATGCACTGCTCGGTGCGCCGGAAGTCGTAGTTGAACAGGTCCTGGAACCACATACCGGCGATGAAGAGGAAGTTCCAGCGATCGGAGCGGCGCTTCTCAATGTCCTCGAGCGTACGGTCGCCGTTGACCGAGCCGTAGTTCTTTCCGGTAGCGTTGAAGGTCTTGTCCATCTTCTTCATCATGTCAGTGATCTTGAAGTGCGTGGGGGCCTGGAACGGATCATAATTGCGCAGCAGCGCGAGGCCGAAGCCGAGGACTGAAATCCATTTACTTCGCGCAGCGTCGTTTACCCTGGCCACATCTTTGGCCACGTTGTTCATGTTCAAGAAAGCGGTGACGGGTGCTGCTTCCCTGGTTTCCTTGTCAATCATCATAGCCATGCCGATGCCACAGTTAGGATGGCATCCGCAGGAAAGCTGGCCCCACTCGGCAGTCGGTCCGTGAATCAGGTCGGCCCAATCAGAGAACGTGCTCATGAAGCTTAGCGGGAACCAGTCGCGCGCCGGCTCGCCGAACCCCGTCTGCTTCTTGATGTCGTGGGCCATGTGGCTGAGTGTGTAGCGCTGCGCCAGACGACGCTCATCGGTAATGTCCTCGTCGCGACCGGTGAAGCTGACCGGCTGGAAGGAGAGGAAGCTGATCTTCTTGGGGTTGTTCAGCCCGAACTGGATGATGCGGCCCACCTGCTCGTTGTTGATGCCATTGATGATGGTGGTAACGGGAACAATCTCGACCCCTGCTTCGTGCAGGTTGTTAATGGCCTGCAATTTTACGTCGAACAGGTTGCCGACCTTGCGGTGCGAATTGGCCGCGTTGCCGATGCCGTCGAACTGAAGGTAGACGTAGCGGAGACCGGCTTCGGCTGCGGCGCGGCAGAGTTCCTTTGACTTGGCGAACTCGATGCCGTTGGAAGCGGCCTGGACGGAATTGTATCCAACCTTGCGCGAGTAAGCGACTGCGTCAAGGAAGTAGGGCGAGAGGGTGGGCTCGCCGCCGGAGAACTGGACGCTCATCTGACGTTTCGGTTTCACGGTGATGGCGTTGTCGAGCATGGTCTTGATTTCTTCCCAGGTGAGTTCGTGGACGAAGCCGACCTGGTTGGCGTCCATGAAGCACGGATCGCACATCATGTTGCAGCGATTGGTGAGGTCGATGGTCAGCACAGAACCGCGCCCATGGGTGACTGTCGAAGTACCGTGGTGGTGAAGCTTCTCGTCGTTATGGGCGCGGATGTCGCGGCCGGGGAAGCTCTCTTCGAGGTGCTTGAAGAAGGCGGTGTCGATGGACATCACGTCTTCAAAGTGGCCGTGCTTGGGGCAATCCTTGACCATGAGGATTTTGCCGTCGCGCTCGATGATCTGTGCCTTGATTTCGCCGACTTTTTCGTTGAGCAGGACTTCGTGGGGCAGTTTGCCGTCAAGGATCTGCTTGCGGATCTCGGGGACGCACTTGGGGCAGAGCGAGTCGGTGGTGCGCGGCCAGCCAAGGGGCGGCTTCTCTTTCTGGTAGCTCTTCAGTAGGGGCTTATTGCTCCATTTCGGAGTAAAGGAAGGGTTGGGGCTGATGCGGTTCAAACGTTCGTAGATCACCCACGCACCTTTGGCTGCGTAAACCACGACTTTCTCAGCGCACTTAATCGTCCTGGACATGACTGCGATCTCCTTTAGCAAAAATTGCCGACGGCGTTGCTCGCTCGGCCCGGTCTCGATTCTCCGCGGAAATTGAAACGCTGAAAAATCACTGTCAGCGTAATCGCGAAACTTGGTCAACCCAAACGCCGTGCATCGAACGGCGGAATCTTCCGCTAAACGGCAACAACAAAGAGGCGAATGGACAATCCGAAGCGTTCTATCGTTTTGCGTCGAGTTCTGATGTTAGGTTCACCGGAATGAAGATGTCGTGATGCGTTGCAGGTCCACAACATTGTCAATCACCTGTTCCGCAAATGGCTTCTTGTTACGACTCAAGTCATAGCGCACTCCAAATGTGCGGCGTAGCATTCGAGGGAAATGTAGCTTCGGAGTGCGCCAAAGGGAGAGTCAAATGCAAAAGTACAATCTCAACGATTTGATTGAATATGACAGCAGCAAGATCAATCCCAAGATTCTGATCAACGAGCCCGGATATCGTGTGGTGCTCATGAGTATGCGTGCGGGCCAGTCTACTCCGGAACATTCGACGACAGGGAAGGTCACGGTTAATGCTCTGCGTGGCCATGTTACTTTTCACGTGGGCAATACCTCGTGCGAATTGCATGCCGGGGAGGTCGTCTTCGTTGAGGCCGGTGCTCCACACCGAGTCGAAGCCCATGAGGATTCTGCGCTCTTAGCTCTGGCGACTGGAAATACCGATATGGCGATAGATCATTCCGAAGAACTCGATCTTCGTGAGATTCCGCGTCCTCAACGCCATCCGCTTATCTTCGCAAAATTCGACGCCCTAGTGGTTGGAGACTCACTGCGATTACTGAACGATCATGACCCCGTGCCGTTGAACCGGCAATTCGACAACATTCGACCTGGACAGGCAATCTGGGAATATATCGTTCGCGGCCCTAGTCTGTTCCGCATACGCATTCGGCGCATTGCTCCCCCTAGTTCTGCAGACGTTTCGTTAGGAGCCCCAATCCAGTTGGGCTGATAGGGCGTTCTATTCTGATCACGATGTTGGTGCGTGCAACTTTTCCGTAGCCACGAGGTGCAAGAGCGGAGTTAATTTCTATACTTCGCTTTGCTCAACAGCACGCAACTTCCCTCACCGAACTAGATGGAAAGTGGATCGTGGCGTACATCATTGCAGAACCGTGCATCGGAGTAAAAGATACCGCATGCGTTGATGTCTGCCCCGTTGAGTGCATCCATCCGACAAAGGATGAGCCAGATTTTGGAACCGTCGCAATGCTCTTTATCGACCCAATAAAGTGGATCGACTGCGGAGCATGCGCCCCAGTCTGTCCAGTCGACGCGATCCGAGCTGAAGGCGATCTTCCAGATCGATCGATGGGATCGATTTGAACGGATGAATGCGGATTACTATTCGAAATAGTTGCAGGCGAATGACGATGCCGGAGCGATTCGCCGTAAGAGCCGCATCTAGCGTGTCCGAGGGACGCAGAGACTACTTGACCTTGTGGTGACCACGGACTCGGTCTGGACTCTTATAACGGGAGGAGCATTGGGACTAGCTTGAGGTTATTGAGCCCGTTGGTTCGCATTCGTACATCACCCCATCTACCGCAGATTCAACATGTGGCGCATTCCAGCTATTGTGATATTGGATTTGAACTCGTAAAGGACGGCAAACGGCTCGTCCTTGTCTCTTGCCTCGACAATCTTCTGAATGGCGCCGCGGGGCAGGCGGTGCAGAACATGAATCTGATGTTTGGATTTGGAGAAGCGGAGGGTTTGTTATGAATTGGCAGGACTTCGTGAATTTTCCGCATAACGCTCGAGGCCCCGCAAGTTCAGGATCGTCACGTCGCGGTCGTCGATTGAAATCAGTTCCTGCTGTTTGAGTCGAGTGAGAGCACGCGAAACTACGTCTCTTACAGAACCGATGTGGCTGGCTATCTCATGATTGGAGAGACGCAGGCGAAATGCGATTGGAACGTCTGCAGAGAAGCTGGCGGCTTGTGCCTCTGCAAGAAGAAAGAGCGCAAGTCGCTGTCCAACTTCATGGAGCGACAGAGCGTCTATTAGATTTGCATGTCTCCTGACCCTGCCCGCCATCAGCTTAAGTGCCGCTAGTGCGAGGGGTGGATACTTTGCGCACAAATCACGAACGTCGAACTTTTCGATAAAAAGCAAATCGGTCTCAGCTTCTGACACCGCAGAAGCCGGATAGGGTCCATCATCGAACACGGGAACGTCTCCCAACACTGCCCCGGCTCGATCTATATGCATCACCTGTTCGCGTCCATCTTCGTTTTGTCGGAACACACGAATCTCGCCACTGACAACCACAAAGAGGCCTTTCGCCGGCTCTCCTGACAAAAACAGCATCTCCCCTCTCTGCAGGCGAAGGTCGTTGGCTCGTCGAGCGATGTCGAAGAGTTCTTCGGGGGCCAGGCTCCCGAAGAGCTTCGTGCACTGCAGCGCCGCGATCCGTCTCGTTGTCATGGATTTCTCCGCACATTAAACGGCACTCTGGAACAAAAGTGCAACTCCAGACTTAAGTCATAGCATACCTCGTGGACCCCGTAATAGGCTCTGATCAGGACCGCCTTCGCCATTCGGCCAAGGAGAAGGAGAATGTGCGAAAAGAGCAGCACAAGGTCCTCGCCAGATTCTGCTGCCCTGTCTATTGAGCTTTTACGACCGCGAATCACGATGCAATTTGAGAGGTTATTCGCTGCGACTGATAATGCCGAACGAGGCCGCCACGCTTGAGACACCATGAAGAGGGCAGAAATCCCGTCTGCTACGCTCCAATCCCCATGACAAAGCCTTTCGGACAAATCGGCTTCATCTATGCCCTCCTATCCAGGAGAGCGACCTGGTGGACGTTCCTATTTTCAGAGACAGTTCGCGCGCAGTCTCCGACAAATATCTTCGATCCGGCTGGCACTCCGGCTCATTCCATCTTCAGTCTGTCGATGCTGGTATTCTCTGTCACCGCCACCATCTTTCTCATCGTCGGTGCTCTGTTGCTTTATGCGCTGCTCCGCTTTCGCCATCGCTCCGAAGACCCTTCTCGCGAACCCGCCCAGATTTACGGTAGCAATCAGATTGAGCTGGCCTGGACCGTGATTCCAATTCTGATTGTGGTTATGCTTTTTCTCACAACCACCCGAGTCATCCTCACGACCGAAAGCATCCCCAAACCGGCAAATGCGCTTGATGTCACTGTGATCGGGCACCAGTTCTGGTGGGAATATCGATATCCAGGATTCGGCGTCGTCACCGCGAACGAACTTCACGTCCCCATCAGCAACCCCGCCAATCCCAGACCGACCTATCTCAAGATGTCATCAGCCGACGTCACGCATAGTTTCTGGGTACCTCGGCTCGCGGGCAAGATGGATTTGATTCCAAACCGCATCAACACCATGTGGATAGATCCTCAGGTTCCCGGCCTCTATCTTGGGCAATGCGCACAGTACTGCGGAACGCAACACGCAAAGATGCTGCTGCGCGTCTACGCACAGTCTCCGGCAGACTTCGCTGCCTGGATCAAACAGCAACAGAAACCCGCCAATCAGGACTTTACCGGTGACCCACTCGCGGCCGAAGGACAGACCGTCTTCTTGCATAGCGCCTGCATCAACTGTCATACAGTCGCCGGGACCTCGGCTACAGGTCGATTTGGACCTGACCTCACCCATCTCGCAAGCCGTGACACGCTTGCCTCCGGATCGATCCAGAACACGCCAGAAAATCTGAAAAAGTGGATCGACGATCCAAGTTCGATGAAGCCTGGTGCGCTGATGCCACCGATGCATCTGAACGATCATGACCTGAACGCGATTACGGCGTATCTCACAACGCTTCACTAAACACTTTCCAGAAGGAAGCGCATATGGCAGATTCAACTCCCGTAATGGAAGGAATCGATCAGTCTCTGGCGGTCAAGCGTCCGGGGTTGGAAGTTATCTACGAGTGGATAACGACTGTCGATCATAAAAAGATCGGCTTGATGTACATTGCCTATGCGCTCATCTTTCTTGTCATCGGGGGATTCGAAGCGCTGCTGATGCGAATTCAGCTTGCTGTTCCCAATAATCACTTCGTCTCTCCCCAGGTATTCAATCGGCTTTTCACCATGCACGGCACCACCATGGTGTTTTTCATGGGTATGCCGATGCTGTTCGGCTTTGCCAACTATCTTGTCCCGCTGATGATTGGGGCGCGAGACATGGCGTTCCCGCGATTGAATGCATTCAGCTTCTGGATCTCCGCGTTTGGCGGCCTGCTGCTGTACTTCAGCTACTTCGGAGGAAGTGGACTCTACGGCGCCGGCTCCGCACCAGACGTCGGCTGGTTCGCCTACGCGCCTCTTACCGCAAAAGCATTCTCGCCAGGTCACAGCACAGATTACTGGACGCTGGCTGTCTTTCTAAGCGGGATCGGATCGATCGGAACTGCACTAAACGTCGTAACAACCATCATCTGCATGCGCTGCAAAGGCATGAAGATGACCCGCCTGCCCCTTCTGGTCTGGCTCTACCTTGTGATGTGCTCCATGGTCTTCATTGCTGTTGGCCCACTTACGGCCGCTCAGATCATGCTGACTCTGGACCGCTATGTCGGCTCCCACTTTTTCGATACCCAGGCTGGCGGCTCAGCCGTTTTGTGGATGCACTACTTCTGGATCTTCGGCCACCCAGAGGTCTACATCCTAGTGTTGCCCGCGTTCGCGTTCGTCAACGAGATCGTCCCCGTCTTCTCCCGCAAGGCCATCTTCGGTTATCCAGCGATGGTTGCGGCCTCGATCGCGATCGGCTTCATCAGTCTCAGCGTGTGGGCACATCATATGTTCACTGTCGGCCTTGGCCCTGCAGGCAATACCTTCTTTGTCTTTGCCACCATGGTCATCTCCGTCCCGACGGGAATCAAGATCTTCAATTGGTTGGCGACCATCTGGGGAGGCGATGTACATTTCGCCGTCCCTATGATGTTCTGCATTGGTTTCCTATTTCAGTTCCTCATTGCCGGCCTCACAGGGATCATGCTTTCGGTTGCTCCCTTTGACTGGCAATTGAGTGCCTCTTACTTTGTTGTTGCGCACTTCCACTACGTCCTGGTCGGTGCCATCGTGTTTGCGCTGTTTGGTGCGTTCTACTACTGGTACCCGAAAGTGACAGGCAAGATGATGAGCGAGATGCTGGGCAAGTGGCACTTCTGGCTCTTCGTGATAGGCTTCCATCTCACTTTTGATTTCATGCACGTTCCTGGCCTGCTGGGTATGCCTCGACGGATATATACGTACGAAGCAGGCCGTGGATGGGAGATGTGGAACCTGATCGTAAGCATTGGAGCCATTTTCCAGGTAGCCGGCATTGCCTGCTTCGTCTTCAATCTGGTTCGTTCTTACTTCCGCGGCGAAATCGCCGACCACGACCCCTGGGATGCGTGGACGCTGGAGTGGGCCACATCGTCCCCACCCCCGTCCTATAACTTCGCAGTTGAACCAACGATTCACAGCCGCCGGCCTCTTTGGGACCTCAAACACCCAGAAGATCCAGACTCGGACTACGAATGATGAATACCGCCAGCGCGTTTGCTATCGACGCACAAGTTGAGCCACCGTGGGTATTGCCCAGTCGCGGTACGGTCGGCATGATCTGTCTGATCGTGGCCGAGGCCGCGATCTTTATCATCTTTTTCGTCTCTTATGTCTTCTATATGGGCAAGAGCCTGACCGGTCCGCACCCTGCACAGGTACTGGACCTACCGATCTTCAGCACTGTTTGCCTCCTCTCCAGCAGTTTCACAGTTCATTTCGCGGTCGCCGCCCTACGCAGGAATAACCTCCGGAATTGCGCTATCGGTCTAGGCTCCACAGTTCTTCTGGGTTCTCTGTTTCTGCTCTCCACGGCGCGGGAGTGGTATCACCTCATTCATGATGACGGATTGACAATTCGCACCAATCTCTTTGGATCTACTTTCTATTCGCTGGTTGGCCTGCACGCAACGCACGTCCTCGTCGGACTAATCATGCTTTGCGTGGCGTTTGGAATCTCCCTCGCCGGGCGGATGAAGGAAGCTCATTCGGAGCGGCTCGAAGTACTTTCTCTGTATTGGCACTTTGTCGACGGCATCTGGGTAGCCGTCTTTCTGGTCGTATACGTCATTGGCAGATAGGTTTCAAAAAGGCGGAACAACAATGGAAGGACGCGGATTCACTCATCAAAATACGCTGAACGATCAGCGAGGGAGCATGACCGGTGCCGTCTCACTTCCAGCGCCCACAGCGTGGCCCATGGTGCTTGCACTTGGCATTGCGCTCATGCTTGCGGGAATGGTGACCCACTGGGCCATCAGCCTGCTCGGCCTTCTCTTGGCACTCCGAGCAATTTGGGGATGGTTCTTCCAGGTCATCCCGCACGAGCATCACATTACGGTTCCCGTCCACGACGCGGTCATCGCCATTACAAGCACTCGTACCATCCGCGAGCGCATTTCGGGCGACCTCATGCACCGCAAGTTGCTGCCGGTTGAGACCTTCAGCCTGACGGCGGGGGTCAGAGGCGGTATCGCAGGGGGCATTGCAATGATTGTGCCTGCGGCCGTATACGGCCTTGTCCGCTATCACAGTGTCTGGTATGCAGTAAATCTTCTAGCCGCCGGTGGTTTCGTCAGCTGGGCCGGAGAAAGTAACGCCTTTTTGGCTCAGTTTCATATCGAGGGTCTACTCGCTGCCACGGCCATCCACGTTCTCGCCTCCGTCCTCATCGGCCTGCTTTACGGAGCCATGTTGCCGATGTTTCCTTGGAAGCCCATCCTCACCGCTGGATTCGTCGCACCCTTCCTGTGGACCGGAATCCTCTATTCCGCGATTGGCGTGATCAGTCCCATTCTCAACGCGCGTATCAACTGGCCTTGGTTCATCGTCTCTCAGATCGCCTTCGGCTTGGTCTGCGGCTTTGTCGTGAATCTCCATGTCAAGGTGCGAACTCCGCAGTTTCAAGCCTTGCCATTCTCCATTCGCGCCGGCCTCCATGGCGATCAAATCGAACCGAAAGACGACAAGAAATGAGACTGGCGACTCTCGAATCCGCGCGGAACAGTGCAATCGCCCTTGTGGCGGTTTGCTTTGCTTCGCTCGGCTGCAATCATATTCCCGGCCGTCCTGGACCCGGACCCGCGGTCTTGCGCCCCGACGAGGTGCTTGCCTTCCCGACGCTTTATAAAGAGAACTGCGCTGCCTGCCACGGAGAAAACGGCAAGAATGGCGCGGCACTCCCACTTGCTAATCCTGTCTATCTCGCTGTCGTCGGAGAAGACCGTCTACGTCAGATCATCGCAAACGGTGTTCCCGGTAGACTTATGCCACCGTTTGCAAAAAGCGCTGGCGGCATGTTGACCGATCAGCAAGTCGCTGCCTTGGCAAAGGGCATAGTGCACACGTGGGGTAGTCCAGAAATTCTGGCCGGACAAACCCCTCCTCCCTATCTCGCCAACCAATCCGGCGATCCTATCCGAGGTCAGCAAGCTTTCGTTACCTACTGCGCGCGGTGCCACGGCGCCGCCGGGGAAGGCGCTCCTGGAGATCCGAAGAGCAAATCAGGCAAGTTAGGTTCCATTGTCGACTCATCCTATCTCGCGCTGATCAGCGACCAGAATCTGCGAAGCATGACGATCGCCGGCCTTCCCGACCGTGACATGCCCGACTGGCGCTCAGACCTCTCCCCATCAAAACCAGCACAAGCGATGACCAACCAGCAGGTAACCGATATCGTCGCATGGCTTGCATCGAAGCGATCCGCCGACCCCGGCCAGCCCTACCCCACGCAACCATGAAGCACATTGATGCCACACCGGCAAAGGCGAAGAGCTTCGAAGGAGCAAAGCGAAATGACACCGATTGAGCCGACTCCACAATCCGATTCAGCCTCGCAAGGCGGTCAGGCTATCCCGCAAGAGCTAGCGAGCGCGCGAAGTGCAGGCCACTCCAGGCGAGCTTTCCTCTTCAAGCTCTCGCTCCTCGCCAACGGCGCAGTCGGCGCAGTCCTTGCGGTGCCCATTATCGGCTATCTTCTGGGCCCCGCTATGAAGAAGAGTTCGAACGACGACTCATGGATTGCGCTTGGCCCGATCAGTGATTTTCCTGAAAACGAAACGCGCCTCGTCAACTTCCGCAATCCGATCACAACCACCTGGGACGGCCAGACGGGAGACATCCCTTGCTGGGTGCGCCGCGTTTCCGGCAGCACATTTCAGGTCTTCGCTATCAACTGCGCACATCTTGGTTGTCCAGTTCGCTGGTTCGCTCAGTCCAAACTCTTTCTATGCCCATGCCACGGGGGCGCCTATTATGCTGACGGATCACGCGCCTCAGGCCCGCCGGAGCGCGGCCTATTTGAGTACGACCATAAAATCATCGCCAATGCTTTGATGATCAAAGTAGGCAAGATGCCCACGCTCGCCCAGCACGCGTGCGCCGAACCGCCCCTCCGGCAGCTAGATGGATCCACAAATCTCGTCTCTATCGAGAAACCCAAATCGGGGAGCGCCTCATGAGAAAAGGGGGTATCGCACTCTACAACTGGCTCGAACGGCGCCTCGGCCTTGGCCAGCCTGCCAGAGCGGCAGCCGTACATGAAGTCCCCTCTAGCACCTCTAGTTGGTGGTATGTATTCGGCAGCGCTGCTACCGTCATCCTGGGCCTTCAAGTAGTCACCGGCATCCTGCTTGCGCTTGTTTACACACCCTCCGCGAGTCATGCGTGGAGCAGCCTCCAATTCCTCGATCACAATATCCAGCTAGGCTGGTTTCTCCGCGCCCTTCACGGTTGGGGCTCCGACTTTATGATTGCCATCGTGGTCATCCACATGGCACAGGTCTTTCTCTTCGGCGCCTACAAATTTCCGCGCGAACTCACATGGATCGTCGGTGTCTTCCTCCTACTGCTCACCCTTGGCATGGCATTCACCGGCCAGGTTCTGCGCTTCGACCAGGACTCCTACTGGGGTCTCGGCATCGGCGCCTCAATCCTTAGCCGCGTGCCCTTCATCGGAGGCTCGCTCGTTGATCTCATGCTTGGCGGCCCCATCATCGCTGGCCCCACGCTCACGCGATTCTTCGCGCTGCACGTCTTCATCATTCCCGGTATCCTCCTCGTGCTCGTCGGCCTCCATCTCTGGATGGTTCTGCGCCTCGGTATCAACGAGTGGCCCATGCCCGGCCGAATCGTCAGTCGAGCCACCTACGCGCAGGAGTACAGCACCCTCACCAAGGAAACCGGCATACCCTTCGTTCCTGACGCCGCTTGGAAGGACGCCATCTTCGCTGCGGCAATCATGCTCGCCGTCATTGCTTGTGCCCTCTTATTCGGTCCCTTCGGCCCCACCGGCCAGCCTGATCCAACCATCATCCAAACAGCGCCTAAACCCGACTTCGCCTTCCTCTGGATATTTGCTGTCCTCGCCTACCTTCCACCGGATCTTGAAACCCCAGCTCTATTCATAGCTCCTGTCGTGATCATCGGCGCAATGTTGCTCCTTCCGCTCGTTGCCGGTGAAGGAGAAAAGCACTGGTCGCGCCGCCCCGTGGCCGTTCTCATGGTTGCCGTCATCGCTGTCACCCTCGGTGTACTCACTCGTCTCGGCATGTACACACCGTGGAGTCCGATCATGAATGCATGGACCAGCGATCCCATTCCCACGGTTTATCTTCACGACAGAACTCCACTCGAACGAGAAGGCGCCGTTGTCTTCCAGAACAAGCAGTGCCGCGACTGTCACTCCATCGGCGGAGAAGGTGGTCTCCGCGGCCCAGCGCTGGACTCCATCGCTACTCGCATGACGGAAGATCAGATCATCCGCCAGGTCCTGCAGGGTGGAGGAAATATGCCCGCGTACGGCAATTCGCTCAGTCCCTCCGAAACCACCGCCATCGTCCGATTTCTCACCACTCTCCGCGGCAACGATCTTGCACCGGCGATCGATGCATCGCGCCACATGGCTCTGTCGGGCAAGCTACCATCAACCAAGCCGAATGGACACTAGCCTTGCACCCACCATATCGCCATGCCTCCTGAGTATCGGGCAGTCTTTGAGCAATGGTCCCCTCCGCTCTTTCTTACCGCAGCGATCCTCGTCTCCGCCATCGTCTACACCTGTGGTTGGTTCGCTATTCGCAAAACGCGCTCCAACCTCTTTCCAACATGGCGGCTAGCCGCTTTCCTTCTTGGCCTCGGAACCATTTGGCTCTCCATCGCTTCGCCGCTCGATGGTTTCGCCGACGCACTTCTCAGCGCTCATATGGTAGAGCATCTGCTCCTGATATCCTTCGTCCCCCCACTTCTGCTCCTCGGATTTCCAATCGTTCCACTCCTCCGCGGTCTTCCGCACGGAGTTACGGTACACATTCTCGCTCCTTTCATCCGATCAAAGTTCCTTCGCCGGCTTGGACATTTCCTCACAACGCCTCTGGTTGCCTGGCTCGCGATGAACCTCATTTTCCTCGGATGGCACATCCCTGCTGCCTACGACTTCGCGCTCGAGCACGAACGCTGGCACGACTTCGAACACATTTGTTTTCTCAGTTCGGCAATCCTCTTCTGGTGGCCAATTATCCATCCTTGGCCATCGCGGGTGCATCATGCTGGGTGGTTAATGCTGCTCTACCTGGCCTCTGCTGATATCGTCAACACCGCGCTCTCTGCTTTTCTCGCCTTCTGCGACCGCCCCGTCTACAGCTACTACCTGAGGCAACCAAGCCCGTTCCAGATATCCCCCATGACCGATCAGATTGCCGGCGCCGTCATCATGTGGGTTATTGGCTCACTTGTATTTCTGGTACCTGTTATCTTGATCGCGGTAAATCTCCTCCAACCCCAGAAGCTTTCCCGATCATAGTTTGCTGCACGCCGATGCTAGGCACCGATCCACGTGCACTTCGTCCAGAGGGTCGTGGTCAACCGAACTTCAGAACGCATCTTTTTGGTTCAAAACTGCTGATCAGTTCTGCGACTCCGCTTCGTTCTCTTGCGCGCAAGCTTAAGAGAATGGCAACACGTGAGAGGCTCAGAGGTAACGTGGGGAATCTGTTGAAGAGGGGGGCGAGCCTCCACCCAAGCCAAGAAGGGCGATCGCAGCGGATCCAGAGGACGTGGTCGTAATGACTTAGAATTGCCGCTCTGGTTCTGCGAATTTTCAAAAGGGTGCTTTAGCGTCCCGCTCCCGGAATATATTGGTACTCGATTTTGGCGGGTTTCTTTTCCGGATCGCCGGTCAGGTCGTGAATGTGCCAGGCAACGCTTTCAGCTGCCACCTCGGGGTGTTTGCGTAAGAATTCGAGTGCGTAGACGCTGGCCGGTGGGTCGTCTTTCTGGTCGGCGAACTTGGCTGATTCGATGAGGGATTTCTGCTTCTCGCCCAGACGCCTGTAAATGATGGCCAGCGAGTAGTGAGCAGCGAGGTCGTCAGGATCGATAGCCTGTAGCCGTTCATACTCGGTGCGGGCCGCGCCATAGTCGTGCTGCTGAAAGTAGCTGAAGCCCAACTCCCGCAGACCATCCTTGGAGCGTGGATACTTGGTCAGCACGGCTTCGAAGTCGGCGATGGCATCCTTCACCTGGCTGGCGTTGCGCTCTACGAGTGCGCGGTAGTAGAGGGCGCGGGGGTCGCCAGGTAGCAGGACAAGGGCTTTGGCGAGGTTAGGCCTGGCGTCGTTGTAGTGCTCCCACGCAATCTCAACAATTGCCATGTTGGTATAGGCATCAGCGTAATCCGGGCGCAGTACCGCGACACGCTCGAACGCACGAACCGCAGCTTCGTATTGCAGCGCATCCAGGAGGCTGATGCCGTAATTGTTCCAGCGCATCCACTCGGGGTTTTCCTTGGAACCGGATGCCGTTGGCACATTGGCACCGATAACGAAAGTGCGTGTCTCTGTGGCGATATCGACGATGGGTTCCGGATAGTGCTTCTGGTCCATCACAAAGTCTGCGAAGCGCTGATTAAAGCGGCGGTACTTGACGGTGGCGGTGAATGAGATCTGTCCTGAAATGTTTTCGGGCAGGCGAAAACGGTAACGCACCAACTGCGAACGGCCGGACTGGATGGTGTTGTTATAGGCCATGACGCGGTTGTGCCAGATCTCGTGAAGCCCGTTGAGTTCGCCCTTCACATTGACGAGGCGATTGGTGAAAGAGTGGGCGGAGGGATCGAGATTGCCGTCGGGTTGCAGAAACCCACTCTCAGTCAGGATCTTGCCTGTGCCCTCCTTCACCGTGAAGTCAACCCAGGCCTCAAAGAAGTCGCGCTGCTCAGGGATGAAGGAGTGGCCGATGCCCTTATTCTGGATGACCACATCGGCGACAAGAGTTTCACCCGCGGCGAGCGAGAAACTGGTGAGGCCCAACGGCGCCACGAGAACCTCATCTTTGGGCGTGGCTGCAGATCCTTCTTTCTCGAGGCCGAAGATATCGACGTTGAGAACGCCCTTGTCGTCCGGGCCGTTCTTGAGGAAGGTGGTCACCTTATCCGACTGCTCGACGTAGTTGTAATACGCAGGAATGAGCTTGTTCCCACCTGTCCAGCGATGGCTCATGAGCATGCCATCTTTGGCACCGGGTTCGGATGCGCCAGAGGGAAGAGGCTCACTCTTCATGTGGCAGGTCTGGCAGTTGGAAACGGTGTCTTTGCGGTAGAAGGGTAGCGGAGACTGCTTGCTGAAGCTGGCTCCTTGCCACTCGTCGTAGACGGTGAATGCGCGGAGCCACTTGTAATCATCGAGTTCTCGCGGGATGGTGGCTTTGTGGCAGATGGCGCAGAACTCGGCAGTTTTATAGACAGGGCGCATTACGGCTTTGGAGTGGCGGTCAAGATGCGCCAGTATCTCTGCGTCGGGCACCGGACCAGCGATAGGTACTCCGTTTTCATCGACCAATACGGATGGTGTGCCCATGACGTAGCTGCCGGTTCCCGTGGTGTCGACGGATTGAATCGCGTGGCAGGTGGAGCAGGTGACGCCCTCGTCCTCAAAGGGGCGTTTCTTGGGCATGCCCTGCGAAAGGCTGCCCGAAAATAGTGCCACTGGATTGTGACATCCCTCGCAATGACGGGAGAACTGTACGCCTTTTTCATCGATGAGCATGTCGACATTCTTCAAGTACCACGGCTCGCGAAATGCGTTCGCGTGGACTGACTGCCGCCACTGGTGGTAGGCCTCCTTGTGACAATGCCCGCAATACTCAGCGGTTGGGAAACTCTTGGGGTCCAGAAACTGGCCGTTGGATGAGGTGGCGTTTGATGGAAGAAACGGCGCGTCCTTTCCAAAGGCGTAATTGTATTTTGCGGCCACTCCATCGTGGAAGGGTGTCGTGCGTCCAGCGATGCCGCTTGGGGAGAAGTAGGCAGGCGTCACTGCCGGCGTTGTCACGGGAGTTGAGGTGGCAGGTATGGTTGCTGCTTGCTCGGTGGCCGCACGGACAGTCCATGTGACTGAGAGAGAGAGGATCGTGACCAATGCAAGCAGCATCCAGCAGCGCGGCCGAGATTTGAGCATCGTCGAGTGATCTCCTAGGGAAAGATCTGTTGCCCGCGACGCGACAACTTGTGGAGGGTCCGCGAGAATACCACTCCAGTTACCGTTCTTGCGTACACGCTCTTTCCGCCGACTCGAAGTACCGAACTCACAGATAGAACCGCACATCCATCCAGGCCTTCAACGCCACAAAGAACCATTGCGCAATTTTCCGGATGCACACCGAGAGGTCTAGCGCTGACCGACGCATCAGGGTCTTCCTCTCAGTATGAAAGGAAATGTCCGTTCCTGTCTGGACGCCATTTCTTCTACGACCTGAATCTAAGAGTAGTGAAAGGGCTGGGTGGGAGCTATGACTTTTGTCGCGGGCGCAGATAGTCCCGTCGTTGGGCGTAGAACAGGTATACAGGTCGGCAAACCGGTTGATTCTGTTCAACTTTTAATCGGACGGCAATGGTAAACTATAAATAGCTTTTCCAACTGATGGCACGCTAGGCAAACTCTCTCGAAGAAGAAGTCCCGGAGACGATCTAGGAGTTGAAGTAATTGCCCGGAAAAGGGCCTCCGCGTGCCCAAAGATTTGCCAAGTTGTCCTTATCGTCAGGGTAGTTGGACCACAAGAGCACAACGAATTTGAAGTTGCTGTGCGATATTCCTCCATGCCCGATTATCGAGCGAACACATCACGCACCTTACGCGCTGGCTTGCGTTACGCCATTGCAGTCGCCATTGTGGCGACTGCGCTTGTCCTGTCGCTCATTTTGCAGGTACCCTTCGGAAATCCTTCTTGGTTCTTCTTCCCAGCCGCGATCGTAGCTGCCACTTGGTTTGCAGGAGTTGGTCCAGGTTGGCTTGCCGTCTTCCTGAGTACACTGGCGGTTCAATTCTTTTTTATCCCGCCATTTCGCACTTGGATTTTGAGGCCGCGGGATATTCCGTTTTTCACATCGTTTGCAGTGTGCGCGATCGTCGCGAATCGGCTGGTTGCATGGAGAAACCGGACAGAAGACTCTCTGTTACAGGCGCGGGATCAACTTGAAGCTAAGGTTGCGGAGAGAACATCCGAGCTCGAGAAGGCGAACGAGGCCCTCCAAGGTGCTCAGGCGGAACTTGCCAGGATTGCGCGCATCACGATGGTTGGTGAACTTGCGGCGTCGATTGCGCACGAGGTTAATCAGCCGCTCGCGGCAGTTGTCGCCAACGCTGATGCGTGCGTCGCATGGCTTGCGCTAGAGGATCCAGACCTTTCAGAGGTGCGGGCAGCAGCGGATCGCGCGGTGCAAGGAGCGACGCGGGCTTCAGAAGTCATTGCGCGAATTCGTTCGCTCATCAATAAAGGCTCACCGCAACGTATGCCTGTTGCACTGAACGAGGTCATCGAGGAGACGGTTGACCTGATCAAAGGTCAGGCGACAAGAAATAAGGTTTCTATCGCGACTGTTCTCGATTCGAAGTTGCCCCCGGTGCTCGGCGACAAGATCCAGTTGCAGCAGGTGATCCTAAACTTGATGACCAATGCCATAGAGGCAATGACAGTCGTCGAGGACCGCTCGCGCGACCTAGAGATCCGATCCGAAGCGACCAGTGCCGCCCAGGTACGGATCTCGGTCCGGGATACGGGGATCGGCATGGATCCGCAACTCCTGCCTCAGTTGTTCGAGCCTTTCTTTACAACACGGGCGCATGGCATCGGCATGGGGTTGCCCATCAGCCGGTCGATTATTGAGGCGCATAGCGGCAGATTATGGGTGGAATCTGTTGTAAACAAGGGATCGATGTTTCACTTCACCTTACCCGTTGAAGATGGTGCAACCGTATGAAAGAAGCTGAGCCGATTGTCTACATCATCGACGATGATCCGTTGATTCGCGGCGGGATCCAAAGCCTTGTCAAGTCCATCGGGCTGCGCGCGGTCACTTTCGGTTCGGCCTCTGAGTTTCTGGCTGCAAAGCGTCCCGATGTCGCCTCGTGTCTCGTACTCGATGTGCGCATGCCCGGCCAGAGCGGGCTGGACCTCCACCGCCAGTTGGTTGAAGCGAACGTTCACACGCCCGTTATTTTCATCACCGGCCACGGTGACATTCCAATGAGCGTGCAGGCGATGAAGCAGGGCGCATCAGAGTTCCTGACGAAACCCGTTCGCGGCCAGGATCTGCTCGATGCTGTGCAGACGGCAATTGCGCACGATCGTGAACTTCGCAAAGATTGGATAGAGTTGGAGTCGATGCGCACGCGCTTCGACTCGCTCACTCCCAGAGAGGTTGAGGTATTGAACCTGGTGGTTGCAGGGCTGCTCAATAAGCAGATTGCGGATGAATTGGGCACGAGTGAGCCGACCATCAAGACACATCGCGCTCACGTTATGGAAAAGACCAAGGCCGAGTCACTGGCTCACTTGGTGCGCATGGCGGAGAGGCTCAAGCCCAGGGCGTACAGGCAAGGCTGAATCTGTCTTTGGGTGTTAGAGAGCCGTCTTTCCCACCTAAGTTCGACTAGAGTTGCAAAACCGGGAACATCGCTAGATTACTTCGATCCACGTAATTGACGAGGTCTCTCCTCCTAAAGCAGGATAGTTTTCGAATTCCCCTGTTGCTAGTCTTTGATCAGTCGGGTAGCACATCGAACCCAGGATTGGAAGGCAGCAAATTGAATCGACCCTTACCAAAAATCAGCATTGTTGCCATTGTCGAGGATGATGATCCGCTTCGTGATGCATTTGAGAGCATTCTGAGGGCATCGGGATTTTCGGTTGATAAGTTCCCATCGGCAGAAGCATTCCTGGAATCTCTTGGCAGGCACAGGACAAACTGTCTGATCCTCGATGTGCGTTTACCGGGAATGAGCGGCATTGAATTGCAGCGACGGTTGCTGGAGATGAACATGGCTGTTCCGATTGTCTTTGTGACAGCTCACGCAGACGCATCAGTCCGCGAGTTGGTGCTGAAAGCCGGTGCTGCAGATTTTCTGACGAAGCCGGTTCGCAGCGAGACCTTGCTGGCGAGTATTCGAGCTGCAGTGGGGAGACCACGCTGATTTGACTCCTCCCATCGAGTTACCGAGCTTACCAGTTCCGAACGCGAGCCAATTGACAACAGACATGTAGTTACAACGCCGGATGAACAGATGTTCCCATCCGTTGAGGCTACGTGTGTCTGGAGAGGGATTCCGATGAAAGGGACCACGAAAGTTATGTACAGCACCAAGCAAATCTTCAAGCGGATGTTTGGGTGGCGCTCAAGCCAGGACCGTAGCCTTAGCCAGAAGAGGCGAGGTTTCTGGAAGTGGCTCGAGATTTCGCTCCTGGTGACAGGGCTCGTGCTTGTTGGATTCTATGGCGCAGCCGGTCTTGAAAGATATGTTAGTTCTCGCGCTGCGCTCAGCAACTTCCAATCGTCGAGTTCCTCTGAATTTCCCAGAGCACTGCCCCCGATGGAGAAAGAGTCTTTGGGGGTGGAGATACAAGGTGCTCGAGGTCACGAAGATCCGCATGCTTCGGTCGCCAAGCCTTCGGCCGCTCGCCAGGCTCCCCTGGGTGCACTCGAGATCCCGAGTACTCATCTCCGGGCGCCGATTCTTGAGGGGACAGACGCTTTCACACTCAATCGCGGAGTCGGACGGATTGCCGGAACGGCACGCCTTGGAGAAGAGGGAAATATCGGGATCGCAGGACATCGGGACAGCTTTTTCAGGGTCCTCAAAGACGTTAAAGCTGGCGACTCGATCGTGCTGAAAACCACGACGGGAATGGATACCTATGTAGTCGATCGGTTTCAGATCGTTTCTCCTCGCGATGTCTATGTTTTGCAAGCAACAACAACTTCTTCTCTCACCCTTGTTACGTGCTACCCGTTCTATTTCGTCGGGAGCGCACCCAAGAGATTTGTCGTCACAGCGTACCTCACAAACCATGCAGCGGCCGGGTCCACGACATCTTACCCCCGTCCATTGAATCAACCGAGCAACTCAACCATGGAGGATCAATGAATTCGTCAATCAACAAATCACGTCTACTGGCGCTGCGTGCCTTCAGTGCCGTTGCCTTCACACTGGTGGCCTCCTGTGCCTGGGCGCAGGACACCACGTCAACCTCGATTCGCCACGGCGAGCCTTCGATCGCAACCGAAGTCAAGAATGCGACCATTGTGTACACAGAAGGAAACAATCTCGTGCTCAAGCTCGACAACGGAAAGGTTGAACATCTGATCGTTCCGCTTGACGAGAAGTTTCATGTCGACGGCAAGGAAGTCACCGTGACCAGTTTGACGCCAGGAACCAAACTGACGCAGACGATCACCACGACGACTACGCCGCGGTACGTGAACACCGTAAGAACTCTGAAGGGCAAGGTGTGGCACGTAAATGCTCCGAGTTCCGTCATACTGACGCTGCCGGACCGCACGCACCACATGTACAAGGTGCCCTCGCATGCCAAATTCAAGATCAACGGACAGGACAAAACCGTTTTCGACTTGAGGAAGGGTATGAATCTCGAGGCGACCATCATCACTGACAGCCCAGAGACGATGGTTGCAAGCGACAAAACGACCAGAGGACAGGCGCCAGCACTTACCATGCCCACATTCGCTGGAGTGCTTCTGATTGAGCCAAAGGGTCCCTCCTCTGCTCAGCCTCCGACCACAATCGCCAGCGTCGAGACTCCCCCGGCGGTGTTGCCGGAGACGGCCAGCACACTTCCTCTCATGGGGATGCTGGGTGCACTGAGTCTCGCTTCATCAGTTGGACTTGGTTTCGCTCGCAGGCGTGTCAAGTTGCCTCAGGCATGACAGTTGATGGATGGCTCATCCTGAGTTCCGTACGGGCTGAGCTATCCAACTTCTCCAGACCTTGGCCTTGGTTAAGAAGTCTGGAAAGACCTGCCGGCCCGTCTCGATCGATTGCAGCCGGGAACCAATCACCATCAACCAAAAGTTCAGTAGGAAATGGAGACGAACATGAAATCGCTTAGAAACCGCTGGTTCTACGGTGCGCTCGCTATCTTGGGCATGCTCCCCTGCACTCCGGCAATGCACGGACAATCGTCGGATACGTCTGCGAGGGTTCCCGTCAAGATGACTGTCACTGCTAACGTTGACAGCCAGAAGCGCGCGCCAGCCATTAACCTCGAAGACGTCCTCGTGAAGAGTGGCAACGAGCAACTGACCATCAACGAGTGGGTCCCGGCTCGCGAAGATCGGGCCGGTCTCGAGTTGTTTATTCTGATTGATGATGCCGCCGATTGGAGACTCGGATCGCAACTGGACGTTGTGCGTTCATTCATTAAGGATCAGCCCGCGTCAACGTTAACGGGAGTTGGCTATATGTCGAATGCAGGCGTTCAGATTCTGCAGGATCTCACAAGCGACCATGTGCTGACGGCAAACGCAATCCGTCTACCCATGGGTATTGTGGGCCCCTTCGGAAGCCCATACCTTTCGGTTGTTGACCTGATGAAGCGCTGGCCTGCAAGCGAGAACCGTCATGAAGTTGTCATGATTACGGACGGGATCGATCGCAGGGGAGGCAATCGCGGCATGTTCCGTGGATACTGGCTAAATCCCGACGCGGATGCAGCCAGTGCAATGGCCCAGAAGACAGGGACCAACATCCACTCGATCTATACACCTGGAAATGGGCGCATGTATCGGGGCTTCTGGCCCGCGACCAACGGTCAGACGAACTTAGCGAGACTGTCAGACGCAAGTGGCGGAATGTCGTTTTATCTGGGACTGCGTAGCGCCGTGAGCTTCGAGCCCTACTTCAAAGATCTGCAAAGGACGCTCAACAACCAATATCTCCTAAGCATTTCTATGACGCCGGGGAAGAAAGCGGGCCTTCAACGGGTCGATATCAGCACCGAAGTGGCGGGGGTGGACTTTGCGTCACACGATGCAGTGTGGGTCCCAGCCGCGAAGCGCTAGATCAAGCGCACTTTTGAACAACTTGCCTGGCTCTGAGTGCCCTCTTTGTTGTTAATGGAAGAGGGCAATCAGGGCCAGCGAATTACTCGGGGTTTACTACATTGCGATACTTGGCGTTGGCGACGGATTTCGACGGCACACTGGCCACCGATGGACGACTCTCGGGCGAAGCGATAGAGGCGGTTCAACGCCTCAGGGCTTCAGGACGACGGGCCATTCTGGTGACCGGGAGGCGGCTTGTTGAGTTGCTTGAGGTCTTTCCACAGGTTGACCTGTTCGACTCTGTAGTAGCGGAGAACGGCGCAGTCCTCTACATCCCTCAGACACGAGAGGAGACGTTGCTTTGTCAACCGATACCACTGGCCTTTATCAAACGCCTTCAAGGCCTTGGCGTGGAGCCGATCGAAGTTGGCAGGGTTATCGTCGCTACATGGATGCCCCATCAAAACGCGATTCTTCAAGCAATTCAAGAGACCGGCTTGGAACTGCTTATCGTTTTCAATAAGAATGCCGTAATGGTGCTTCCCACAGGGGTCAACAAAGCGACAGGTCTCGATATTGCCCTGCGGCGGCTTGGGCTTTCATTTCATGAAGCTGTGGGGATTGGAGACGGAGAAAACGACCAGTCGTTTCTAGATCGATGCGAATGTTCCGTGGCGGTCGCCAATGCTGTGCCTTCGATTCTTACGCTCGTCGACATGGTTACGAAACGAGCAGCCGGCAGTGGCTTGGCGGAGTTAATAAATGAGTTAATTGCCGACGACCTGGTCAAAATGCAAGGCAACCTTCGACGTAATTTCATACCCATCGGTTCGCTTGAGGGCGGAGGCGAGATCAAAGTTCCACCCTATGGAACCAATATCCTTATTGCTGGACCTTCGGGAAGCGGCAAGTCCACGATTACCGCAGGTATCGTTGAACGCCTGATTGAACAAACGTATCAACTCTGCATCATCGATCCGGAAGGGGACCATGGACCTTCCCGCGATGTTATTAATCTAGGCGATTCGAACCGCGCGATCAGCATCAACGAAGTGTTGAGCATACTCGAGGATCCGAAGATGAACGTGAGTCTCAACCTCCTCGCTATTGAACTTGCGGATAGACCGGCGTTTTTCGGGCAATTCTTCCCGAGCCTCCGCACGTTGCGTTCACGCACGGGCCGACCGCATTGGATGGTCTTCGATGAAGCCCATCACCTTTTGCCAGTGGATTGGGGACACCTGCCCGAAGTCTTGCCGCAAAAGTTAGGTGAGACGGTACTCGTAACCGTGCGCCCCGATCATTTGGCAGTCGCGATCTTGGCGATGATCGATGTAGTCATTGCGGTTGGGCCCTCTCCAGAGACAACCATGAAGAATTTTAGCGACGCAACCGGCCATCCTCTGCACTGGCCTCAGGGTCTGGCTTATAAGCCGGAACAAGCTATTATCTGGTTCCCCGTGACTGGAGAGTCTCCATCCCCGATGAGCGTCATGCCACCCAAAAGAGATCGTATCCGTCATCGTCGAAAATACGCCGAAGGCAACATGCGCTACCACAGCTTCTATTTTCGTGGTCCTGGGAACCGTCACAACCTCAAGGCCCACAATCTTGCTATTTTCTCGCAAATTGCTGAAGGTATAGACGAGGAAACATGGCTTTTTCATCTGCGCCGTCAAGACTACTCCAAATGGTTTCGCGAAGCAGTGAAGGACCCTTACTTGGCAGACCAAGCCGCCTTGATAGAACTTCAATTTCCTCGGAATTCCAACGAGTCTCGAAAACTTATGCGAGCCCTAATCGATGCGAGATATACGCTTCCAGAATAATCCCGCGGCAATTGACCGGCCTCCGTTTTCTGAGCCAGTTAAGATTTAGTGGTCGGCGAGACCTTGGCCAGTAGACGGGGAGGGTTCTGCTGATGAAGAAGAAGCGATTCATTGTGGGGCAGTCCGTGAGGACGCTGAAGCAAGCAGAGGTTGGCGTCCCCGTCGCGGTGGTGATCCGCGAGGCCGGGATCAGCAAGCAGATCTTTTACCAGTGGAAGGCAAAGTTATTGGTCTTGAGGTGGCTAGGTAGCCTACACGACCAGAAGAGGCAACTCAAGACGCCGGATAGTCTTTGGTTGGGGCGACAACGAAAAACCCTCTCGTCGAATCGTTGAGGTGCGGGATCAGTAACACGTCCTACGACGAGTTTGTCTGCGTCTGCGACAAAAGTCATAGCTTGTGCCCGGTTCTTTCACTACTCTTAGATTCAGAAGTAAAGAAGAAATCGCGCAGACAGGAATGAAGATTCCCGTTCATGCCGAGAAGAAGACGCTGGTGCGTCGGACTCCGCCAGACCGCTCGCAGTGCATCCTTTACATCGCGCGGTGGTTCTCTGCGGAGTTGACGGCGTGGATGGGTGTGCGGTTCTATCTGTGAGTTCGGTACTTCGAGTCGGACGTAAAGAGGGGAATGTAGAACTGATTCAAGTTGGTTCTGACCTTTTGGTGACGCTAGTCACCCGACGGTGTGTAATGCCTTCGTCGAATAATTCGTAATGCAATGGAATACAGCGTTCCGTTCGTTGTTGCTCGAGAATCGAGTACGCGAGAGCGTTGTTCGTTGCAATTGAGGATGTGAACTTGTCAACACTGCCAAGCGAGCAAACCGTTTTCGTGGTGGACGACGAAGCGGTTATCGCTCAGACCGTCGAGATCATCTTGCGCAACGCTGGATACGAGGCTCGTTCATTTAGCGAGCCGGAAGCTGCACTCGATGCGGTCACGACCGAATCGCCCGATTTACTGGTCACAGATATGGCCATGCCAGAGATGAACGGAATTGAGCTGGCCACTCGAATTCAAGAACTTCGCCCTTGTTGCAAGGTGCTCGTTGTTTCGGGGCAGCTATCGACTTCGGCACTGGTTGCAAAAGCAGAGAACGCCGGTCACCACTTTGATTTCCTGTCCAAGCCGGTTCACCCCCTGAAGCTGCTGGAGAAAATAGACCATGTTCTAGCTGAAGGTCTTGGGGGAGTTGCTTAGACTGAGGCTTCGCGACAATCTCGATCCCGTTTCCCACATTTCGCGGATCAACAATACGGGTTGGCACTACTGGATATTGGAATCCTTTGACCGTGTTCTACAAAAGGACAACAAGGGAGACGAGGCGACATGACATTATGAGGCTCTTTTGAAGGGCGTCACCTGTCATTGGAGGGTTGTCTGCTCTAGAAAAGTAGAGTTCGAAATGATCACGTCTCGTTCCTCGTTGGTCAGGATGGTATGTGTTGCCGTGATCGCGGTTAGGATGCCGGTCTGACCGGCAATATCGACTCGCTTCCCAACCTCAAGAAACTTGCGTGCATAGAAGCCGACCACTAGATTCCGTACGACATCACGAGTGCCAAGACCGAAAGCGAGTCCAAAGGCCAATGCGCCAGCGCCAAGTACAAAGCAAGTAACGATCCGGACCATCTCTGTATCGATTTTCAGCTGGCCGATCGCCATCATGGCGACAATGAAAATGATGAGCGACGAAATCAGCTTCCCCAGCGACGGAGCAAAGTCTATCCCTGATTCCTCGGCCGCACGAGTCACCATCTGCCCCGCGGCATTACCGACTGTACTTCCGAGAATCATTAGCAAAAGTGCGGCGATGATATTAGGCAGGTAGGAAAAGAAGGCCCCGATTGCATCGGAAATCGCGATGAGTCCCAATGCATCACTCACAGTCTTGGCCAGCAGGAACAGAACGAGAAAATAGATGAGTCGCGGAAGAGCCACGCTGAGTTTCTGCCGGAAGCCGATCCTGTGCAGCGCCTTGTCGATTCCGAGCTTCTCAATCACCGTGTCGAAGCGTACGCGAACGAGCACTGTGCGGAATGCAACTTCGACCAGTTTGGCAACGATCAGTCCAAGTACAACCAGCAAAAGTCCCATCGCCACTTTCGGAGCAGCGGTGACAATCGAATTGCCGAGGCCCGCAAAGGCCTCATAAAGTTTCTCCTTCATTTCCGTTGATCCTTTCCGATGGTTTTTGGAAAGAGCGTATCTGCTAAGGCCAGCCAGAACTCGAGAAGTACGATAAATGGGGCGGTCCAGGAGAACGATGCGATTTGGGAAATCGCAGTGCGACGATGAATTGCGCGTCGAATACGGTCGAGTAAGGTCGTTGAGGTCTCATACTCGAAGCCGGACAACATATCGATGGGCTGTCCCGGATCGATCTCTTTGTCGTCGGCTGAATCCCGGGTTGCCGGATCATCACTCATCGTTCTATCGCTTTCACGCCAGTGATTTGTGCATTCTCGTACTTTTTTCTGAATTCCTCACGTCCGCGTTTGATCCGCATTTTTGTCGCCGAAAGGCCGATACCAAGCGACTGCGCCACTTCGTCGTAAGACAGCCCATCCATGTCGCAGAGCACGAGTGGGATTCTGAGCGAACTGGACAGTGAATCCAAAACCGCACCGATGATAGACCGCTGATGAATCTCTTCCGCGAATTGCTCCGCTGTGACTTGGACCTTCAGTTGTTCGGGTTCATCGCCCTCAGAGACCTCGATGGAAACATGCGTTTGCCTGCTTGTTTTCTTGACATGGTTCAGGCAGTGGTGAGCCTTAATTCGTTTCAACCAGTGCCCGAACGAGGACCTTCCTTCGAAACCACGCAGGCCAAAGTAGGCTTTGACCAATACTTCTTGAGCAAGGTCCTCGGCAATGTTGGGATCCCGCGTTAGGTAGCGGCAATTTGCTACAACTTTCCCCTGGTACCGCAGAACCAATTCGTCAAATGCGCGCAGGTCGCCCTCGAGAGCTTTTTGCGCCTGTATCACCAGCAACTCATCCGTCTCGCGGCGTTCTCCAGGCCTTTCTCTGGGGATGCTTTCCATATTCGAGAAGCATCTCATACCGATTGATTGTTTCGCCAACGGAATATCGACCTTTCATAGCCGGAGGGGCCACATACCGGAGCCATATATGGGTGTTGCGCATAGAAAGCTGTCGGGTGTAATGTGACTTTCCTGCTCATAGCTTTGTCTTTGTTAGTGACGGCAAAATTCGTGCGAGGAGAGAACCAATGTTTAAGGGCTTTCGAGATTTTGTTCTGCGAGGCAGTGTAGTGGATTTAGCCGTAGGCGTTGTGATGGGTGCTGCCTTTGGCACCGTTGTGACCGCGTTTGTCAAAGACCTGCTCACGCCAATCATCGCAGCAATCGTGCAGAAACCGGACTTCTCGGGGCTGTTTTTTGAGGTGAACGGCTCCAAATTCCTGTTCGGCGACTTTGCGAATGCCGTCATCTCATTTGTGTTAATTGCAGCGGCGGTCTATTTCTCCGTTGTCCTGCCGGTCAACTCGCTAATGAAACGGATTACGAAGCAGCCGGTTCCGGACAAGAAAAAATGCCCTGAATGTAAGAGCGATGTGGCAATTGATGCCCGCCGCTGCGCTTTTTGCACGTCGACCATTAGCTAAGAATGGCCGCACTGGAATCCACTTTCGCCTATCCGGCGGCATCCGGATGTGGATAGGTCGAGTTGGCGATTTACGGCCCGAGCCATCCACATTGGTGTTTACCGCATTGGCGGACAATTAACCGTTGATCAACGAGGTGAATAATGAACACAAAGCCCTACATAGCAGTTCTTGCTCTCTGTATTGGGATGTGTATTTCCGCGATCGCACAGGCTCCAGCCGGTGCCCCGTCCGGCTCAACCGGCGTATGCAACGATGGCAGCTACACAAGCAGTGCAACAAAGGCTGGCGCGTGCCGGGGCCATAAAGGTGTGAAGACATGGTTTGCGGCCAACACATCGACTGCGAAGCCCTCGGCAACGCCTTCCGGCGCTTCGAAGACGTCTGCTGCGTCCTCGCCAGCGACACCCGCACCTGCGGCGGCAAATCCCCCGGCCGCTGCGGCTGCGGCGTCAAGCGGTGCTTCTTCCAGCGCTCCAAAGTCTTCCAGCACAAAGAACGCTACTCAAGCGCCTGGCGGTGGTGCTGGAATGGTTTGGGTCAACACGACCTCAAACGTCTATCACTGCCCCGGCACCCAATTCTATGGGAAGACCAAGGCGGGGAAATACATGACCGAGGCTCAAGCCAAGGCCGCCGGAGCACACGCGGACCACGGAAAGGGCTGTGGTCTATAGTGTCTGTTCGGTTGTCGCCATGTCTCTTGCGCATTGCTGTTCAGTCTGGATGCGCGAGCAGAGATGCGTGTGTTCGTGAGCCACGCATACGCATCTCGTCTTCGAAGGGCTGTCTCAACAGCATAATCAATTACAAAAGAATCTTTAGGAGAAAAGAGATGACGGATCGTCCCATGCCTCAGTTTTACGCTCCCTGGCGCGGCGCGTCTCGTATAGTTGCATGCGCGCTCTTGATGCTGCCTGCGATCCTCGCTTCCGTCCAGGCTGCGGCGCAGGCCAGCGTGAATCCCAATGCGGACGAGATCATCTTCATAAACGGCGACAAGCTAACGGGGAAAGTAGTGAAGGAAAGTGGAGGCGTCGTCGTATTCCAGAGTGATATGGCGGGCGCAGCAATTTCCGTGCCTTGGAGCAAGATCAAGGAACTCCACAGTTCCAAGAAATTCGCGGTCATCCAGAAGGATCAGAAGCTGAGAGTTGGCAGGCCAGCGCCGCAGGTTGCGATCGGCACTGTGAGCTACTCGAACGACGAGATCTCGGTGCTTCCATCCGGAGGTGAGACAAAGAGCATTCCCGCGAAAGATGCGGCTTACCTTGTGGACAGTTCGGACTTCGAAAAGGCCATCAGACATGAACCCTCGCTTCTTCACGGGTGGACTGGATCGGGAACTATAGGGGCTTCTTTACTCGAGGCCACACAGACGAGCAAGACATTTACAGGCGCTCTCGGTCTAGTACGTTTCAGTCCTGGCGTTGATTGGCTTGCGCCTCGCAACAAGACGATCTTTGACGCAACGGCCTCCTACGGCTCGATAACACAGCCAGCGGTCGGCACCACACCTGCTTCGAGCGCCCGGACCAACATTCTGCATGGAGATATCGAACGCGACTGGTACCTCTCGTCTCGGTTCTTTGCCCTGGCAGATGCAAGTGCTGATCACAACATAGGGTCGGGATTGCAGCTTCAGTACGACTTTGGGGGCGGTGCGGGTTATTCGGTCATACGGCAGCCGGTGCAGACACTCGATGTCAAGGCAGATATCCACTACGAGCGACAGGAACTGTACCCTGCTGCGCCCGGTGTCGCGGGTGTCTCGCTCAATCTCATTGGATTGAGCGCGGGCGAGGATTACATGCGTAAGCTTACGCATGGCATGGTTTTCAACGAGAGCGGTGTGGTCAAACCAGCGTTTAATCATCCATCCGCGTTCACAGCGCAGTTCATCGCTGGTCTGGTTTTCCCCGTCTACAGGAGCTTCGGATTCTCACTCGGAACGCAAGACAACTACCTCAACAATCCTCCATCCGGGTACAAGAAGAACACCTTCCTGTTCACGGCCGGGCTGAATTACTCGTTCAAATAGGAGCCTGAATCGTCGCAGGATACTCTTCCGTAGCAAAGCGCCGGAGGCCGACTCAGCAAATTCTGCTAGGAAAACCAGTTCGAGCACTACCAATTCACATGCAAAGTTCCGCAGATATCAGGTTCTCGACGGAGGCACCATAGGATCGAATGGACTGCGCGTTGCTCCGGAGGCAACCCGTTGCGGCGCAGGTCGTCAACCTGAATCGATCTTCTCACCCCAACCCGAAACCACCGCAAAGGATGAAAATGTCATGAGCGAAATTGCGAATCTCTTGCAACAGAAGGCAGGCCTGAGCCCAGACAAGGCTCAGGAAGTCGAACAACTCATTCTTCAGCACATCACATCCAGAGTTCCACCCGAGTTTCAGGGAGTGTTAGCATCCGTCCTCGGCTCAGGAGCAAGCGGTACAGATGCTCAGCCCGCAACATCAGATTCTGGAGGACTGGGCGGTTTGCTAAACGCGGCATCCAGTTTCTTGGGGAACAAGGGGTAAGTCGCGTCGGGGATCTGAATGGCTTCTCGAGGATCGAGATGGCCGATGAGATTCCCGAGAGGTCGGAACTTGGCCCCGACGCGCCAAAACGCGTCTGTTGATAAGCAAGACTTGAACTGAGAAAGCATGAGGAGAATCAAATGAACGTCAAGGGCTTTGGAACTGTCCTGGCAGCCATCACCGCCTCCATCCTGCTCACCGTTCTGCCTGCTGTTGCGCAGTCTGCGACCGCCACGAAACATGCTGCGCAGACCAGCGCTCCCACGGTGTCCACCACGCTGGTGGACCTGAATACGGCAACCAAAGATCAACTCAAGGCCCTTCCAGGCGTTGGCGATGTGTATGCCCAAAAGATCATCGACGGCCGCCCCTATGCCAACAAGACACAATTGAAGAGCAAGAACATCGTTCCGGCTGCGACTTACTCCAAAATCAGCAAGCTAGTCGTAGCGAACCAACCGGCCAAACCGAAAAAGTAGACCAGGTTCTGATCTGGAGAATCCAGTGCACGGCGAGCCGTTTGCTGCTTCGGGGCGCGAAGTTGCTTTGATCAAGCCGAAAGGAGAAATCGAACCATAAACGTGAGACCTATCGCAGTTCCGGCATTTGCCCTGTTGTTGGGAACAGGCTGTCTGTTGACCACGAAACTATCGGCCTTGGACGGTGCCCGTCCTTCACCTGTATATGGCCAGGATCGGGATCGGGGCAATTGGGAAGCTCCGCCTGCAGAGTTTAACGACATCCAACGCCGCGGTTTTCACGATGGGATTGAGGGCGCGCGCAAGGATGTCGAGAATCACCGCCGCCCCGACGTCAATAATCGCGACGAGTATCGCCATCCAAACGTTCCGCCTGAAGTGAGAAGGGCCTATCGCGAGGCCTTCCGCCGCGGATATCAACAAGCTATGTCGCACTTGACGCGCTAGTGCCAACTCAATCTCATGGGCCTCGAAATAGTTCCGAGCGTGCGCGATTATGCGCGGTTGTCTAAATGTTCAAATCCTCATAAGCCTGCAAATTGAATCTCAAGCGTACGTCCTAGGTCATCCGAGCAAGCAAGCAGCGGGCCCTCATGAAATAGAAAGTCGAATGCAGAAGAATGCATGGATACCCTACGGAACTGGCAGTCGCGATGCTTTCACCGCGCCAGGTTATTTCCGCCGGAATCGAAACTCAGTCCCAATCGCCGCGATCGTGGGCCGATCCAGTACCTGAGTCGCACGCGCAAATACAACTGTCTCCTCTAACTGAATATGGTTGGAATAGAGTTGCTTGAGGCGCGCGGTTTCGGAAAGCAACAGCCGTGTATCCACCGGGCCTAAGCCGCCTGATCCTATCCAGATTGAGTAAAGCCGCTCGACCGAACTGTGCAAATCGTTCGCTTCGCGATGGTCGCCCTGAAGACGATCGATCTCCGCGAAGGACGTTGCGTCGGACTTGCGCAGTCGCGGAAAAAGCGATTCCTCTTCGTCCGCCGTATGGCGTTGTCCGCCTGTACGGAAGTATTGCAATGCAGCCTGGACCGCATCGCGCTCCTCGTCAGTCAGACTCCTGCTCTGTGCGCGATCAACTACCACACCCAGGATGCCGAGGAAACTCTCAATCCTCCGGTGGCAGTCCTTGAGCATGCCAATCGGATCATCGAAGCCGCTGTCAGGCTTCGCACCTATCTGAATCGCCATTGCATTCCGCTCCTTCTATTTCTATTATTCCTTTGATTGTCGCCCATTCAACTGCTCTTGTCGTTTTCAAGCGCCATGAAGAACATGAAGCGTTGTTGCCGTCTTGATTTGCGACACAGATCGCACGTAGCCCTTCGGAACATAGGAGCAGCAAGACTCTTCGGCGTATGGGTTCCCGGTCAGAGCAAATGCGCGGGCGCGCGATCCGCCACAGATCTCTTTGAATTCGCAGCAACCGCACTTTCCCTCAAGCTTCGATGTGTCGCGCAAATCGCGGAACAAAGGTGAGTCGCGATAGATCGCGACCAATTCCTGGGCACGTATGTTGCCTGCTGAAAGTGGAAGAAAGCCGCTCGGAAAGACTTCACCTTTGTGCGAGATGAAGACGAATCCTTTGCCGTCATTGAGGCCGCGCGGTGCGCGCCCGATCGCGTCGACGGATCTCTCATGCGCGCTATTGGTTTCTAGGCCTGACCTTCGCTGGGTGACTCTCTGCTGCAAGACAAAGCGCCTGTAATGCTGCGCCTCGGTCGTTTTGATGTCGAACCTCGCGGTCTTTGAAAGGTTGTAAACTTTCGCAAAGACCAACTCGAATTCATCGGCGCTCAATAGGTCGTTCAGCTTTCCACGTCCAGTAGGAACAAGGAAGAAGACACTCCAAAGCGTTATCTTTAACTTCTCTATCAATGCGACAATCTCATCGATCTCAGCAATATTCCTGCGGCTGAACGTGGTGTTGATTTGCACCGGCAGGCCTATCTCGTTCGCCCAGCGAATAGCATCAAGAGTGCGCGCAAAGGATCCACTCATCCCGCGGAATGCGTCGTGGGTCTCGGCGCTTGCACCATCCATGCTCACGGCGAGCCGAGCAAGGCCCGCCTCTTTTAGCCTCGCAACGATATTCTTCGTCAGCAAAGGTGTGGCGCTCGGCGTTAACGAGACTCTGACTCCTACAGAACGGGCATGGCCGATCAGTTCAAAAAGGTCGGGTCGCTTAATTGGGTCGCCCCCAGTCAGCACGAAAACCGGAACCTTAAAGGCCGCGATCTGATTGATCAGATGTTTGCCCTCGTCCGTGCTGAGTTCCATGGGATCCCGGTCCGGCTGAGCGGAAGCGCGGCAATGTACGCAGGCGAGGTCGCATGCCTGCGTCACTTCCCAGATGGCAATGAATGGCCGATCGTTGAAGTTGATCGTGTTGATTTGCGGGTTCATGAACCTATGAGACAGCCGCACCCCTGCTGGACGCAGTGACCAAAGTCCCAGGCTGCTAGAATTCCGATGTGACCGCTGAACGAACCGATCTCGCTGCCGCTCTTGGTAAAACTGCGCTTTTGTCGGGCCTTACGCCGGCGGAGTTGAAAACGCTCGCCGAACGAACAGTTCGCAAGCTATTCAACGCAGGTGAGTTGCTCTTCTCTGAAGGAGAGCCCTGCAATGGACTGCATATCGTCGCTCAAGGCAAAACTCGCATATTCAAAACATCAGTGAGCGGTCGCGAGCAGGTCCTGGCGGTGAACGGTCCGGGCGACTCAATCGCTGAACTGCCCGTTTTCGATGGAGGGCCATTTCCGGCATCTGCCTCCGCTGTTGAAGACACAGAAATCGCCTTTATCTCGCGGCGGGACTTTCAGGCATATTGCCTGGAACATCCAGAGGTTCCTCTCAAAGTGCTTACTGTGGTCGGCGGACGGTTGCGGCGACTAGTGGGGATCATCGAAGAACTGTCGTTCACTACGATTCGACAGCGATTGATCTCATCATTGCTCAAACTCGCTCAGAGCGAAGGCAAGCAGACTGCGCGCGGAATCGAGTTTCAACTTCCGGCAACCCATCAGGAACTCGCGAATCAGCTCGGAACGGTGCGCGAGTTGGTTTCCAGAAACCTAATGCGCCTGCAGGCTGAAGGGCTACTGGACGTGGATGCGAGACAGATTGTCGTAAAGGATTTGGACGGTTTGAAAGCTGTTCTCGAGACGACATCGTAGATCCTTTCGACTCCGAGTGACATAAGTTACTGCTCCGCCTTTTCTCGATCGTTACGGTTGCAGGTGGAGTGTGCTTATGTCTACCTCAACCCAGTCCATTCGCGAAATCGTCACCAAGCAGCCCTCCTCAGCCAAAGTCTTCCATCGCTTCGATATTGACATGTGCCTGCAAGCGGATCTTTCGCTGGAAGGAGCGTGCAAGGAACTGCACCTCTCTGTCGATCAAGTTCTCGAAAAACTCGCCGATGCGGAGGCTCAGGAACGCGGTGGAGTGACTTTCGATCCCGGAACTCTTCCCCTGGGGCGTCTTGTTCGGCACATCGTCCGCGTGCATCACCTGTGTGTGCGTCAAGAGCTTCCAAGATTGGCACAAATGGCTTCGAAGGTCGCGACCGAGCGCAGTGATCGGGCGCCTGAACTGGCAAGGGTCGCTGAACTGATTGAACAGCTTCGTGGCGAGATGTATGCGCATATCCAGAAGGAAGAGCAGGTTCTGTTTCCGTTCATCCTTCAGATGGATCAGGAGTCGATTGTGGCGTTCCCACCCACGCAAGCTTGCTTCCATTCGGTTACGGATCCGATCTTCTCGATAGAACAAGAGCATGAATCCATTAACCATATTGTCGCGATTCTCGTTTACCTGACAAGTCACTTTCAGGTTCCCACATGGGCGTGCGCAACGCACATCGCGCTCTTTTCCGGGCTGCGCGACTTCGAAAGTGATCTCCGGCAGCACGTTCATCTCGAGAATGACGTTTTGTTCCCACGCACCATTCAACTGGAAGCAGAACTCAGGGCAAGGAGCGAGTGATGGCTACGCCTCCGTTAATCGATCAAACTTTCTCCAGCGCCGCCATCAGCGAGAATCCCCGAATCATAGCGCGCGAACGGCAAAAGAGCCTGATGCTCCGCGCCTGGGTCGCAAGCGGCCTCTTCTTTATGGCTTTGCCAGGGACGTTGTTAGGATTTTCAAACCTGATGGCGATAAGTGCGCATCGCGGCCTCGGCACATTGCCTGCCGCATGGATGGAAGGACACGGGCATGCACAGGTGTTTGGCTGGATAGGCAGTTTTATTCTCGGCATCGGCTTCTATTCACAGCCCTCGCATGGACGCTCGGTCATCCGTCTTCCTCTTTCGTGCTACGTTCTGTGGACATCCGGTGTCGCATTGCGATGGTTCGCCAACATCTATGGTTGGCATTGGCGCGCTCTCCTTCCGATATCCGCGGGATTTGAACTGATCGCGGTGCTCTTGTTCCTTTCTGCCGCGTCCCACCACAAGCTGCCAACACCCGCGGAGGGAGAGCGGCCAAAGATCGGGATCGAACCCTGGATGGTCTCCGTCCTGGTTGGGACTGCCGGGCTCGCTTCTGCCGTGATGTTTAACTTCATCGAGTGCGTTCGGTTGGGCCTCCAAGGCAGCCTTCGCTCTTTTCTCCACTCGCTGGATCAGAAATATCTTGTATTGCTTGGCTGGGGATTCGTCGTTCCTGTGGTTTGGGGATTTTCCGCGCGATGGTTGCCGGCCTTTCTTGCAATCTCGAAGCCCAAGGTTCGTTGGTTTCAGGCAGCTTTATGCTTGGATTTAACAGGTGTCACTCTTGGAGTTAGCGGCTTACCCAAGCCGGCGACGATCCTGCTCGCTGTCTGCGCAATAGCGATCGGAATTGCACTGCGTTTCGCAGAACGGCCCCATGAGCGTGCCAAGACTCAAGGCGTTCATCCAAGCTTCCCGGTTTTTGCACGTCTGCCCTATGCATGGCTAATAGTTGCTGCGTTGATGGGTGTCTGGGCTGCGTTTGCCGATGTGCATGGCGGCATCTGGGGTGCCTCGCGTCACGCGCTGACGGTCGGATTCGCAGCAACCATGGTGTTTGCAATCGGGCCGCGCATTCTGCCTCACTTCACCGGCATTCAAAGTATCTTCAGCAAACGCCTCATGCTTGTCAGTCTGTTATGTCTTCAGATGGGATGCCTGTTGCGCGTTTCCTCTGAGCCCCTTGCGTATGAAGGCATTGTCTCGTTCGCGTGGAGGGTGCTGCCCGTCTCCGGCATGCTGGAACTGTCTGGAGTGTTGGTCTTCGCGATCAACTTAGCACTTACATTTCTGGTGGGACGCTCAGCATTTGCCTCGGGTGCTCCGAGCCATCGCTCTGTTGGGTAGTCAAGTGTGATTCGCCGCACAGACACGAAACCCTCTAGCTTGCAGTACGTGATTCTTCTCCCGGATGCGCCCAATCGTAAGTTGCTCCTAGCCAGGACCGGCCTGGAGTCGCTTCTTCAAGATGAGGCAGAAGCGCCCACATTCCGATCAGCGCCAGGCCCACAAGGTTGGGAAACAGCAGAGGCGCCATCGGAGGAGCGCCATTGACCAGTTTATCGAAAACGTTGTGACCCGGTTCTACAAGATTCGCCTGCATATGAAACCAGAATCCCAGTACACCGACCAGGGCCTGCGTCACCATCACGGCCAGGCACAAATCCATGAATCGCCGTGTCACGGCAAGCACGAGGGGAACGATCAGAAAGCCGGTTGCCAGGGCTGACGAGATGACAGGAATCCATTCGGTCTTTGCAAAGAATCCATTGGAAGCGTGATCGGTGAGTGACAGGACAAAATTTCCAAAGAAGCCGCCTAATGCCAGAAAGATGACCCACCGCGCCCACTCGGAGCCCCGGGGGGCCACCATCCGATTCATGAGAAGCAAAAACCCGAGTCCTGTATACGCAAGCGGCGCCGCGAACGGTGCCGCGTAGGTGAGGCTCTTGAGTGTTCGATCCAGAAAGAATCTGCTCTCCAGGTGGTAGAGGACGCCGCCCAATCCAACCAGTACAGAGAGCCAGCCAAGCATGTATCCAACGTCGCGCCACGGGGCTTCGAAGTGTCCGATCCAGCGCAGCGCAATCATGACAGCTAGAACCGCTGGCGCTCCGATGGAAAAGTAGAGAGGGATGTACTCTGCGGCTTTCTGAAAATGATTTACCGAGTGAGCGATGTAGATGTCGGCGGCGAGAATCGCAAGATTTGCGGTCACGAAGAGCTCGACCCACAGTTGAGGATCGTGCGCCCACCTAAGGCGCTCGTCGGCAACGATACGTTGCATTCGGAGCAGTAGTCTACTTGTGGGCATGCTCTCTCCGCAATTCGTCGGCATCATGTTGTAGCTCGACTGTCTTTGAGAGCAGCTCATAATTCCCGTGCCACTGCACGAAATCTGCACCACCCATAAACGCTCCGTGCTTTGATGTACGGCCGTCGTAGTGCCAGAGATTGAAATAGGTAAAGTCGATAGGGTGCGAGAAGGGCGGTCCCGTCAGGGTCCCATCCTTGTGTAGGCCATCCATGATGTCCTTGGCGGCGAGAATCTTAGCGTTTGTACTGTCAATCACTTGCTCGCCCTGTTTGTAAACTCGATCCACGAGAGCCTGAGTGTGGCACTGCGTACAAACCTGCTTCATGTTGATCTGTGCCTGAAGGTAGTTGGGACGATGGGTGGTTACAGCATCCGCGAGGTACCAGCCGAGCCGATCAGATGGGTTGTGGGTAACCTTCAGGCCATTGATGCCGCTCATGTGGCACGTGGCGCAGGTTGGCACAAACATGTCCCGCGTTGTTAGAGTACGCGGATCGGCATTGAGGTTGAGCAGATTTCGCTGCGCCGCAAACATGACGCCGTGCTTGGATTCGCTGTAGATCTCAATCTGCGAGTGGTCCGGACCCATATGGCACTGGCCGCAGGTAGTCGGAAGGCGTGCGAGAGCAACAGAACTGGTGTGGCGCGAATGGCACTCGGTACAAGTTCCGATTGTGCCATCTTCATTCGGTTTTCCGATAGCATGGCACTGCTCGCATCCAGTTGTGATGGCAGGGTGCCCCTCCGGCAATGTCAGAGGGTTAGGGAGACGCTTTGTGCCGCCTGGCTGGAACTGTTCGCTGAAGGCAACCTGTTCTGGTCTCAGACCCTTTTCGCCGTGGACGGCGGCCCAACTCGGCGCCGCGTGGCGGCTACGAAGAAACTCCTGATAAATGCCTTCATGACACGAGCGGCAATTGCCGGCAGTCAGATGAGCGCTGATCACAAACCCATGGTGATCGACCTTCTGCTGGCTGGGGCCGGGTTGGTGGCAATCGAGACAATTGACACCCTTCTTGGCATGGGCCGACATTTCGTATTCATGCACCACTGAATACTGAAGACGTGCGTGACATTCGGCGCATTTTCCCGAGGCCCGGACAAAGTCGGCGGTCGGCTGAGAGGTTTCGGCGCTCGGTCGTGCCCGATTCACGAGAAAAGCGGCCAGTATGAGCGCAAATGCGATGACGACAGCCAGGAACACGGAACGAAACGACATGGTGCGCCCCCCGGGGGATCTGCTGTCCGCTCCGGCGCATACGGTTCCACCCGAAAAGACAACACTGAAAATGTAACAGGCGTGCCGAGTGACCTGCTCAGACAAACGGATCCAGAGAATTTAAAGCACCAATCTGGGTGTCTTAATCAATTTCCGACCTCAGTGTGACTAAAGTCCCTGCAATCTGGCGCACCCAACGCTACCGTGAACTTAACGCGACACAGAGTACGCGGTTCATCGAGGAGCAATCATGTCATACAAACGATATTGGGTGGCACTTGCCATCGTCATTATTGGATCATTCATCGTTCTCGGAGGTGTCGGAAGGAAGATGATCAGCGAAGCTCCCCCCATCCCGGATGTGTACAACACGGACGGACAGCTTCTCTTCACTGGAAGTTCAATCACCGATGGACAAGGAGTATGGCAGTCGATCGGCGGGCAGGAAATTGGCACAGTCTGGGGGCACGGCGCTTATGTCGCACCCGATTGGAGCGCGGATTGGCTACACCGGGAATCGGAGATCTTGCTGAACACCTGGGCTGTCAGGGCTGGGGCGGCCAATTTTGCCGATCTTGGAACCGACCAACAGGCCATCTTCAAAGCGCGTCTCATTCGCGAGATGCGGACCAACACGTACGATGCTTCGCGCAATCGTGTCACGCTAAGTGCCGACCGCGCCGCGGCATTCGAGCAGCTTCGGACTTACTATACCGATGTCTTTGCCACTGGACGTTCCGAGTATGCGATTCCTCACGGAGCTTTGGTCAACCCTGCCAAGCAGCAGCAGCTAGCTGCGTTCTTCTGGTGGACATCGTGGGCTTGCAGCACCGAGCGTCCGGGCTCTGAAACGACCTATACGAACAACTGGCCGCATGAGCCCCTGATCGGTAACGTGCCAACATCTGGCGCTGTCCTCTGGAGTGTATTGAGCTTCGTCGGATTGCTTGCTGGAATCGGCGGACTTGTCTGGTGGTATGCGTCGCAGGAAAAGGAACTCGTTCACGGGCCTTATCCAGAAAAGGATCCCTTTCTTGCATTCAAGCCAACGCCATCGCAACGTGCGACTTTGAAGTATTTCTATGTGGTGGTGATCCTTTGGGGTGTCCAGATTCTCATGGGTATCCTGACGGCGCACTACGGAGTCGAAGGACATGGATTCTACGGCTTCCCACTCGATAAGTATCTGCCTTATGCGGTCACTCGCACATGGCATCTGCAAATCGCAATTTTCTGGATCGCGACCTCATGGCTGGCAACAGGTCTCTACGTGGGACCGGCCGTCAGCGGGCACGAACCGAAATATCAGCGGCTCGGTGTGAACGTACTCTTCGGTGCATTGATCCTCGTAGTTGGCGGATCGCTCGGCGGCGAATGGCTCGGCATCCAGCAGCGTCTCGGCAACATGTGGTTCTGGTTCGGCAGTCAGGGTTATGAATACGTCGATCTTGGCCGCTTCTGGCAGATTCTGCTGTTCATCGGACTGGTGCTTTGGCTTGTCCTGATGGTCGCGGCTCTTAAACCAGCGCTTGTCCGCAAGAGTGAAGACAGATCGCTCCTGACCCTTTTCCTCATATCCAGTATTGCCATTCCGCTCTTTTATTCGGCTGGCCTGATGTACGGTCAGCGCAGCCACCTTGTCACCGCCGAATACTGGCGCTGGTGGGTAGTTCACCTCTGGGTTGAAGGCTTCTTCGAAGTGTTTGCCACCGTTGTGATCGGCTTCCTTTTCACGCGGCTCAACCTCATCGAGATTCGCACCGCAACAAAGGCAGCGCTCTTCTCGACCACCATTTTTCTCTCCGGCGGAATCATTGGCACCTTTCACCATCTCTACTTCGCCGGAGCTACACCCGCGGTAATTGGCTTGGGTGCCATATTCAGCGCATTCGAGGTTGTGCCGCTGACTCTGATTGGCTACGAAGCCTGGGAGAATATCCGGCTCGCGCAACCGACGAAGAAGTCTCAATGGATCGCCAATTACAAGTGGCCAATCTACTTCTTCGTCGCGGTCGCATTCTGGAACCTGGTCGGAGCTGGTCTATTCGGATTCCTCATCAATCCGCCCATCTCCCTCTATTACGTCCAGGGACTCAACCTCACTCCAGTCCACGGTCATACCGCTCTCTTCGGCGTGTACGGTACCCCGCTGTTCAGGACGGGATTTTTCTCATTACATTCGCGGAGGCGGCGGATTTTAAGGGAAAACTTGGCCCGGAGATGTATATTGCCAAGGCGGGCGATCCGCTTGAAGTCACGGCGCTACTGGCGGAGCCCAAGACACTGTTTGGGAAACATCTTTTCCAGATCCTGCGTCTTGCTTGGGAGCAGATGCTCGACGAACGGAAGCTTCCGGTTTACGAACTGGCGAACAAGGCCAGATGCTTCTATTTCCCCAAAGACCGTGTTCCCAGTGACAGGGTTTCATTCACCGGAGTGGACGGCGACCGCACTTACCGCGCGATGGTAGGATACAGCACCCGGACGAACCCCACGACCGGCGTCAGCGCGAAGCGTTACTGGCATTATGCCGTCCAGGCCCGTCCGCAGGTTCATCCCACGTTTGCCTATATCTTCAAATCCCACGTCCTTTTTACGAGCGACGGTAAGACGATTTGGGAGAGCAAGAAGAAGCTGGCCTCCGCGCGGCGAAGCCAGTGCAAATCATGGTGGAACGATGAATGGCGCGACCGGGCGCTCGCCGCCGCGACATACCTGTGCGACGGCACCGACAAAATTACCTTAACGCTTGGCAGCAAGGCCACCCTCACTATTCCGCCAATGCCGGTGCTGTTTTGCAGCCCGGTATCGTACACCGATCCGCAGTTGCTTCGATTCTCCGAAGACGATGAAATCGCCAACGATTACGGTCGAGATACCGGCGACGAGGATGCTTTTGAAGATGATCCGGAAGGCGGTGTCGAATGAAGGATCTCATCCACATTCCGGAACCGCGCCTTCTGTTCAGGCACGATCAGGCGACGGAAGACCCGCGCGACGGCCTCACCTTGTTCGGGCCACTCGACGAGAGCAGGCCGTATGGCATCAAGGCCGGTGTCATCGGCACGGAAACCGGCATCCAGAGTTTTGAGCGCTGGGTGCAGTGGGTGCAGCGACCAGTCTTTAACGCAACTCCGCTATTAGGCCGTCCCCCGTTTCCCGGCTTTGAGACCGTGTTCCGCTCGCGCTGGAATACCAAGCCCCTGCTTTCGCTCACGGTAACGGACGCCGAGATCGATGAATACCTGTAACCTCGCCGGAGGTACGGAGGCTGTCGAAGGGCTGCTTTTCAACTGCCAGGGATCTTTTCTGAGAAGAGATGGCGAAGGAAACTGTGCCAATGATTCACTTTGCCCTAAGCATGAGAACGGGCACGCTGATACTGTGCCGTACTTTAGTGGCTGTGGTGCCAAGGAACATGTCTGCTAGAAAGCGGTGGCCATGAGTGCTCATAGCCACCAAATCGCAACGCTTCTGTCGCACCCATTTAATGATCTCCTTATCCGGTTCGCCGAACGCGAGTTCGGATTCAGCAGGAATGCCTAACTCTTGAAACTCGAGTCGAACTCTTTCCAAATAGGCAGTGTCTTCGATGATCTCTGGACTGACGGCATCGGGTCCATAGGTTCTAGCAGCCCATCCATCGGCTACGTGAAGCAGCACGATGCGGCTGTGCGCGAGCTTTGCGAGTTGCTTGACGTGCTCGATGATCGCCCGGTCCGTAGGCGTGCCATCCAATGTCAGAAGAATCGTGTCATACATGGTTGTGTTCCGTTTCTAGCGGCATTGTCAACCGTCGTCATCCGCCGGTGACAACATGCCAAGCAGTTTTCAGCGAGTCCGGTAAGCCGTAAATGTCCATTGCGGTGATCAGGATAGCACAGCCCCAGCCTGCCATCAGCAGGAACCAACCCAGCCTCCAGATACCCATGCGTCGTCGCGAGCTTGCGAAATGCAGAAGTGGAAACATGGCAAAAGGTAGCTGCAGCGCCAGTACCACTTGGCTCAGGGTGAGCAGATCGGTCACGCTGCTCTCTCCTCGTAGCCCAATGACCAGAACGGCAGGCAGGATCGCTAACGTCCGGGTGATGAGACGCCGCACCCACGGTTTAATCCGCCAATGCATGAAGCCTTCCATCACCACTTGCCCGGCAAGCGTCCCCGTGATGGTGCTGCTTTGGCCGCTTGCGAGCAGGGCCACTGCAAACAGCGTGCTCGCGACAAATGTCCCTAACAACGGAGCAAGGGTCAGATATGCGACCCGAATCCAATCGCTGTCGGCGCTGAAGTTGACCACCAATCCACCCGGCGTAGTAACGCTTCGTTTCCCGAAAAAGACGGTGGCCGCGAGCACCAGTATCGCCGCGTTTACGAAGAAGGCGACGGTCAGGGCGACAACGGAATCAATGGTATTAAAGCGAAGAGCGCTCCGTACGGATGGCTCGTCCTTCTGCAGCTTGCGGCTCTGCACGAGTGCCGAATGCAAGTACAGGTTGTGGGGCATCACGGTTGCACCGATGATGCCGATGGCGAGGTATAGGATTCCAGATTGACGAAAATGAGGCGAAATCAGCGCTCGCCCCATTTCCAGAAAACTGGGCTGGGTCTGGGGCAGGACGAAAATCTCGATGTAGTAGCACAAGCCAATCGTCGCCACCAGCAGCAACACAATAGCCTCGATAGTACGCATGCCAAACCGTTGCAAGCCCAGGAGGAGCAGCACATCCAGGCCCGTGATGATGACCGCCCACAGAAGGGGAATATGAAAAAGCAAGTTGAGGGCTACGGCACTTCCGAGCACCTCCGCAAGGTCGCAGGCGCCGATCGCGACTTCGCTCATCAACCAGTTGGGCCAACGCGTCCACTTGGGATACCAGTCGCGGCAGCATTGAGCGAGGTCCTTCCCCGTCACTACACCGAGCCGGGCGGAGATAACCTGCATGAAAATCGCCATCAGACTGGCAAGTCCGACCACCCATAGAAGCCCGTACTTAAATTGAGCGCCGCCTTGCAGGTCAGTTCCCCAGTTGCCAGGATCCATGTAACCGACACTCACCAAAATCGCGGGACCGACGAAAGCACGCCACTGTTTCCAGAAGCCGGCAAGATGATCTGGCACCAAGATAGAGCCATGCACGTTCTCCAGCGAAACATGGCTTCCCGATTCTGATCCGGCGGATTCGGTTTGAACGACGGTGCTCCTGTCCTTATCTGTTTGGTTCATCGGTGCTCTTTCCGAAGTCAATTCTGCAGTTCAATGAATCCCCGCTTGGGAGACGCAATTGTCAAAAGTCGATTCTTCCCTGGAAAGCGATCATGCGCGGGGAGCTGTCCCCGCCGAGTCCGACCCCCAGCAACCCAGTGGGCGGCGAGATGGTGCTGGTGACCGCGCCAAAGCCTGTTTGGGTTGCGGGTTTTCCCGGTGCTCCAGCTTGATTGGTAGGCAGCGCAAAGTTGGGATGGTTGAAGACATTGAAGAACTGCGTGTCGAAGCGGAAGGTGACATGCTCCGTGATCAGAATCTTCTTCGTCAGGTACATTTCGGAATAGGTGAAATGTGGACCTCGGTAGTTGTTGCGCCCTGAGTTGCCGAACTGGCAGTTGGCTTGGGAATCGCCGCCCGCACATGCTCCAGTGCTTGGATCGACGACCGAAGCAAAGGCATCCGGATTGAGCCACTGTCGGCTACCGGTCTGCGTTACGCCGGAAATCGAAGACTTGCGATAGAGCGGCATGCCGGGAACCCGGTTTGCATACTGCGGCCCGCTGCCTTGAAAGATGCCGTTATTATTCGCCGTGTACGGTGCGCTGACTACACTGAAGGGCAATCCACTGTGCAGGAAAGCCGTCTCCGATACCTGCCAATTGCCGAGAATCTTCCTCAGGGATACGTGGCTGGAGTGAAACGGAATCTCATAAACTCCGAAAGCCGTGAGGTTTTGGCGTACGTCGTAATCGCAATTGCCGTACTCCCTGCGCAGATCACCGGGAAGGGGCGAGAGTATGCCGAGGCTGGAGAAAGCCAGCAGTCCGCCATTCGATACTTCATCGAGGCAATGGCTATAGGTGTAGTTTCCCTGCAACGTGAGCCCACCTATTTGTTTGGTTGCGCTGGTTTGCAGGCCGGTATAGTGACTGCCCGCATTCGTGCGGAATTCGTTGACGCTGCCGAATCGTTGGTCGGGTGGCTGGTTGTATGCGAAGGGAGCAAAGCAGCCTTCGCATACAGTCTGATAGCCGTTCAATTGCACCTGATAGGGTTCGTGCACAGCGCGCGTGCCGACATAATCCACGTGCAGCGAACCTCGTGCGCCTAACTCGCGCTCCAGTCCCAGGCTCCATTCGAGAAAGTATGGTGTCTTTAGTGTGCCGCTGGGAAAGGTATTCAGATTGACCGCCAGTGGACAGAGGGCAGCTCCCGTTTTTAATCCAGCGCACGGTGCGCTGCCCGAAGAAAAGGCAGTTTGAAAGGAGTGGTTGGCCGCGGCTGTAGCATCCACTGCGCTGTTGGTAACTCCCGGCGCAATGCCGATGCCGCCCACCTGTCCATTGATGCCACCCACAAAGACAGGCGCCGAGGGAGGGTTCGTTGCGCCCAGGTCGGCAACCTGCGCGGGGATGATGTCGTTGAAGACGCCTCCGCCCGCGTGGAGCGCCATCTTATCCGACAGCTTGTAAGCTGCCGAAACACGTGGCTGCCAATTGAAGAGTGGTGTGCTCGGGAAGAGAGTTCGTACATTTGTTTGAATGACCTGGCTCAACGGCTGATCAATAGTGTGCTCCATATCGAGGAAGGATCCCGCTGGCCGCGCAAAAAGGCCGTGTTGATTTATGGGATTTGTGTTCCAGGTCGTGCGCAGGCCAGCCATAAGGGTCCATCGCTGGCCGGCCTTGAAGGTGTCCATCGCGTAGAGGTCAAGGTTGCCCAAAGCGATGCGCTCTTTCTGCGTCACTGGATATCCTGCCGTTGCCGTCGATGCTGCTCCGTAGGTGAACTGCGCGAGATCGTTATAAACCACATCAGGAACAACCCCCTCGCCCAGATCGTAATCGCTCACGTCCAACCTCCGAGAGTTCTCGCCGAACTTGAAACTATGTCGGCCGCGCGTCCAGATGAGGTTGTCGTTGATCTGCCACTGAGTAACCTTGCGGCCTTGTGTATACGTCTGGTCGTTGCCGCCAATCGTCGTGAAGGGCGCGTTGGAACTTCCTCCGGCCAGCACAATGGGGAAAGTCTGAAGCACCTGTGAATAATTGTTAGGCAGAAAGAGGCTTGAATACCAACTCACACCGGGGTTGAATTGATTGACGAGATTCGGCGTGAAGATACGTGTGTAGCCGAGCACCAGCGTCCGCTGCGGCTGCGGAGAATACGCATTGAAGATCGGGTTGATCGGGTCGGTGTAGGCGGCCTGCAAGCCTGTGTCCTGCTGGAAGCGATACCAGATGCTGTTCTTTGCATCGATCGTGTGGTCGATCTTGAGGACGATCAAGTTCTCGCTGTCGCTGTTGTTCATTGACTGTGTTCGAATGTTCGCGCAGCCAGAGCCGTTGAAGAGATTGGTTGCGGTTTGCGCACCTGGCAACAGAGCGCCGCTTGCATCCAATGGGCAAGTAAGCACCGGTGTTGGCGTGCCTGCCGTATTGCGGTAGAGCGAGAACATCTTCTTATAGAACGTGACTTCTTCGGGTTGCGCGGGCAACGCGGTTCCGTTGATTGGGTCGGTCCCGCCCAGCGGCAGTTGCTGCAGCAAATACTGCTGATACGCCGGCGACGGCACCGTCGTTCGGGCCACTAAGGGCAATGCGATGCGGATGCCTTCGAAGTGTGTAAAGAAGAAAAGCCTGTCCCTCAGCAGCGGCCCACCGACACTCACACCGAATTCATTCACAGTCGATCGCGGCTTTTTCGCAATGTTTCCCAGCGTGTCGTTGGCATGAAGAAAATAATCGGTCGCATTCAGCAGCGATCCATTCCATATCTCGTACACATCCCCGTGAAACCGGTTGGTTCCGGACTTCGTAAAGTAATTGACCTGCGAGGCCCCGTAGCGCCCCTGATCGACCGCATAGGAGTTGGTATTCACGGTCGCTTCCTGCAAGGCGTCGAGGCCTATGACGAGGTTGGTGGAAAGGCCAACGTTGAGTCCAAGGAAGGGATCGTTCGCATCGAAGCCGTCCAGAATATAGCCGTTGGATGTTGCGGGAAGACCGTTGAACTCGACATTCCCATAACCGCCTGCGGCCTTGGCGTCATTGGATGATCCTGCCGTATTCATCAACGCGCCCGGCGCGAACTGCGCGACATACGTCAGGTCCTGACCGGGGTTGGGAAGGTTCTTGATGGTCTCGGCTTCGAGCGTCGTGGAGGTGTTTGGGTTCTCCAGGCTCATCAACCCAAATTGTTCCCTGACTTCAACGGTCTGCTCGGTCGCAGCTGGCAATAGCGTGAAGTTCACCGTGACGGTCTGTCCAACGGAAACACTAGTCGGCTGCGACTGTGATGGTCCGAACTCGTCGGAATGAACTTCGATCCGATAGGTCCCCGGATTTACCTGGCTGAAGAGGAAGCGACCGTCTGCGTTGCTCTGGACGATGCGAACTGCGCCGGTGTTGACCTCAAATGCCTTGACCTGGGCACTGGGAATCAACGCGCCGCTCCTGTCCGTAATGGTCCCAGTCAGGGCACTACTTGTCCCACTTTGCGCCAGTAAGTAGTTAGACTTAACCATGGTTAACAGCAAGAAGAGAACAAGGATATTTATGAGTCGATTTTCGGCCATTGGATGACCCCCGAATTCCGGCGAATGGTTTCTGAGGAGCTGGAAGCGAGCAATCCCCGCTCGTGCTCGGCGCGAAGAGGAAAAGAGATAATGACTGAAAGGCGACCGATTTAGGTACGCCTAAATTTAGGTTCGCCTAAAATATACTGGATGTCAAGTCACAGGATCGAGGGCGAGTAATGGCTCGACGTCAACCTAATCCCAATACCGAATCGGTCGACAACTATTTGAAGGCGATTCTGGCACTGGGCGGACCGGAAGAGAACCGCGTTGCAAGTACTGCGCTGTCAAACCGGCTCGGAGTAGCTCCGTCTTCGGTTACGAACATGCTGCAGAAATTGGCTTCGTCGCCCACGCCTCTCGTCGAGTATGAGCGCCACCGCGGTGTAAGGCTGTCTACTGCAGGGAAACGGCGAGCGCTCGAAGTGGTGCGCCACCATCGGCTGATTGAGACATTTCTCTACAAGATGCTCGACTATCCGATCGAAGAAGTGCACGAAGAGGCTGAGCGTCTGGAGCATTTCATCTCAGAACGCCTTGAGGAGCGCATCGCGGCTAAACTCGGGCATCCGAAGATCGATCCCCATGGGCATTGCATCCCTGCGCTTGATGGGACGATGCCTGAACGAACCTCAGTCCCGTTGACGGAGAATCTAGGGCAAGGCGTGTTTATTGTGGAGAGTATCTCCGACAACAATGTTGCTCTGGTCAAGACCCTGAGGACTGCGGGGATCGTGCCGGGGGTGCGTCTTCGCGTACGAAGCTCCCACGCAGCGGACGTTTACGCTGTCAGCGTTGGGAGATCAGCGAAGGTCACACAACTGTCACGAGCAGCCGCTGACATGGTCCGAATCCAATGCGAGCGTTAGCCTCAAGCACAGGTTCCGCCGGTCTGCCGCGCCTTGACCGCCTATTTGTCTGGATGACTCAATTCGCGCACTGGGTAATTGGGACAGATCTTTGCCCAAATTGCGTACTGGGTCATGCGGACCGGATTTTGCTCACTTTCACAGTGGGGCATCGGGAGCAAAGATTGCCCAACTGCGTACTGGGTCATGCGGACCGACCTTGACCCGACCGTGCTGTGCGTCCAGGGGAAGGGCGCATTACAGGTACATTTCTTAGCTACGCGACGCAAGAACAGATGAGCCGCAAGGCAACTCGCCAGTTGAATATGATGGCCAAACACAACAACGCCCCGGCACTGGGCCAGGGCGAGGAAGAGAGTCGTGCGGCGAGCGG